>CANSKO010000008.1 GCA_947647505.1 uncultured Roseburia sp. | reverse complement strand
AGGCGCGTACCATGCGCTGGATGAGGCGATCAAAGCGTTAGAAGGAGCGGGAACGGTAACGCCGCCGGCGCCGGAATATAAGACGAGAGCAGAGCTGAAAGCGCTGATTGAGGAAGCGGAGGCGCTGGAAGCGTCGGATTATACGGAAGAGTCGTATACGGATCTTACAGAGGCGCTGAAGGAAGCGAAGAAAGTATATGATAAAGCAGACGCGACGGGAGAAGAGATTACAGGCGCGTACCATGCGCTGGATGAGGCGATCAAAGCGTTAGAAGGAGCGGGAACGATAACGCCGCCGGCGCCGGAATATAAGACGAAAGCAGAGCTGAAAGCGCTGATTGAGGAAGCAGAGGCGCTGGAAGCGTCGGATTATACGGAAGAGTCGTATGCGGGCCTTGCAGAGGCGCTGAAGGAAGCGAAGAAAGCATATGATAAAGCAGACGCGACGGGAGAAGAGATTACAGGCGCGTACCGTGCGCTGGATGAGGCGATCAAAGCGTTAGAAGGAGCGGGAACGATAACGCCGCCGGCGCCGGAATATAAAACGGAAGAAGAATTGAAAACGCTGCTTTTGGAAGCGGAAGGAAAAGCGGCATCGGAATTTACGGCAGATTCCTATCGGCTGTTGACAGAGGCCATTGCAGACGTAAAAGAGGTTCTGGAACGGGAAGATGCAACGCCGGAGGAGATTACGACGGCGTATCGTAAGCTTGCGGCCGCGCTTGCGGAGCTCGTTTTCGCGCCTTCGGGCGATGGACAAAAGCCGGGCGCGCCGGATGCTCCGAACAATGGCGGCAATGGAAGTACAGGCGGCAACGCGGAAATAAAGCCTGGAGATTCCATTGTGGACGGGAATGCCCTCGAATATCAGGTGCAAACGGTATCCGGACAGACGGCAACCATGATTCTTACAAAAGGAAAAGATCAGAAGACGGTTACGATTCCGACAAAGATGAACGTCAAGGGTGTAGAATGCACCGTCGTCGGCATTGGAAGCAAGGCGTATCAGAATGCGAAGAGCCTGAAGAAAGTCGTGATTCCTGATACAGTGACGAGTATTGGAAGCGAAGCGTTTTCCGGCTGTAAAAAGCTGACTTCCGTTACCATTGGAGCAGGCGTTACAACGATTGAAAAAAAGGCGTTCTTCCAATGTAAGAAGCTGAAAACGGTAAAAATAAAAGGAACCGCTTTGAAAACAGTAAAAGCATCTGCTTTTAAAGGAACAAAATCCAATATCAAAGTAAGCCTTCCTAAGAAAATGAAGGCAGCGCAGAAAAAGAAGATAAAAAATCTGCTTCTCAAAAAAGGAAAAATGAGCAAAAAAGCAAAAATAAAATAAAAAGAAGCCGCGCGGCAGCCAGCTTTTGCGTCGAAATGGCGCAAAGGCTGGCTGTTTTATAAAAAAATCTTCAAAATGTAAAACAGGTATTTACAAACTGCGGAATATAGTGTAGAATAAAAATATCTTTTCAATCTTTTTATCTGTATATCTGAAACATCCCATATGGTTACAATTACAGGAGGAATTTTATTGCTGATCGCATTCTACGGTATTGCGCGTCAGACGGGCACAAGCGCCAATATGGCTGCGGTTGCGGCCGGACTTGCGCAGTATCAGAAGCGTTCCGTTTTGATACAGCCTCCCCGGGCGCGTACCGGATTATGGACAGAGGCGATGGCCCTGACCGATTGCACGAACAGTCCGCATGCTGCGGAAATTATGCGTTCCTGCAATCTTCTGGTATTGAATTTTTCCATTCCGCACCGGAGGCTTGAGAAGCTGTTTATGCAGCATGCCCTTTCCGGGAAGAATGTCCTGTTTCTTGTCGGAAAATATTATAAGGACCAGTCCGATGAGCTTAAGAAGCTTTCGGGATACTATCGGCTGGAGAGACGGAGGATTTGCGCCATCCCGTATCATCCGGGCTTTGGGAGGGCATACGAGGAAAACAGGGTGCCTTCTTTTGTAAAAAACAGGACGATCATGCACAAAACGCATGAAGGCGCGGCATTTGAAACGCATTTAAAACGAACGGCATGCGCGGTCGCAGCGTATGCAGAAAGAAAAGGAGAAAAAAATTATGGATGAAATATTCAAACAGTATGGAGCAACGATTATCACCGTTCTTGCGATTATCGCCGTCATTGGGATTATGAAGTTAGTGATCGGAAGCGATACCGGCAGCATTGTGTACAAGGCGTTTTCGGATCTGATTCAGGGCTTTTATTCCAGCGCGGGCGGCGGAATGCCGGGCGCGTAATCTCTGCGGGGAAAAGCGTATGGAGGGAAGAAAAGACAGAATGGTTTTTCTGGATGCGGAAAGCTTTGGGCCGCTTCTGCCGTTTATTCAGGATGAGACGATTACGGATGTCGATTTTAACGGAGCGGATCTGTGGCTGACAACAATCGACAAAGTCAGGAAAAAAGTGGACGCGTCTTTTATTACGCCCCAATTTATGGCTGTCTTCATCAATAAAGTCAGCATGGCCGTCGAGCGGCAGTTTAATCCGGCGAATCCGATTCTGGAAGCGGAATCGGAAGAGCTGCGCATTACAGCCGTGCATGAGGCGGTGACGGAAACGGGGCGCGCGTTTTGCATTCGAAAGGCCCCTGCCGTGCCGAGGTATCATGCGCGCGATTTGATTCGCCAGGGATATTGTGACGAAAAGCTGCTTGCGCTTTTGATTAACTGCGTACGGACGAAGATGAATTTTGTGATCTGCGGCGATACGGGCGTGGGAAAAACGGAATTTGCAAAATTTTTATCGGGATATATCCGACCGCAGGATAAGGTCATTACGATTGAAGACAATCCCGAATGGCATTACGCCAGATTAAATCCCGGAAATGACAGCATCGCGATTAAAGTCAGAAGAGACGGAGCAAAAAGTGAGAAAACAGACAATCTGACCGTTATGAACTACACAAATGCGATTAAGACATGCTTAAGGTTAAACCCTGCCTGGATCATGCTTTCGGAAGCGCGCTCCAAAGAGGCAAAGTCGCTGCTGGAGTGCTGGTCCACCGGCGTGAAGGGCATTACGACGATCCATACGGATCATGTGCGTAAGATACCGGATCGTTTTTTAAATATGATACAAAATTCCATCGATGCAGATCGAATGGTAAACGATATTTATGATTTTATTGACGTTGGAATCCTGTTGCGTCTGAAAGAAATGCCGGATGGCAGCAGCAGACGCTATATCGATCAGATGTGCTTTTTTAACCGCGAAAATGAGACGAACAGCGTTTGTCTGCTGGTCGAAGAAGGGCGTATGCAGGATGTGGACATTCCAGAGGCGATTGCAAAGAAAATGAAACGGGCCGGCATCTGCGATCCATATGCCGTCTGGCATGGCCATGCGTCTGCTTTGGAGGAAGCGAAAAAAGCGCACGGCGCAGGAGAGGGGCGCTCATGAAAAAACGAACGGTTTTTTTCTATTATCTGAATCCGCATAACGTATCGGCTGCGATTGCAACGTACGGATATGCCTACAGCGTAAAAAATACGATTCTGATGTATGGGATTGCGGCGGCGATATCCGCAGCGTGCGGATTTTTGTTCCGGCTTGGCGCGGTCGATATTTTGGCGCTTGCAGTCTATGCAATGGCGATGCTGCCGCGGATCATGATAAACAGCTATAAAAACATGTATGAACAGAAGCGGTTTTCGGATGTCAATATTTATATGGAGCAGACGCTGTATTCGTTTAAGAAAATGCCCAAAATCATTACGGCGCTTTCGGATGCGGAAAAAATCATTGCGGGCGATTCGCCAATGCGGGATACGATTCAAAAGGCCATACGGCATATTCAGCATGCGGGGTCCGGGGAACATTCTCTGGAGGACGGACTGAAAATGATCGAGCAGGACTATCGGTGCCAGAGGCTGAAGGATGCGCATGCGCTGATGCTTAAGACGGAGAAGATCGGAGGAGATTACGAGGCCGGCATAAAAATCCTGTTGTCCGGCAGGGCCATATGGGAGACGGAAACGTGTAAGTTTCAAAAGGAGTGCAAAAGCCGGCAGCGCATGGTAAATATCGCGCTTGCGCTTGCCTGCGGGGTCTGTCTGTTTACACCGCTGATCCTGATGGAATTTGCGCCGCAGGTAAGCATCGTATCGTCCAGGGTCTACAGGGCCGGCACGGTAATTATGATGCTGATTGCCATGTATACCTATATTCGGACAGACGGCATGGCGGCCGTCAACTGGCTGCGCGATGAGTCGGCTCTGACGGAAGAAGAGCAAAGAGCGCTGTATCGTAAAGTAAAGCAGTTTGATGTTTCGGCAGAGAAAAAGAAAAGTCTGCTCTGGTCTTTGCCTCCGGCAGCCATAAGTCTTTTGTTTTTTGGGATGCGCCTTTACTTTCCGGCGGTTTTAAGCCTGCTTGTCTGCTGCATTCTGCTCAATCAGCATACGATCGGCTATCGGCTGGCAAAAAAACGGTGCAGAGCGGAAATCGAAAAAGCGTTTCCGCAGTGGCTGATGGAGCTTTCGCTGTTGCTGCAAATTTCGGAAAATGTAAATGCGGCAATTGCAAATTCCATGGAAGAGGCGCCGGTTATACTGGCGGATGCGCTGCGGCAGATGCAGGAGGAGATTATGGAGCATCCCGAGTCGAACGAGCCGTATATCAATTTTATGCGGGAATTTGACATACTGGAAATCCAGTCGGCAATGGGGATGCTTTACTCGATTTCTTCCGGGCGCGGCGGCGACGCACAGTTACAGATTGATGAAATTCTGATCAAAAATTCGGCGCTGCTTGGGCAGAGTGAAAAAGCGGCCAATGAAAACCGGCTGGCCGCGTTGTACTGGCAGTTTCTGTTTCCTTCGATCATCGGAGGGGGCAAGCTGCTGGTCGATATGACGCTGGTGACGATCGCGTTTCTGTCGGTAAATTTATAGTAGGAGGGGTCATATGTCAGTCATTATTAAATCTTTTATGGGTATTTTTTTCTTAACGCTTGTACTGTTTATCGGGATCGGGCTGATTCAGTATCAGACGGATGTCAACCGGGCCTGCGGATATAAGCGGGATATTATATGCGAGCTGCAAAATTCCAATTTTTCGCCGTCTGTTGTGAATGCATGCATTCAGACGGGAGAGCGGCGCAGGTATGAGGTAAAGATCGATATTTCCGGCGAGGACGGCACGCGGACGACGTATACAAAGCATCGTCCGGCGTCAGATACGTCCGGCGCGGCGTCGGCCTATGTGACGCTGCATTACAAAAACAGGCTTCCGTTTCTGGGCATTGAAACGGCCAGCTGCCTGCGTGGATTTGCAAGATAGGGGGTATGCTGCATGAACGACGGATTATTTGAAGATTACGGGGAAGCGATATTATACGTTGTGCTTTCCATAACGATGTTGGGTCTGATGACGATTGCGCTTGGCGCCGTCACAGCATTTTAGACGGGAGGATGAAACAATGGAAGAATCGGTATATCAGGGAGGAGAACTGATGAAAGGAATTCTGGCAGCGTCTGTTGTAATTGGCGGCATGCTGCTGTTGCTTGGGCGCACAGACGCCGGCATGCTGCGTATGTATCTGGCCGGCATGCTGGAAGCCGCCTGTTAAGGAGGCATTATGCAGATATTGATGAAACAGCAGGGCAGGACGATTGCGCTTTGCATGGCTGCGGCAGTTGTATTTGGCATCTTTTTTCATATCCGCGTGGATGGAAAGACCGGATGGTTTGCCGTCGCATATGCAAAAGCGATGGAGCGGGCAAAGCAGGAGGAGGCGTCTTTGGATGCAGATGCGGACGCGGGCGTTTACCAGACGGTTGCGGCAAGGCGCAGACCGGAGATTGTCTTTGTCTGCCAGAAGATAGCGCCGCAAAAGGCCGTCAATCTTCACGCGATGTTTACGGCAAAGGATGCGGACGGGAATCCGGCCGAAGTGGAAATTCTGGACGTGTATGATGCGTCTGGCGAGAGCGTTTTGTATCGTTCGAACGAAGAAAGAGCGAAAAAAACGGGCGCGTACCATACGACGGGGGTTGTATTTCCCGCTGTTGGCGTATATGCGTTGAAGGTGCGCGCAACGGATGCTCAAAAGAAAACGTCCTGTCGGATATACAAGATTCCCGTAACGGGCAGCTGAGAAAGGACAGGTATGAAAAAAATTGCATTTGGCGCAGGGTGCGGATGCATCGCCCTGTTTGTATGTGTGATAATGCTTGCGCTCTATGGAAGAGCCGCCAGAGAAGAGGAGGCGTTTGCTTCGCTTTCGCAGGCCGTCGATGCGACGATGTCTTCCGTTATGCGCGGGCATGCGTATACGATAGAAGAGAAGGAGGCGTTTACGGCAGATTTTTTAAAAACGCTGCTGATACAGATGAACAGTGATTCGGATCTTACGGTAGCCATTTTAGACGCCGACTATGAGCTGGGACTGCTGTCGGTGGAGATTACGGAAACTTACCGGCATCCCAATGGAGAGCAGGGAAGCGTGGCGGAAGTGCGGACGGTGATTTTTGACAGAAAGGAAGAACGCGCGCCTGAGTATCAGACAGTTGGCTTTTATACGTCGAGAGATACGCTGTACAAGGAATATTCGATACGAAAGGGAACCGTCTGCACCGTTCCCGCTCCGCCCACAGAAGAGGGATCGGTTTTTCGGGGATGGCGTTTTGTGTCGGGCGGATCAGGAGTGGCGGAAGCGCTGCGCATTTCGGGGAAAAACGGCGATCGGAATGTCCTGGCGTCACAGGGCAGGGCATACGTCGTTTCTGAGGATGTCAGGCTGCTTGCGGTATTTGATGAAATGTAAGGAGGAATGCGATTGAAAAACAGGAAAAAAACGTGTCTGGCCGCAGTCTGCGTCTGTCTGATGGGGCTGTTTGCCGCCGGGTTTGCCAAAGCGGAGGATAATGTTGTTGTCGCAGAGGATCTTGATGCGTTTGTGGAAGCCGCTGTTGCGGCGGCGGAGGAAGATGAATGGGATACAAAAGAGCCGGACAATGCATGGCAGAATAAGCGGCTGCTTGTCATCAGTGAAACGGAATTTGACGCAATGGGCGCCAGTCAGGTGATTTCGGGGTATGGGAACCTGTATATTTTGGATTATGCGTCAGAAAAAGCGACAAAAAAGGCATATCGGGCGTTGAAGAAAATACCGGGGCTGACAGTAGAAGCGGATTATTCTTACAGCGGCGCCGCAAAATGGGTTGGCGCCGCGGCAAAGGAATATGCAGGAAATCCATCAAAAGAAAAAAAGAAAGAAGGGAAAAAATCAGAAGAAAAAGACGTCGTTGTGGCAGTGATCGATACCGGATACGGCGCGAAACAGGAGAAGCGCGGCAGGGTGCAGGAGGGCGTCGATCTGACTGCCTCCGGCGGAACGGCGGATGCAAATGGACACGGAAGCGCGATGGCAGACATCATCCTTTCACATACAGGCGAACGCGTCAAAATAATGCCGGTGAAGGCGGCGGACGCGGACGGGGTGACTTCCACGCTGAAATTGTATCTGGGCATCTGCTATGCGACAGAGCATAAGGCGGATCTGATTCAGATCAGCATGAGCGCGTATAAAGCGCCCCATTCCGCCGCATTGTGCGAGGCGATAAAAGAAGCCGGGCGAAAAGGAATACCCGTTATCGTTTCTGCGGGAAATGCCGGAGGCGATACGTCGGATTTTTCGCCGGCCAATATAAAGGAAGCGATCACAGTGTCGGCAGTTGGCGCAGATAAAAAAATTGCGGAATATTCCAATCGCGGCGATGATGTGGATTTTTGCGCCTATGGAACGGCAGAAGCGCAGGCAGGAAGCGGCGCACATAAAAAGATGGAGGGAACGTCCGTCTCTGCCGCGCTTGTTTCCGCAGTCGCCGCCGGCTATATGGCAGAACGGCCGACATGCACGTATCAGGAGCTTTTCGATGATCTGAAAGAACGCGCAGAAGATCTGGGAGAAGACGGATGGGACGCGCTGTATGGACACGGACTGCTTGCGCCGGATTCTGCTTTGCAGCCGGAAGAGCCGAAAAAGGAAGAAGAGAGCGGCAAAGAAAAGACGCTCCTTTCCTGCGACTGGAAAGCAATTTCGGATCGGGAACTGAATGCGTATATTGGAGCGGCAACCAGTCTGGAGCGCAGGGTATTTCTGGACCGGTTAAAGGAAGCGGAGCAAAAGCTGCTGCTGGGCCGTAAGACGCTGTTTACGGAGCGCGTCCTCTATTCGGAGAGCGCGTTTGACGCGAAAGGAAATACGACGGAAACGTTTCGCATGCAGGGGAGGCTGTATGATATTATGCAAAGCAAAGCCTATACGGACCGCTATGAAATACAGTCCAGGTATCATATTTTTGCGTACGGCAGCAATACGGGGACAAGAAGCTGCATCCGTCTGGATACGGAGGCAAATACGAATCCGGCCACCATCTACTGTTGGATGAAGGACCGCAGTACGGACGACCAGAACAGCGGAGAATACGGCATCCTGTTTGTTCCCGGAAGCTCTGCGTATGACTTTTCAGAGAGCGTTCACAAAATAGAAAACTGCGATCGGGCGGACAGTGGAAATCCCCTTGTGTGGCGCCTGAAAATCCGTAATGTCAAGGTGAGAAAGCCGGCTGCAAGGGCGGTGGATTTTGATGCGTCGCTGTGGAATAAAAGCACGTATCAGCTTGCGGGTACGCAGATATCGGGCCTTAAGGCGCATTACTGGTATATTTATCACTATCAGGTAAAGCCGGCGTCCGACGCTGCCCGGCAAAGGGCGTATGGGGACGGCGCTTATCACGGAGGCTTCTGGGATCTTGCGGACGCTTCCGGGAAGCGCTGCGGCAGCACGGAGATTACAACTTCGGTTGATATTGGAAGCAGGGATCTGTATACGGACGGGCAGAGAGACGGCATTGTCTATCGGCTGCCGCTGACGGAGCATGTCAGCCTTGCCAGTCAGAGAACGATTCTGGATACGGAAGCGACCTGCGTTCAGAAAGGCGTCTGCCATGTTGAGACCTCTTATACGTGCGATGCATGCGACCGGACGTGGAAGGAAACGGGCGGCTTGCAGGAAACGCCGCAGCTTTTGCATGCGTATGCTCCAAATACGGCGGAAAATAACGGGATTGCAAATGGGATTTACTGGGAGGCGTGTACGAGAAACTGCGGCGGCTATGACGGAGCCGGCGCATACTGGCAGAGAAACGTCCGTTATTTGCAGCCGGTTCGTATCTGGGAAATGGATACGGAAGGAAACTATCCCGCTCTGCCTTCCGGCACAGACAGAGAGAATGCTTATTATGCGGCGGGCGAGTCGGTTTTGCAGTGGGAAAGAGCGGAAACAGACGAGCTTCTGGCGGGAAGGATCGAGGCGTTTGCGGCTTTGGATCATGCGGCATATCATGACGTATATATCAGAAGAAAGCGGTATACTGTCGTCTATGACGGAAATGGAGCGGAACGCGGCCATACAGATCCGCAGAATGTATATTTTGGCCAGTCGTTTGATTTGAGGGAAAACGGTTTTACGCGCAGAGGGCACACAACGCGGGGATGGAGCCTTACGCCATCCGGAGCGGTTCTTCCGGAAACGGGCGTGAAAAATCTTTCGGATGCGCATCAGGGCGTCGTAACGCTGTATGCAAGATGGAGGCCCTGCGTATATCAGGTTACGCTGGATCATCAGGGGGCGGATCAATCGCCGGGCACACAGTTTGTGTATGAAAAGTATGGCATCGGGTATTATCAGAGGCCGGGCGGGACGCAGCTGTTTCCGGAGCGAAAAATTGAAATTCCGAAAAAGAACGCTGCGGACGATGGTCTGCCCGGCGGTCTGCGCAGGCAGAAGTTTCTGGGGTACTATACACAGCCGGATGGCAAAGGGCATCTGATGATACAGCCGGATGGAGAAATGCTGGCCAGCATCAACGGCTCGGGCGCGTTTGCGTATTTTTCTCTGGACGAAACCGTGTATGCAAAGTGGGAAGATATGCATATGATTCGGTTTGATCCAAATCTTTCCAAAGAGGAGATGGACCTGTTTGAAAGCCTTAATCCGGAAAAAGGAAAAGAGCCGGTGGTCTGCCCGTCTCCCCGGTGGAAGGAAAAGGGGGAGGATGTGACCGTAAGCTATGCGGATACGATTCTGCGTCATAAAACGCTGGCGGCATGCTATCGTTTGAAAGGGTATAGCCTGACGCCTGAGATTGACAGCGACAGCGAGCTTGTCTTAAGCAGGGACAGGCGCGCGCATACGATTACAAAAGAGCAGGATGTGACGCTCTACGCGCAGTGGGATACCGATTTTATCATTGCCTATATGGGAAACGGACAGGATGCGGGCAGAAATTTTCTGAGCATGAAGGGAGATATGGCGCGCATGCATGTGTTGGCGCGCAACTGCTTTACAAAGACAAAAAAGCGGCCGACGGTGGACGTTTCATCTGGACGGACGTTGCAGGAATCCGGGGATCCTTATATGGAAACAGTGCCCTTTGGTTTTTATGGATGGAGCATGCAGATGGAAAAAGAGAAACAGATGCAGGAGGAGATCTATCGTTCGGAGGATCTCGATGATGTGGAGCGAAGCGGACGTGAGCTGATTTTTGCAGCGGTAAAGAGGGAGGAGGAAGGAAACGGGGACATTCTTACGTTTGGCGGGCCGGCGGCCGGCTTTGGACCATTGACGGAGGAAGAGGCGGAAGAAGTGCGGCCGAATCTGCCCTTTTTAAATCTGTACGCCGTGTGGGATGAGTATCCGCAGATTCATGCCGCAGACCAGTATTTGCCGCTTTCGGATGCGCAAAACGGCGTGCTGACGGAGGCGTATCTGCTGCGACTTGCCCGCGCGACGGATGCGGAGCTGAAAACAGAGGAAAATTCGGATGGCGTGATGAAGCATGGAACAGATGCGGCAGGGCGGACCTCTTTTACGATTCCAGATTATCAGACGGAGGATTTTACGGGCGCCGAAGAGGATATGCGCCTTACGATCACATATCGCGCAGAAGATGCGGCGGGACACGTAACGACAAAAATCGTGCGTATTACGCTGACCGATACGTCCGGTGAGGCATACGATGACGGGACGGTGCGGTTTATTTCCGAAAAACATATGGACACGCTTGCAAAAGATTCCGTCTGGCGCAGCGGAAATTATGCAAAAGCGCTTGCACGCGCGCTGAACAATCGCAAATCGGAAGAAGAATATACAAGCGTAACGCCAGTGCAGCGGGCGTTTGGCATGCAGCCGGTTGTAAAGCCGGGAAGCGGCGCATGGGATCACGTGCAGGAGATCTGGAAGTTTGACCATGTCACAGTGCGCCGGATTCAGGCCTATATCGAAGCGGGCGGCGAAAAGGAGGGTCCGTCCGGCTTTCTGGAGAAATTCGGAAATTGCAGGGTGCGTTAAAAAACAGGCGGGAGCCGGTAAAACGGCTCCTGCCTGCAAACAGATCGCGTTCCGGAAGGCGTCGCATCAGTGCGGCGCATCCGAACCGTCTTCTTTGGCGGGAAGCTTCATGTATATTTTTTCCACGCGGTTTTTGTCCATTCGGGCTGCTTTTAACAGGATGTTTTCGGTGGTAATGATGATTTCATTCTGCTCCGGCACATGATCCAGAAGGCCAATCAGATAGCCGCCGATCGTGTCGTAATCTTCGGAATAAAACGGCAGGTCAAGCCTGTCGCACAAATCTTCCAGATTCATAGAGCCCTGGATATAATATTCGTGGTCGTTGATTTTCGTCAGAGGGTCCTGTTCGTCCGCATCGTATTCGTCCCGGATTTCGCCGACGATTTCTTCCAGCAAATCCTCCAGCGTTATCATGCCGGCTGTGACGCCGTATTCGTCGAGTACGATGGCGATGTTAATGGAGTTTTTCTGCATTTCCAGGAACAGCTCGGATGTGTTTTTCTGCTCGTAGGTAAAATAAGGTTCCCGAATCAGGTCGCAGACGTGAAAATGCGGTTTGTCTTCGCACAGCAGAAGGTCTTTCATATTGATAATGCCGATCACGTTATCCGTTGTTTCCTCATATACGGGAAGCCTTGTAAATTTATCTTTTCGGAAAATATCGATCAGCTCGTCATATGCGCTGTCAAGCCTGGCGAACGTCATGTCAATTCTGGGAATCATAATTTCTTTTGCCTGAGCGTCGCCAAAGTCAAACATATTGTTGATCATTTCGTGTTCCGAATTTTCTAAAACGCCGGTTTCGTGGCCGACGTCAACGATCGTTTTAAATTCCGCTTCGGTCATCGCCGCCTGTCTGGAATTGGGATTGACCCGCAAAAGCTTTAAAAATCCCATCGAAAGCTGATTGATAATAAAAATGACGGGAGTAAGCAGGTACATCAGCCCGTAAATCAAAGAAGCGTAGGTGAGCGCAATTTTTTCCGCATGGATGGTCGCCATGGTTTTCGGCGAGATTTCTCCGAAAATCAAAATCAAAACCGTTAAAATACCGGTTGCGATTCCGGCCCCGACGCTGCCAAAGAGACGGATTGCAAGCGAAGTGGCAATGGAAGACGCGGAAAGGTTGACGATGTTGTTGCCAATTAAAATGGCGGAAAGCATTTTGTGCATGTCGTCTGTGATTTTAAGCGCCTGCGCGGCTTTTTTGTTTCCGTCTTCCGCCAGAGTGCGCATGCGGATGCGGCTGGCGGTAGTGAAGGCTGTCTCCGCAGAAGAAAAGAATGCGGAAAGCAGCAGCAGAAGCCCTAAAATAATCAGTTGTATCGTAGATTGTTCGTCCAAAAGAAATTACCTCCTTACGATAATTTTACAGATTTCCTTTCCTCCGTCAATATGGAAATATAAATTTTTATAGATTTTTAAGGAAGCTTTTGCTATAATTTACATAATTTATTATATTCAGTGGAGGCAAAGTATGAATTTAGAAGAGATTTTAAAAACGCAATGCAGCAAGTCGATCCGGGAATGTTCCGATGCGGAACTGTACTGCGCCCTGCTTGAAATGACAAAGGGCATGGCAAAAGAAAAAGAAAGTGTGCAGGGAAAGAAAAAGCTGTATTATATTTCGGCGGAATTTCTGATTGGAAAGCTTTTGTCCAACAACCTGATTAATCTTGGAATTTATGACGACGTTAAGGCGCTGCTGGCCAAAAATGGAAAAGATCTGTCAAAGGTCGAAGAGATCGAGCCGGAACCGTCGCTTGGAAACGGCGGGCTTGGCAGGCTTGCCGCGTGTTTTCTGGATTCCGTCGCTTCGCTTGGCTTAAACGGCGACGGCGTTGGGCTGAATTACCATTACGGACTGTTCCGGCAGACGTTTCAAAATAATTTGCAGCAGGAGACGCCCAATCCCTGGATGGAAAAGGAAAGCTGGCTGACCAGGACGGATACCGTTTATGACATTCCGTTTGGAGGATTTACGCTGCGCTCGCGCATGTATGACATTGACGTGACCGGATATGGCAATCGTACGACGAAGCTGCATTTATTTGATGTGGAGTCTGTGGACGAGAGCATCGTCGAAGGCGACGGCATTGATTTTGACAAAGAGGATATTGCAAAAAACCTGACCCTGTTTCTGTATCCCGATGACAGCGATGATGAGGGCCGGATTCTTCGTATTTATCAGCAGTATTTTATGGTAAGCAGCGCGGCCAGGCTGATTTTGGACGAGGCGAGGGAACGGGGAAGCAATCTGCATGATCTGTATCGGTATGCGACGGTTCAGATCAATGACACGCATCCGACCATGGTTATTCCGGAGCTGATCCGTCTTTTGATGGAGCAGGGCATTTTAATGGAAGAAGCCATCGACATCGTATCCAAAACGTGCGCCTATACGAATCATACGATTCTGGCCGAAGCGCTTGAGACGTGGCCGATTTCTTTTCTGGAGAAGGCTGTGCCGCAGCTTCTGCCGATTCTTTATGAACTGCATAACCGCGTCGTGAAAGCGTATCGCGATCAGTCCGTTTATATCATTGATGAGGAACAGCGGGTGCATATGGCGCATATTGACATCCATTATGGATACAGCGTCAACGGCGTGGCCTATTTACATACGGAGATCCTAAAGCATACGGAGCTGCGTAATTTTTATAACATCTATCCTGAGAAATTCAATAACAAGACAAACGGCATTACGTTCCGCCGCTGGCTTTTGCACTGCAATCATCCGCTTGCAGACTTTATCGAAGAGCTGATAGGGCCTGGCTTTAAGAAAGACGCGATGGAGCTGGAAAAGCTGGCTGCATTTGCGGAGGACAAAGACGTCAGGATGCGTCTTCTTTCCGTCAAGGACGTCGCGAAAAAAGAACTGAAGGCATATCTGGAGAAGACGCAGGGGATTCAGCTGGATGAAACGTCTGTTTTTGACATTCAGATTAAGCGTCTGCATGAGTATAAGCGGCAGCAGCTGAACGCGCTGTACGTGATTCATAAGTATTTTGAAATCAAAGAAGGGAAGAAGCCCGTAAGACCGATTACCGTGCTTTTCGGCGCAAAAGCGGCGCCGGCTTACGTCATTGCAAAAGACATTATTCATCTGATCCTCTGCTTACAGCAGCTGATCGACAGCGACCCGGAGGTTTCGCCTTATTTAAAAGTCGTTATGGTGGAAAATTATAATGTGACGCTTGCCGAAAAGCTGATTCCCGCGGCAGACATTCACGAGCAGATCTCGCTTGCATCCAAAGAAGCCAGCGGCACGAGCAATATGAAGTTTATGTTAAACGGCGCGGTGGCGCTTGGAACGATGGACGGGGCAAACGTGGAAATTGCGGATCTGGTTGGAGAGGACAATATCTACATTTTTGGAGAGTCCAGCGATACGGTTATTGCGCGTTATGCAAAAGCGGATTATGTTTCCAGAACGTATTACGAGAACGATGCGGATATAAAGCGCGCCGTGGATTTTATCGTTGGAAGCGAGCTGTTAAAAATCGGGCGCAAAGAAAATCTGGAACGGCTGTATCAGGAGCTGCTGAAGAAGGACTGGTTTATGACGTTTCCGGATTTCAGAGCTTATCTGGAAGCGAAGGAGAGGGCATTTGGCGATTATGAAGACAGGCAGGCATGGGCGAAAAAAATGCTGATTAACATCAGCAAAGCCGGATTTTTCTCTTCCGACCGAACGATTGCGCAATACAATGAAGAAGTCTGGAAACTGTAAGTTACATATTTTTCAAAGGAAGTGTAAAAACTAGAGCGTGTCGGAACAGCCTTTTGTGCAGGGGAACGGGTTTTGGCACGCTCTGGTTCGGGATATAGAATATGAGTAAAAATATGGATTGCAAAAAAATAGATATCATGGGCATTCGCATTGATAATTATTCGGTCAGGGAGTCCCTGCTTTGTCTGGATGCTTTTTTTGGCGGAACGGTATTAAGCATTATTGAGACAGTTACGGTGGAAGGGCTGATCCTTTCAAGAGAAAATTCCACGGTAAGAGCCTGTATGCAGCAGGCGGATCTTTGTATTGTTGGAGAGGGTGAAATCTTAACGGAAACGGGCAAGGCGACTGCGCAGCGTCTGCGTGAAGTGCGTGAAGGGGATTTTTTGCATGAGATGATAAAGCGCATGACGCGGAACAGAAAACGCGTTTTTTTGCTGGCAATGACGGATGGCGCGCTGGAGCGCATGCAGAATGTATTTGCGGAATGGGTTCCGGATTTTGAAGCCGTGGGGAGCTGCGCCGCAGAGCATTTTGAAGAAGATCCGGACGCGATCGTCAATGAGATCAATGGGACGACGCCCGATCTTGTGATTTCGGCGCTGGATTCTCCCATAGAAGAAGAATTCATACAGTCGCATAAAGATAAAATTGGGACAAGCGTCTGGTACGGCGTTCGAAATTCTTACGAAAAAGAAAGGGGCGGCGTAGGCGGCGTGATAAAAAAGCTGGCTTTGAAAGGCAGACTGCATCACATGGTATCCAAATACGGACAGAATATGGAGTAAGGACAGGAACTGGAATATGAAATGGTATAAAAAAAGGCCTCTGGCAGCCGATGGCGTTTTGATGGCGGTCGGAACAGGCCTTATGGCGCTTGGAATACAGTGGTTTTATGATCCTGCGGGTCTTGTGACGGGAGGCTTTACCGGAATTGCGATTATCGTCAAACTGGTGAGCGCGGCGCCGGATCAGGCGGGCATTCCGCTGTGGCTTACGAACCTTGTATTGAATATTCCGGTATTTCTGATGGCTTACCGCATCAAAGGCAAAGCGTTTGTCGTACGGACGGGATTTTCCACTATGCTTCTTTCCGTATGGCTGTACTGGATTCCGGCCATCGATATGACGCAGAAGGATCCGATGCTTGCTTCGATTTTTGGCGGGGTGATTTCCGGCGTCGGAATCGGATGCGTGCTGCTGGCAAAATCGACGACCGGAGGGACGGATCTGGCGGCTGTCCTGATGCAAAGCAGACTGCGGCATTATTCCGTTGTGCAGATTATGCAGGTGATTGACGGCCTGATTGTGCTCGCAGGTCTGTATGCGTTTGGACTGCGCAGCGGCCTGTATGCAGTCATTGCAATCTTTACCGTTTCAAAAGTGTCCGATGCGCTGATGGAAGGGCTCAACTATTCCAAAGCGGCTTTTATTGTGACCGATCAGTACGTGCAGACGGCAAACGCGCTGATGGAGCGGTTAAGCCGCGGCGTAACGGGGTTTTATGCAAAGGGCATGTATTCGGGAAATGAAAAATGCATTCTTTACTGCGTCGTGTCCAAAAAGGAGATTGTGGGATTAAAAGAAATCGTTGCTGAAATTGACAGAGAGGCGTTTGTCATTGTCTCAGATGCCAGGGAAGTGCTGGGCGAAGGATTTATAGAGGATGGGAGAATTTGAGAAAATGCATAAAATATTGTATTTTCTCTTTCTTTTTTTGTGATTTTCAGCTAAAATAGCTAACAGGAAATGAAATTTTGGAGAAGGAGATCGGATATGATTTCAAATCAGATATTGCAGAATACGATAGACGGGCTGAAAGAGATTACGAAAAATGATTTTTGTATTCTGGATACGGAGGGCAATGTACTGGTTGCGACATTTCCGGAGGCGAGTGCGTATGAAGAGGCTGCCGCGGGGTTTGCAGATTCTCCGGCAGATTCACAGATCATGCAGGGCTGCCAGTTTTTCAAGGTGTTTGACGAACGCCAGCTGGAGTATGTCCTTCTGGTAAACGGAGACAGCGACGCGGTCCATATGACGGGAAAAATCGCCGTTTTTCAGATTCAGAATTTGATCATCGCTTACAAGGAGCGGTTTGATAAGGACAATTTTATTAAGAATCTTTTGCTTGACAATTTGCTTCTGGTAGACATTTATAATCGTTCCAAAAAGCTTCATATTGACATGGAAGTCCGTCGGGTGGTATATATTATTGAGACGGAGCGGGAAAAAGAAAGCGGCGATCTGAAGAAGGTTCGAAGCATTTATGGCAGCAGTCCGCAGGATTTTGTGACGGCTGTGGATGAGAAGGACATCATCGTAGTTCGAACGCTTTCCGAACAGGAGACGTACGAAGACCTGAACCGTACGGCAGAGGCGATTTTAAATCTTTTAAAAAGCGACGGCAGACGTGACGTTCATATTGCGTACGGCACGGTCGTAGGGGAGATCAAGGAGGTGTCCCGTTCTTATAAAGAAGCCAGGATGGCGCTGGACGTCGGCAGGATATTTTTTCAGGAAAAAGAGATTGTGGCGTATTCCACGCTTGGAATTGGAAGGTTGATTTATCAGCTTCCCATCCCCTTGTGCAAGATGTTTATCCGGGAGATTTTTGACAACAAATCGCCGGATGATTTTGACGAGGAGACGCTCGTTACAATCAACAAATTCTTTGAAAACAATCTGAACGTATCGGAAACGTCCCGCCAGCTGTACATTCACAGAAATACGCTTGTCTATCGCCTGGATAAGCTGCAAAAGGTGACGGGTCTTGACCTGCGCGTCTTTGAAGACGCCATTACTTTTAAAATTGCTCTGATGGTTGTAAAATATATGAAATATATGGAGTCGCTGGATTATTGATACAGGAGGCATATATGATCAAGTTAGAACACGTCAGCAAAGCGTATTCCGCAGGGATTCCGGCATTGAATGACCTGAATCTTGAGATTGAAGAGGGAGAATTTGTATTTGTAGTAGGGGACAGCGGTTCCGGGAAATCTACGCTGATAAAGCTGCTGTTAAAAGAGCTTGAGCCTACAGAGGGCGTGCTTACAATCAACGGCAGGAAGTTACATACCATAGGGCACAGGCAGATTCCGAAATTTCGAAGGGATCTTGGCGTTGTCTTTCAGGATTTTCGCCTGTTAAAAGACCGGAATGTATACGACAACGTGGCGTTTGCGCAGCGCGTGATCGGCGCATCCGTCAGAGAATCCCGGAAAAAAGTGCCGCAGATGCTTTCGATGGTCGGGCTTGCGGCCAAATACAAATCGTATCCCAGACAGCTTTCCGGCGGGGAGCAGCAGCGGGTCGCGATTGCAAGGGCGCTCGTCAACCGGCCGAAGATTTTGCTGGCGGACGAACCGACCGGCAATCTGGATGCGAATAACGCATGGGAGATCATGAAGCTTCTGGAAGAGATCAATCAGCGGGGGACTACCGTTATCGTCGTTACGCACAATATGGAAATTGTCAAGGTGATGAACAAGCGGGTAATTACGATTAAGAAAGGCGTCATGGTTTCGGATGTAGAAGGTGGCAGCGATGAGGATTAGTTCTCTTGGTTATACGATAAAGCAGGGAATCCGCAATATCTGGCGCAATAAAATGTTTTCTCTGGCGTCGATCGCGACGATGTCGGCCTGTATTTTTTTATTCGGCCTGTTTTTTGCGATTGTATCTAATTTTCAGGCAATGGTGAAAGAAGCGGAGTCTGGCGTGGCGGTTACGGTGTTTTTTGAGCCGGGAATTTCACAGGGACAGATTGATCAGATTGGCAGCGAGATTCGAAAAAGGGCGGAAGTGAAAAACTGCGAATTTCTGTCTGCCGAAGAAGCGTGGGAATCGTTTCGGGAAGAATATTTTAAAGGCAGCGAGGAAGCCGCGGCAGGTTTTGCAGACGATAATCCGCTTGCGAATTCCGCCAGCTATGCGATTTATATGAATGATATTTCCATGCAGCCGGTACTGGTTCAGTATCTGAAAGGACTTGAGGGCGTGCGCGATGTGCGCCATTCTGCAACGGTGGCAAATACGCTTTCGGATTTCAACAGTCTGATCGGCTATATTTCCGTAGGCATTATTCTGATTCTGTTTCTGGTGGCGATTTTTCTGATCAGCAATACGGTTACGACGGGCATTGCAGTCCGCAGAGATGAAATCGGGATTATGAAGCTGATTGGCGCGACCGATTCTTTTGTAAGGGCGCCGTTTATCGTGGAAGGCGTGCTGATAGGACTGATCGGGGCCATTTTCCCCCTGTTGCTGCTTTATCTTCTGTACAACAGGATTATCGTTTATATTGAAGAAAAATTCAGCTTTTTCAGCAGTCTGATTCATTTTGTTCCGGCAAATACGGTGTTTCATACGCTTGTTCCGGTGGCGCTTCTGCTTGGCGTGGGCATCGGGTTTTTAGGAAGCCGGGTGACAATCCGCAAGCATCTGAATGTATAGCGGACGCTTCCGCGGCATGTTTGCAGCCCGCCAGACGTATAATGAAAAGGATCCTGAGAGTTTTTGCATGGCAGTTGAAAGGACGGATGAAAGATGGAGCTTGAGGAGAAAAATGAACAGGAGTCCGACTGTAAATTTCAGAAAGGCGTGATTTCAGGCGTAATCGGGTCTATGGCCGTAATAGCGGCGGCATTTCTTATCTTTACGGTTGGGATGGGAGGACGCATTGCGTTTCAGGAAGACGATACGGGCGCTGGCGCGGTTTCTATTCTGGATGAGAGCGTGCTTGGCAAGATCAATGAACTGATCGGATATATAAAGCTTTATTTTTACGATGACGTCGATCAGGAGCAGCTTGCGAACGGGCTGTATTCCGGATTGATGGAAGGGCTGGACGATAAATATACGCAGTATTATACGGCGCAGGAATATCAGGATCTGCAAATCTCCGCCACGCAGAATTACTGTGGGATCGGCGCGCAGCTTTCGCAGGACAAAGACACCATGCAGGTGGCGATTACGCATGTGTACGAAGGATCTCCGGCTGAAGCCGCGGGCCTCAAAGACGGTGATGTTCTCGTTATGGTGGAGCAGATCGAATCCGTCAGCATGGAGCTTTCCGATCTGGTGACGCATATACGGGGGGAAGAAGGGTCGTCGGTGCACCTTCAGATCTACAGAAGCGGAGAGCCGGAATATCTGGAGCTTGACGTGAAGCGCGCCCATATTGATCTGCCCACAATTGAACACAGGATGCTGGACGCGCAGATTGGCTATATTCAGATTCTGGAATTTGGCGAGCCTACGGTGGCGCAGTTTGAAGAGGCTGTGAAACAGCTTGCGGCGGAAGGCATGCAGGCGATGATTTTGGACGTTCGGGACAATCCGGGCGGCATGATTACGGCGGTGACGGGCATACTGGATGATATTTTGCCGGAAGGAACCGTCGTATATACGCAGGATAAAAATGGGACGCGGCAGGATTATACGTCGGACGGAGAGACAAAGATGGAATATCCGCTTGCAGTGCTGATCAATGGAAACAGCGCAAGCGCGTCGGAGATTTTAGCGGGCGCGATCCGGGATTTTGAATATGGGACGCTGATTGGCACGAAGACATTTGGGAAGGGCGTTGTACAGACAATCATTTCCCTGCCGGAGGGCGATGCGATCAAGCTGACGACGGCAAAATATTTTACGCCCAAAGGTGAAAATATCCACGGAACGGGAATCGAACCGGATCTGGAGCTCAAATTTTCCTATCAGGGAGAAACTGAGGATGGGTATGACGAACTGAAAGATAATCAGGTGTTAAAAGCGATGGAAGTGTTGAATAAGGAGCTTGCGGCGGAGGAATGAAAGGATTTCGGTACAAAAGCAGATACGTCTGGTTTGCGGCGGCGCTGTTCTGGATGGCGTTGATCTTTTTCTATTCCAGCCAGGAAGCCGCAAGCTCCAGTAAAGTCAGCGGGTCCATCACATACCGTATGGCAGAAGGAATCGACGGCATGTTTCATCTGGAATGGGATGCGCAGACAAAGCGCAGGATCGGGGAAGCGCTGGAGCATCCGGTGCGCAAAGCCGCGCATATGACGGAATATGCTGTTTTAGCATGGTTGCTGCTTGGAAATTGCATGCAGTACCCGCTTTTTTTCAAAAAAAGTTATTTGTGGGCCGGGATTGGCGCGTCCTGTTATGCGGCGACCGATGAATTTCATCAGCTGTTTGTGAAAGGACGTTCCGGGGAAATAAAAGACGTTATGATCGATTCGGCAGGAGCCTGCGCAGGCCTGTTGTTTGCCTGGCTGGTTCTTTCCGTTTGGAATAAATTTAAGAAAGAAAAAGAAAGAGGTGAAATTAATGGTTGAACTGGATTCGTTCAAAGCAAGATGGAATGCATATAAAAAACCGTTAGTGGAAGTGAGGGATTCACTTTGACCTGGCTGGCAAAGAACAGCAGATACAGGAACTGGAGCGGGAGATGGAAGCGCCGGGCTTCTGGGATGCGGTAGAAGTCTCCCAACAGAAAATGAAAGAGCTGAAAAGCCTAAAAAGCGACGTTGAGACATTTCAGGCGCTCAGCCAGCAGCTGGAAGACGTTGGGACCTTAATGGAAATGGCGGAGGAAGAGCAGGATACGTCGCTTCTGGAGGAAGTGGAGGCGGAGCTGGATGCGTTTGAAGAGACGTTTGAAGGCATCCGCATGAAGACGCTGCTGTCCGGGGAATACGATAAGGATAATGCGATTCTTTCCCTGCATGCGGGCGCCGGCGGGACAGAGTCCTGTGACTGGGCGGCGATGCTTTACCGCATGTTTTCCAGATGGGCGACGGCAAAAGGCTATGAGATTGAAGTGCTCGACTCTCTGGACGGAGAAGAAGCGGGCATCAAATCCATAACGTTCCAGATCAACGGTGAAAATGCGTATGGCTATTTGAAATCCGAAAAGGGCGTGCACCGACTGGTGCGCATTTCTCCGTTTAACGCGGCCGGCAAACGGCAGACGTCTTTCGTTTCCTGCGATGTAATGCCGGATATCGAGGAAGACGTCGATATCGAGATCAATGAAGACGACATTCGTGTGGACACGTATCGTTCCAGCGGCGCGGGCGGACAGCATATCAATAAAACGTCTTCGGCCATCCGCATTACGCATTTTCCAACCGGAATCGTCGTACAGTGCCAGAATGAACGTTCACAGCATATGAACAGGGATAAGGCGATGCAGATGTTAAAAGCAAAGCTTTATCTGTTAAAGCAGCAGGAGAATGCGCAGAAAGCGGCCGGCATTCGCGGCGAAGTGACGGAGATTGGATGGGGCAATCAGATTCGTTCCTACGTCATGCAGCCGTATACGATGGTAAAAGATCACAGGACCGGCGTCGAAACAGGCAATGTGGACAGCGTGATGGATGGCAAAATTGATTTGTTTATCAACGGTTATCTGAAATGGCTGTCTTTAAAAGGAGAAGCGAACGGATGACGGAACGAACGCGTTATTTTGTCTTAAGGGAAGACGCCGTGCCGCCTGTGCTTTTTAAAGTAATGGAAGCCAGAGAGCAGCTTGCGTCGGGGCAGGCGGGAAGCGTTCAGGAAGCGATCGGGGCGGTGGGCATCAGCCGTAGCTCTTTTTATAAATACAGAGATGCGATTTTTCCATTCCGCGGCAACGCGAAGGGGACGACGATTACCATGATGATGCAGATGGAGGACGAGCCGGGGCTTTTATCCGGCGTTTTGCAGTCCGTGGCAAATTATCATGCGAATATTCTGACGATACATCAGAGCATCCCGACAGGCGGCGTGGCGTCCTTGACGCTCAGCCTTGAGGTGCGCAAGGATACGGGGGATCTTTCCCGTATGGCAGAGGAAATTGAAAAAAAAGAGGGAATCCACTATTTAAAAATACTGGAAAGAGAACAGGAACGGAGGGAATTATGATACAGGCAGCAATTATGGGATATGGAACGATCGGTTCCGGCGTTGCGGAAACGCTGAAAATCAACCGGGAGAGCATTGCAAAGCGCGCCGGAGAGGAAATTGAAATCCGATACGTGTTGGATCTGAGAGACTTTCCGGGTGATCCGATGCAGGAGAAGGTCGTGCATGACGTCAATTGCATTGTAAACGATCCGGAGGTGAAAATCGTCGTGGAGACGATGGGAGGCGTAGAGCCTGCGTATACGTTTGTAAAAGCCATGCTTCAGGCAGGGAAGCATGTGACGACGTCGAATAAGGCGCTTGTGGCGGAAAAGGGTGCGGAACTGATCGCGCTCGCAAAAGAGAAAAACGTCAACTTTCTGTTTGAAGCAAGCGTAGGGGGCGGCATTCCAATTATCCGTTCTTTAAACTCCAGTCTGACTGCGGATGAAATCGAAGAGATTACAGGCATTTTAAATGGAACGACGAATTACATGATGACGAAAATGTCGGTTGAAGGGCTGGAGTTTGCAGACGTTTTAAAAGACGCGCAGGATAAAGGCTATGCGGAAAAAGATCCGACGGCGGATATTGAAGGATACGACGCCTGTCGGAAAATCGCGATTTTAACCTCGCTTGTCTGCGGGCGTCAGGTGGATTTTTCAGATATCCATACGGAAGGGATTACAAAAATTTCTGCGACGGATATGAAATATGCCGTGCAGATGGGACGTGCCATTAAGCTGCTTGCATCCAGCAAAAAAACGGATGACGGCTATCTGGCGATGGTCGCGCCGTTTCTGATTTCCGGCGCGCATCCGCTCTTTCCGGTCAATGACGTGTTCAATGCGGTATTTGTGCATGGCAATGTGCTGGGCGACGCCATGTTTTATGGAAGCGGCGCAGGAAAGCTGCCGACGGCTTCCGCGGTTGTGGCGGATATTGTAGACATTGCAAAGCATTTAGAGCGCAATATCTGGGTGGAATGGAGCTCGAAGAAGATGGAGCTTGTCGATTTTGCACGGGCAGAAAACACGTTTTTTGTACGGACGTCTTCCGATAAAAAAGCGATAGAAGAAGCATTTGGAAAAGTGGAATACGTAGATGCCGGCATAGAAGGGGAAATCGGCTTTATCACGCCTGTTCTGACAGAAGGGGACTTTGCTGACAGGGCGGATACGCTTGGCGGCATTCTTTCCGTAATCCGCGTCGGAGCGTAAAGCATGCGCGGCGGCGAATGGAGACTTGCGTGGGCGCATTCGGCCGCCGTTTTTGGGAAATAAAGGAGCAAATGTATGAAGTATGCAGTTATTTTAGGGGACGGTATGGCAGACCGTCCCATTGAAGCATTAGGGAATCAGACGCCGCTTGCATATGCCAGAACGCCTAAGATGGACGCGCTGGCGGCAAAGGGTGAAATCGGGATGGTGCATACCATTCCGGACGGGATGCAGCCGGGCAGCGATACGGCGAATCTCTCAGCGCTTGGATATGATCCGAAGCGTTATTATTCAGGCCGTTCGCCGCTTGAGGCCTTCAGCATAGGCGTGCCGATGAAAGAGACGGATATTGCGCTGCGCTGCAATCTGGTCACGCTGTCGGAGGAAGAGGCGGCATACGGGGATCGCACGATTTTAGATCACAGCTCCGGCGAGATTTCGACGGAGGAGGCTTCTAAGCTGCTTGCGGCCGTTCGCGATGCGCTGGAAACGGACTGCTTTCACTTTTATGCGGGAACGAGTTACCGGCATCTTTTGATCTGGGAACGGGGAGAAGCCGTCGAGCTTGTGGCGCCGCATGACATTCTTGGGCAGAAAATCGGAGATAAGCTGCCGAAGCAGGAAGCGCTTTATGCGATGATGAAAAAGAGCAGTGAAATTTTATCCGATCATCCGATCAATGTCAGAAGAAGAAGCCAGGGACTGCGCCCTGCCAATTCCTGCTGGTTCTGGGGAGCGGGGACGCGGCCGAATCTGCCTTCGTTTGAAGAAATGACGGGAAAGAAGGGGGCGATGATTTCCGCCGTGGATCTGTTAAAGGGAATTGCGGTCGCAACCTCGATGCGGGTCATTCCGGTAGAGGGCGCAACGGGCGGACTGGACACCAATTATGAAGGCAAGGCGCGCGCCGCAGTCGATGCGCTGACAACCGGCGGCTGTGATTTTGTCTATGTGCATCTGGAAGGGCCGGACGAGATGGGGCATCAGGGCGACGTCAGGAAAAAGGTGGAGGCGATCGAACGATTGGATGCGCGCATCATCCGCCCTGTAGCGGAAGGGCTTCGCGCGGCCGGAGAAGAGTTCCGCATGCTGATTCTGCCGGATCATCCGACGCCTGTGTCGATACGAACGCATACGGGGGATTCCGTGCCGTATCTGTTGTATGACAGCGTAAACGAGCAGGACAGAAGCTGGAAATACAACGAAGCGGAAGCGGAGAAATCAGGGAATTTTATAGCAAAAGGCCATGAAATGATCTGGCATTTATTTAATGGAACGAAGAATTGAGGAGTGAAACATGATAAAAGTAGTAAAATTCGGGGGCAGTTCGTTAGCGAGCGCGGGACAGTTTGCAAAGGTAAAAGAGATCATCACTGCGGATGAGAGCAGAAGGTATGTCGTTCCAAGCGCGCCGGGCAGAAGGAATGCAAAAGACGTCAAAGTGACGGATATGCTGTATGACTGCTATGCGGCGGCAGAGGCGGAAGAAGACTTTAAATTGAAGCTGAAAAAAATCAAGGACCGGTACGATTCGATTATCAACGGGCTGAATTTAAAAGTATCGCTGGAAGCGGAATTTCGAACGATTGCGGAAAATTTCGAGAAAAAGGCGGGACTGGCGTATGCGGCTTCCCGCGGCGAATATTTAAACGGCATTCTGATGGCGTCTTATCTGGGGTATGCGTTTATTGACGCGGCGGAAGTGGTTTTCTTTGACAAAAACGGGGAATTCGATGCGGAGAAGACGGATAAAGCGCTTGCCAAACGCCTGAAAAAGACGGAACGTGCCGTGATTCCCGGATTTTACGGGGCAAAAGAGGATGGCGTCGTATGTACGTTTTCGCGTGGCGGCTCCGACATTACCGGATCAATCGTTGCAAGAGCGGCCGGAGCCGATCTTTATGAAAACTGGACGGACGTATCCGGATTTCTGATTGCAGATCCAAACATTATTCAGGATCCCGAAGTTATCAAAGTCATCACTTACAGGGAGCTGCGCGAGCTTTCCTATATGGGAGCGGGCGTTCTGCATGAAGAAGCCGTATTTCCGGTGCGCAAAGCCGGGATTCCGATTCATATTCGCAATACGAACCGGCCGGAGGACGAGGGGACGCTGATTGTGGAAAACACTTGTCACCATTCCCGCTATACGATTACCGGAATTGCCGGGAAAAAGGGATTTGTCGCAGTCAATATCGACAAAGACAGAATGAATTCCGAAGTTGGATTTGGAAGGAAGGTTCTTTCGGCATTTGAGCAGAATGGAATTTCGTTTGAGCATATGCCGTCCGGCATCGATACGATGACGGTATTTGTGCATCAGGAAGAGTTTGAAGGAAAAGAGCAGCAGGTGCTTTCTGCAATTCACCGGCTTGCAAAACCGGATACGATTGATCTGGAATCCGATCTTGCGCTGATCGCGGTTGTGGGAAGAGGCATGCGCTCCACGCGGGGAACGGCGGGCAGAATTTTTTCCGCGTTATCGCACGCCAATGTCAATGTAAAAATGATCGATCAGGGTTCCAGCGAGCTGAATATTATCATCGGCGTGGCAAATCATGATTTTGAAACGGCAATCCAGGCGGTCTATGATATTTTTGTGACGACGCAGTTGTAACAGATGGATCAGGGGGACTGATGAATGAAATTATTAATTAAAAACGGCAGGGTCATCGATCCTGCGTCCCAGACGGATGTGAAATCAGATATTCTCACAGAAGACGGCAAAATCAAAAGGATTGCCGCAACGATAAAGGAAAAGGCGGATAAAACGATCGATGCAAAAGGCTGTTTCGTGATGCCGGGATTTGTGGATTTGCACGTGCATCTGAGAGATCCGGGCTATGAGGAGAAAGAAACGGTCGTTACAGGAGCGCGTGCGGCGGCAAAAGGCGGTTTTACGACGATTCTGGCTATGCCCAATACGCGTCCGGTGGCGGATAACGAGGACGTTGTCAGCTATGTGCATCAGAAGGCCAGAAATCTTGCGCCCGTGCATGTGCATCAGATCGGATCCATTACCCGGGGGCAGGAGGGCAGAAAGCTTTCCGACATCCGCCGCATGGTGCAGGCGGGCATTCCGGCGATTTCCGAGGACGGCAGATCCGTTATGCATACGGCCGTTTACTATAAAGCGATGCAGATTGCGAAAGAAGAGGGGATTCCCGTATTTGCGCATTGCGAAGACGTGCATCTGGCCGCCGGCGGCGTGATGAACGCCGGAGCGCGTGCGCAGGAGCTTCAGCTGCCGGGCATTTTGAATGAAGTGGAGGATACGATTGTTGCAAGGGACATCGTTCTCGCAAAAGGCGTCGGCGTGCACCTGCATCTCTGCCACTGCTCCACAAAGGGCAGCGTCTTTATGGTGGAACAGGCCAAAAAAGAAGGCGTTTGCGTAACGGCGGAGGCGTGCCCGCATCATTTTACGCTGTCGGAAGACGATATTCCGGAAGACGACGCGAATTATAAAATGAATCCGCCGCTCCGTTCCAGAGAAGACCGGGAGGCGATTCGGGAAGGCCTCAAAAGCGGCGTAATCGACGTGATTGCGACAGACCATGCGCCGCACGCCGCAATTGAAAAGGGACGGTCTATGAAGCGTGCGCCGTTTGGGATCGTGGGGCTTGAGACGGCGGCGGCGCTGACGTATACGGAGCTTGTTTTGCAGGGATATCTGACGCCTCTGCAGATGGCTGAGAAGCTGAGCTACAACCCGGCCAGAATCATCGGTTCGGAAAGGGGCAGGATACAGGAGGGCGCGCCGGCGGATCTTGTCGTGTTTGATCCCCGGCAGACGTATCGGATCTGTGCGAAAGAGTTTGTTGGAAAATCGAAAAATACGCCGTTTGACGGCAGAGAAGTTACCGGAAAAGTCGTTGCCACAATTGTTTCCGGCGAAGTGGCGTACAGCGATTATTGACGGGCGGGGAGGAGTTTCATGATTCAGAAATTAGTGGATAAAATTAAAAAAACCCATGCGCCGATTTGCGTGGGGCTGGACCCGATGCCGGAGTATATTCCGCAGCATTTGCTCAAACAGGCGTTTTCGGAATATGGCGAGACGCTTGCAGGCATGGCGGAAGCCATCTGGCAGTACAACAAAGCGATTATTGACGCGGTATACGATCTGATTCCTTCCGTCAAGCCGCAGATTGCAATGTATGAGCAGTTTGGCGTCGAAGGGATAAAGACGTTTCAAAAGACGATTGATTACTGTCACGAAAAAGATCTGATCGTAATCGGAGACGTCAAGCGTGGCGATATTGGCTCCACGTCGGCTGCATATGCCGCGGGGCATCTTGGAAAAGTAAAAGTCGGAAGCCAGATCTGTACCGCGTTTGACGAGGATTTTGCTACGGTCAATCCATATCTTGGCACGGATGGCGTGCAGCCGTTTCTGGATGTCTGCAAGCAGGAGAAAAAAGGGATTTTTGTTCTGGTGAAAACGTCAAATCCTTCCAGCGGCGAATTTCAGGACCGCATCATCGACGGAAGGCCGCTGTATGAATGGGTCGGAGAGAAAGTCGCGCAATGGGGCGAGGCGTATATGGAAGGCGCATACAGCTGTGTGGGAGCCGTCGTAGGGGCTACGTATCCTGAAATGGGGAAAATACTCCGTAAGATCATGCCGAAGAGCTTTCTGCTCGTGCCAGGCTATGGCGCGCAGGGCGGAAAGGGATCGGATCTGGCGCACTTTTTCAATTCGGACGGGCTTGGCGCAATCGTCAATTCTTCCAGAGGCATTATTGCAGCTTACAGGCAGGAAGTGTATCAGAAGTACGGCAGCGAGCGCTTTGCGGAGGCGGCTCGTGCGGCGACGGAAGCGATGATACAGGATATTGACGGCGCGCTGCGTGCGGCCAAATAGGAGAGGCGTATGACAAAGAGACAGAAAGAGCAGGCGCTTTTGCTTTCGAAAAATGAAATTGCGCCCGGGATATTCGATATCCGGCTGCATACGGAGCGGATTGCGGGCGCGGCCAGAGCGGGACAGTTTGTTGCGCTGTACTGCAAAGACGAGAGTAGGCTTTTGCCCCGGCCGATCAGCATTTGCGAAATCGACAGAAAAGAACATGCAATTCGCCTTGTATTTCGCGTGGCGGGAAAAGGGACGGAAGAATTTTCCCGTATGGAGGCGGGAATGCGCATAGACGTTATGGGGCCTCTGGGAAACGGTTTTTCAAAGAAGAAAGAAACAGCGCTTCTCGTTGGCGGCGGCATCGGCATTCCTCCTATGCTTGCGCTGGCGCAGGAGCTGGAATGTGAAAAACAGATTGTGCTGGGATATCGTGACGCGCTGTTTTTACAGAGGGAATTTGAAGCGTATGGAACCGTATCGATCGCTACGGAGGATGGAAGCGCTGGGACGAAGGGAACTGTTTTAGACGTCATCCAAAACAAGCGGCTGCATGCGCAGACGCTGTATGCCTGTGGGCCGCTGCCGATGCTGCGCGCGTTAAAACAATACGCGGCGGAGCAGGGCATCGAATGCCAGGTGTCTTTGGAAGAGCGCATGGCGTGCGGCATCGGCGCCTGTCTGGGATGCGTCTGCAAATCCAAAGAGATTGACGCGCATACGAACGTAAACAATAAAAGAATCTGTAAAGAAGGTCCGGTATTTGCGGCAGAGGAGGTGGAGTTTTGAGTTCTATGCGCATCAGCCTTGCCGGAGTTACGTTAAAAAGTCCTGTTATGACGGCGTCCGGCACGTTTGGATCGGGAGAGGAATTTTCGGAGTTTGTGGATTTGAACCGTCTGGGGGCCGTTGTGACAAAGGGCGTTGCCAATGTGCCCTGGGAAGGCAATCCGACGCCGCGCGTAGCGGAAGTCTGCGGCGGCATGTTAAATGCGATCGGTCTGCAAAATCCTGGCATTGATCTGTTTATCAGACGGGACATTCCATTTTTAAAACAGTATGATACGAGGATTATCGTCAATGTCTGCGGAAGAAGCGTCGCAGATTACTGTGAAGTCGCAGAGCGCCTTTCGGATCAGCCGGTGGATTTGCTGGAAATGAACATTTCGTGTCCAAATGTAAAAGAAGGCGGCATAGCGTTTGGGCAAAATCCCAAAAGCGTAGAGGAGATTACAAAAGAAGTGAAGCGGCATGCCGCGCAGCCGGTCATTATGAAATTAAGCCCAAACGTGACGGATATCACGGAGACGGCGCGGGCGGCGGAAGCGGGCGGCGCAGACGCGCTTTCTCTGATTAATACGCTGACGGGAATGAAAATTGACGTGCATACGCGCAGGTTTGCGCTTGCCAATCGTACCGGCGGGCTTTCCGGCCCGGCCATTCATCCGATCGCGGTTCGCATGGTGTATCAGACGGCGCGCGCGGTAAAGCTTCCGATCATCGGCATGGGCGGGATTCAAACGGCGGAGGACGCGATCGAAATGATGCTGGCGGGCGCGACCGCGGTATCCGTGGGGACGGCGAATTTTCAGAATCCGGCGGCCGTAATCGCAGTGACAGAGGGGATGGAAGCCTATCTGATCGAGCATGGAATTGCAGAGGTGAGCGAGCTGACCGGCGCGGTGGAATAGAGGGTTCAAAAGCGCAGATTTTGCCGTGAAATCCTTGCAAAGAAATGGAAAATATGATACTGTTAATGGGAAAGGGCAAGCGTGCCAACGCGCTGTTATTTGGCCGGAATTTTACAGCATCAGGACGGTGGCAGACACGCTGCTTCGAAAAAATATGGATAAGGAGACGAGAAAATGGCAAAGAAAGTAGTTTTAGCAGGCGCATGCCGTACGGCAATCGGAAAAATGGGCGGGGCATTGAGCAACACCCCGGCGGCTGATCTGGGCGCAATCGTGATTAAGGAAGCTTTGAATCGGGCAGGCGTAAAGCCGGAGCAGGTGGATGAAGTCATGATGGGATGCGTTATTCAGGCTGCACAGGGACAGAACGTTGCGCGTCAGGCATCGATCAAAGCGGGTCTGCCGATTGAAGTTCCGGCATTCACTTTAAACGTCGTATGCGGTTCCGGCTTGAAATGCGTAAACGAAGCTGCAAGCCTGATTCTGTCAGGACAGGCTGACGTCGTCGTTGCAGGCGGTATGGAGAATATGTCGATGGCTCCGTATGCAATGACAAAAGCTCGTTTTGGATACCGTATGAACAATGCGACGATCATCGATACTATGGTAAACGATGCTCTTACAGACGCGTTCAACCACTACCACATGATGATTACGGCAGAGAACGTATGTGATAAATATGGACTTACCAGAGAAGAATTAGACGAGTTTTCGGCAAACAGCCAGCAGAAATGTGAAAAAGCAATCGCAGAAGGCAGATTTGACGATGAAATCGTTCCGGTTCCGGTAAAAGTAAAGAGAGAGACGGTTCTGTTTGCAAAGGACGAGGGACCGCGCGCCGGCACGACAAAAGAAAGCCTTTCCAGTTTAAAATGCTGCTCCGGCAAAGAAGGCGGGCTCGTGACGGCAGGCAACGCTTCCGGCATTAACGACGGCGCTGCGGCGATGGTCGTAATGAGTGAAGAAAAGGCAAAAGAGCTTGGCGTAACGCCGATGGCTACCTGGGTTGCAGGCGCGCTTGGCGGCGTAGCTCCGGAAATCATGGGAATCGGCCCGGTTGCGGCTACCAATAAAGTATTCGCATCGACAGGCCTTACGATTGACGATATGGATCTGGTAGAAGCAAACGAAGCGTTTGCGGCGCAGTCGATCGCAGTCGCAAGGGATTTGAAGTTCAATATGGATAAAGTAAATGTAAACGGCGGCGCAATCGCGCTGGGACATCCGGTTGGAGCGTCCGGCTGCCGCATTCTGGTAACGCTGCTGCATGAGATGCAGAAGAGGGATGCGAAGAAAGGCCTTGCAACGCTTTGCATTGGCGGCGGCATGGGCTGCGCAACCATCGTAGAGAGAGACTAACTGATCAAAGAAAAAAGACATCCGGGAGGTATTTGCTTCTCGGATGTTCATATGCCATAATAAAATCAATGAAGGAGGAACTACAATGAAGGTAGGAGTTATCGGTGCAGGCACCATGGGACAGGGCATCGCAAAAGCATTCGCTCAGGTAGACGGATACGAAGTGGCGCTCTGCGACATCAAACAGGAGTGGGCAGACGGCGGAAAGGCGAAGATCCAGAAGGGCTATGACAGGCTTGTGCAGAAAGGCAAAATGACGCAGGAAGCGGCAGACGCGATCCTTGCGAAAATTACGCCGGGCTTAAAAGAAGACCTTTGCGCAGACTGCGACTTAATCGTGGAAGCCGCTTTTGAAAATATGGAAGTGAAGAAGACGACGTTTTCCGAACTGGATAAGATTGCAAAACCGGAATGCATTTTCGCTTCCAATACGTCAAGCCTTTCCATTACGGAAATCGGAAACGGCTTAACGCGTCCAATGGTTGGCATGCATTTCTTTAACCCGGCTGACCGCATGAAGCTGATCGAAGTCATTGCGGGCGTAAACACTCCGGCAGAAACGGTAGACGCAATCAAGAAGATCTCCGAAGAAATCGGCAAGACGCCGGTACAGGTAAACGAAGCGGCGGGATTTGTCGTAAACCGCATTTTAATCCCAATGATTAACGAAGCCGCGTTCATCAAGATGGAAGGCGTATCCGACATCGCCGGCATTGACGCTGCCATGAAGCTTGGCGCAAACCATCCGATGGGACCCTTGGAGCTTGGTGATTTTATCGGTCTTGACATCTGCCTTGCCATTATGGACGTTCTTTACAATGAAACGGGCGACAGCAAATATCGCGCATGTCCGTTGATCCGCAAGATGGTTCGCGGCGGCAACCTCGGCGCAAAGAGCGGAAAGGGCTTCTACGTATACAATGCAGACCGTACGAAGACGCCGGTAGACGCGCAGTAATGGATCTGTAATAAAAAGAGAACTGGCAATCAGGACGAAACGCCCGTGTTGCTGTTTTCGGCCCGTTTTGGCCTGTGGGCGTTTTGTAGAATAATAGACATGGAGGAATAGAAAATCATGGATTTCGGTTTAGATAAAAAACATGAAATGGCGAGATCTTTATTCAGAGAATTCGCTGAAAACGAAGTGAAGCCTCTGGCTCAGGAAGTGGATGAGACAGAAGAGTTTCCAGTGGAAACCGTAAAGAAAATGCAGAAGCTTGGCTTTCTTGGGATTCCGGTTCCAAAAGAGTACGGCGGACAGGGCTGCGACCCTCTGACGTACGTGATGTGCGTGGAAGAGCTGTCTAAAGTATGCGGCACGACCGGCGTTATCGTATCTGCGCACACATCGCTTTGCATCGATCCGATTTTAACTTACGGCACGGAAGAGCAGAAGCAGAAATACGTAAAGCCGCTTGCGACGGGTGAAAAGCTTGGCGCATTTGCACTGACGGAGCCGGGCGCAGGAACGGACGCGCAGGGCGCGCAGACAAAGGCTGTTTTAGACGGCGATGAATGGATTTTAAACGGCTCCAAATGCTTTATCACAAATGGTAAAGTGGCGGACGTTTATATCGTAATCGCAATTACAAGCGTTGTAACGGACAAGAGAGGCAGAAAGAAAAAGAACTTCTCTGCATTTATCGTAGACAAAGACGCGCCGGGCTTCTCCTTTGGCACAAAAGAGAAGAAAATGGGTATTCGCGGTTCCTCTACATATGAACTGATCTTTGAAGATTGCAGAATTCCGAAAGAGAATCTGCTTGGACCGGAAGGAAAGGGCTTCCCAATCGCCATGCATACGCTGGACGGCGGACGAATCGGCATTGCCGCTCAGGCGCTTGGCATTGCAGAAGGAGCGCTGGACAGAGCGGTTGCTTACACGAAAGAAAGAAAGCAGTTTGGCCGTTCCATCGCGCAGCAGCAGAATACGCAGTTTAAGCTGGCGGATATGGCTGCAAGGATCGAGGCTGCACAGCTTCTTGTTTACAAAGCGGCTATGGCAAAAGCGACGCAGAAAGTATATTCTGTAGAAGCGGCAAAAGCGAAATTATTTGCGGCAGAGACGGCTATGGCTGTTACGACGGAAGTCGTTCAGTTATTCGGTGGATATGGATATATCAGAGAGTATGACGTAGAGCGCATGATGCGTGACGCGAAGATTACCGAGATTTACGAGGGAACGTCAGAAGTGCAGAGAATGGTAATCTCAGGCGCGCTTTTAAAATAGCCGCGCATCCGCGTCCGACCCCCATAAATAAAAAATTATAAGGAGTGAATACCGTGAAGATAGTTGTATGTGTAAAACAGGTACCGGATACCAAGGGCGGCGTACAGTTTAACCCGGACGGTACATTAAACAGAGCTGCAATGCTTACCATTATGAATCCGGACGACAAAGCCGGACTGGAGGCAGCGCTTAGAATCAAAGAAGAAAACGGAGCGGAAGTTACGGTCGTTACGATGGGACTTCCGAAGGCAGACGAGGTGCTTCGCGAGGCTATGGCTATGGGAGCTGACAAAGGCATCCTTGTAACGGACAGGGTATTGGGCGGAGCCGATACATGGGCGACCTCCACTACGTTGGCCGGCGCGATCCGCAATCTGGAATATGACCTTATCATCACAGGCCGTCAGGCAATCGACGGCGATACCGCGCAGGTTGGACCGCAGATTGCAGAGCATCTTGGACTTCCGGTGATTTCCTATGCGCAGAATATCAAAGTTGACGGCGACGCTGTTGTCATTGAGCGTCAGTACGAAGACAGATATCATGAATTAAAAGTGACGATGCCCTGTCTGATTACGGCGTTATCCGAACTGAACGAGCCGCGTTATATGACGCCGGGCGGGATCTTTGATGCATATGAAAAAGATGTAACCGTATGGGGAAGACCCGACTTAAAGGATGTTGACGATGCAAATCTTGGATTAAAGGGTTCACCGACGAAGATTGCAAAGGCATCCGATAAAGTCCGCAAAGGAGCGGGAGAAAAAGTTGTGCTTGACACGGATGAAGCAGTTGCTTATCTGATGGGCAAATTCAAAGAGAAACATATCATCTAAAATAAAAATAAGGAAAAGTGGTGAATACAATGGGCTTAGAAGAATATAAGGGAGTATATGTCTTTGCACAGCAGGTAGACAACGTATTAGACGGCGTTGCATTTGAATTACTTGGCAAAGCAAAAGACCTGGCAAAAGATTTGGATACAGACGTAACGGCAGTCCTGATTGGTTCCGACGTAAAGGGCCTTGCGGATGAGCTGGCGGTATATGGAGCAGACAAAGTGATCGTAGTGGATGATCCGCAGCTGAAGGATTATCGGACAGAACCGTACGCACACGCACTGTCGTCGGTGATCAATGAGTATAAACCGGACATTATGCTGGTTGGCGCAACGGCAATCGGCCGTGATCTTGGCCCGACCGTTTCCGCAAGGGTTGCAACCGGTCTGACGGCAGACTGTACCGTGCTTGAGATTGGCGACTTCCCATTGGTGGCTGCGCCTGGCAAAGAGAGCGAGCAGAAGCACAATCAGCTTTTGATGACGCGTCCTGCATTCGGCGGCAACACGATTGCTACGATCGCATGTCCGGACCACCGCCCGCAGATGGCGACGGTACGTCCTGGCGTTATGCAGAAGATCGCTCCGATCGAAGGCGCAAAAGCAAACATTGTAGAATTCAATCCGGGATTTGAGCCAAACAATCGCTATGTAGAAATTTTAAACGTAGTGAAGGCAGTAAAAACGGCGGCGAATATCATGGATGCAAAGATTTTAGTGTCCGGCGGCCGCGGCGTTGGCTCCAAAGAGAATTTCAAGCTGCTGGATGATCTGGCGGAAGTATTGAACGCAACGGTAAGCTGTTCCCGTGCAGTCGTAGAAAACGGCTGGCAGCCGGTGGATTTGCAGGTTGGACAGACTGGAAAAACCGTTCGTCCGCAGATCTACTTTGCAATCGGCATTTCGGGCGCGATTCAGCACGTTGCAGGTATGGAAGATTCTGATTTGATCGTAGCGATCAATAAGGATGAGGACGCGCCGATCTTCGACGTAGCGGATTATGGGCTTGTTGGCGATCTGAATAAGATCGTTCCGGCTCTGACGGCGGCGTTAAAAGCGGAGATGGCTTAAAAAAGAAGAGAGGTTTTTGTTTCGATTCAAAAATTGGAAAGAGGCTGTTGCAGGAAGTTTGCGGCAGCCTCTTTTTTGTTTTTATCGAAACAGAATTTTTTGCGCGCAAAAGGTTGACAAGTCGTCTGTTTGGGGGTATGCTACATACAACGCATCTTTACTGTGAAGCGTTGAAGCGAAAAAGTAATGGAGGAAAACGATTATGGAGATGAATATGGAATTTTTGCGGAAGCTGCCGGCTCCCGACGAGCTGAAGCAGCAGTATGCGATTAGTGAAAAGACGGCGGAGACAAAGGCAAAGCGCGACGAAGAAATCTGCCGCATCTTTGAGGGGAAGGACGACCGTCTGCTTTTGGTCATTGGGCCGTGTTCGGCGGATCATGAGGATGCGGTTCTCGATTATATTTCGAGATTACGGAATGTACAGGATAAGGTATGCGAGAAGATTTTTATCGTTCCAAGAATTTATACGAATAAGCCAAGAACGATCGGCGTCGGCTATAAAGGGATGCTGCATCAGCCAGACCCGGAGAAAAAGCCGGATATGTTAAAGGGGATCATTGCAATCCGTCAGATGCATATGCGGGCTGTGGAAGAGACGGGCTTTACGTGTGCGGACGAAATGCTCTATCCGGAAAATCACAGATACCTTTCGGATCTTCTTTCTTATGTGGCGGTGGGAGCCAGGTCAGCAGAGGATCAGCAGCACAGGCTGACGGCAAGCGGCGTCGGGATTCCGGTCGGCATGAAAAATCCGACAGGCGGGGATCTGACGGTGATGATGAATTCCATTATTGCGGCACAGTGCGGCCATACGTTTCTCTATCGGGGATGGGAGGTAAAGACGGGCGGCAATCCATATACGCATGCAATTCTGCGCGGCTACGTGGATAAATTCGGACGGAATATCCCCAATTACCACTACGAGGATTTAAAACAGCTGCTGGAATTATATGGAGAAAAAGAGATCGCAAATCCGGCGGTAGTGATTGATACGAATCATTCCAATTCGGGGAAGAATTTTCTGGAACAGATCCGTATCAGCAAAGACATTATGCATAGCTGCAGAGTGTCCGGGGAGATACGAAAGATCGTCAAAGGGCTGATGATCGAAAGCTATCTGGAAGACGGAGCGCAGGCCATCAGCGGACATTGCTACGGCAAGTCGATTACCGATCCGTGTCTGGGATGGGAAAAGACGGAGCGTCTGATTTATGAGCTGGCGGAGCTTTGGTAGAAAAAGCGATGTCAGTGCATCGCTTTTTCGATAATTCCAAAGCCAAGCGGATACGGACCGGTGTGCACGCCGATTGTAGCGCCGATCTGACAGACGGGAATGGCGTCGATGGCATATCCGTTCCGGCGCAGGACGTCAAGCGCATGGTCGCGGAAAGCGTCGCCTTCTTCTCTGTCATATCCATATCCGACGACAAGGCTGAAACAATCAGCGCTCCAACCGTTTTCATTTAAGTATTCGAGCAGAAGATCCAGCGTTTTTTGCGTGGTGCGCTTTCTGCCTCTGTCAATGCCGGAGGGAAAGATTTCACCCTGCTTTAACGTGATGATGGGACGGATGTCCAGCACGCCGCCCGCTACGGCGGCAACCTTTCCGATGCGTCCGCCATGCTTTAAATATTCCATATTGCCAACCGTGAAAAAGATTCTGCCGGTGTGACGAATGTCTTCCAGCCGTTTGATGGCGTCTGCATAGTCTGCGCCGTTGTCTCTTAACGCTGCGGCTTCCAGTGTAAAAAGCCCCTGCAGCACAGTATTGAACATGCAGTCGATGATGTGAATCTGCGCGTTTGGATACTGCTCCAGTACAATTGAACGCGCGTTTTGCGCAGATTGCATGGACCCGCTGAATTTGGAAGTGATGCAGATGCAGAGAATGGGAATCTGCTTTTTCGCATACGGGAGAAAGGCGTTTTCGTAGTCAAAGACAGAGGGCATCGAGGATTTGGGGTAGACGCCCTTTTTGTCAACCATCTGCTGGTAAAAGTCCCGAATGCCGATGTCTACGTTTTCTTTCTGATAGCATTTGTCGTCAAAGGATACGTAAAATGGCACGACGGTAATGTTTTTTTCCTGTGCGAGCGCTGGCGGCAGATCGCAGGAGCCGTCGCTTATAATGTGGAATGTCTCTTTCATATAAAATAAACCTCTCAGTGTTATGTAGTTTTGATAACTGCCAAAAGAAGGAAGCGCAGTTTATCTTGATACATAGAATACTACGTTTGCAGAGAAAAAGCAACATTTTGGTTATTTTTCACGCCACGCCAATCACTCCGTGCACCCTTATCAAATAAAAACTTTGCAAAAACTGGCGTGGGTGTGAATTGTAACACGTTTTGTTTTTGCTTCGGAATGCGCATGGTCTGACGGCCTTGACATTTTAAGATGCCGCGATTAGAATTTACATAGAGTGTACGAAGAAAAGGCATTTGTCAGATGCATGCGGCGTTTTCCGGCAATGCGGCTGATGGGAATGTTTTTTTGCGTTCGGACGGGAAAGAGGAAGCGGATATGGAAAAGATGGAAAAAAATTACAGGCTGTTTGGCGACGCCTGGGAGGAGGAAGCGGATCTGTCGGAGCGGGCGGATTCGTTTTTATCGCCAGAGGCGTTGGAGCAGTACCGTTATTTTGTCGGAGATAAAATTGCCGCTTCCAGAAATATCGCGCAGAAAATCAGGATGGAGGGCGAGACGCTTTATCGGGAAGGGCGCATCGTCTTAGAGCGGATTCGGTCGGGCCATTCCCGGACGGACGGGCGGGCGCTGGGGGAGATAGATGCAACGGGCATGCAGGAGGGCGAAACGTTTCCGATTCGGATTTTGTTTGCGCGCACAGAGGTGACGCACATGGAATGCGGTTGTCCCAAATGCCGCAAACGGTACTATTCCTGGTACGCCGCCAGTCTGGAATGCCCTTATACGGCGGGGACGCTTCAGATGCTGCAGGAATATCTGAACACGCATACGCTGGGAGACGCGACGGACGAACGGGCGAAGACGCTACTGCGGGCTTATCAGCAAAAACGGGTCAGCCAGATTGCTGCAAAAGCGGACGCGTATCCTTTGCTGCAGTTTGTTCCGCGTTTGATTAAAAAGAATGGAAATCTGATGATTTCCTTTAAAATAGGAGAAAAAAAGCTGTTTGTCGTAAAAAAACCGGATCAGTTCTGTAGAAACGTCAGGCATTGCGCGACGGAAACGTATGGAAGCAGCACGCAGATCCATCACGATATTCAGCGGTTTACGGAAAAGGGAAAAGGATGGATTCACTTTCTCAGTCAGATTGTGCGCGAAGAGGAAGCGTTTCAGGAGCGGATGGCAGAATACCGGGGGTATGCTTACCGCAGATCAGGCGCTTTAAGCGAGCTGAAATTGTCCGGATGGAGGCTGGACGCTTTTTATAAACGGCTGGGAGAGGATGCGGTCGAGTTTGAGGACAGGGATGCAGCCGAAAAAAAGAAGCGTCTGCTTTTTTGCGCGCAGCATAACCCGGACGTCTCTATGCGGATTTCAGCTGAAACGTATCCGAATGAGCGGGAATTTCATGGCGTTCAGGTGACGGGCAGTCTGCCGAAGCTGTATTATGGAACGGATGCGGCTTACTATCTGAAGGATGAGAAGATAAACCGGGTCGATCCGGCGTTTCTGGAAAAAATCGAACCGCTGGTCAGTCTGGCCGACGGCGATCGTTTTTCTTTTCACATCGGAAGAAATGCAATGTCGGAATTTTTTTACCGTGCGCTGCCGCAGCTTGCGGAGGTTGTGGAAATCATGGAAACGGAGCCGGAAACGTTTCGGAAATATTTGCTGCCGGAAGCGAAAATCACCTTTTATCTGGATATGGAGGATCAAAACGTCACCTGTATGGTATATGCCAGATATGGGGAGAAAGAAGTTTCAGCGCTTGACCGGGTGTCTGGTCATGCGGCAAAGAGCGTAGAGCCGTTTCGGGACGCGGCGAGGGAGGAAGAGGCAGTATATCAGGCCATGCAGCTTTTGCCGGAGGTGGATCCGGAAAAGGAAGCGCTGCACTGCGGCGGCGATGAGGAGCTCGTTTACCAGATGATGGAGGGCGGCGTAGAAAAGCTGATGGAGCTTGGCGAGGTGCGCTGTACGAAACGGTTTTTAAGCAGCCATGCGGTAAAGCCCGTTAAGGTGTCGGTCGGCGTATCCGTCTCCTGCGGGCTTTTGGAGCTGGATATTGCGACGGATGACGTATCGAAAGAAGAATTGCTGGCCATTTTAGACAGTTATCGGGCAAAGAAGCGCTATTACCGGATGAAAGACGGCTCGTTTGCCAGCTTAGGCGACGCTTCGCTTGGGATGCTGGCGGAAATGATGGACGCCGCGCAAATTGGGCCCGGGGAGTTTGCAAAGGGAAAGATGCGCCTTCCGATGTACCGTACGCTGTATCTGGATCGGATGCTGGAAGAACACGAGGGCGTATGCAGCAGACGGGACAGTCATTTTCGGGAAGTGGTCAAAGGGTTTAAAACGATAAAGGACGCCGATTTTGAGGAGCCGGAGAGCCTTTCGGCCGTTATGCGCAATTATCAGAAGAATGGTTATAAATGGCTGCGCACGCTGGAAGCGTGGCAATTCGGAGGAATTCTTGCGGACGATATGGGGCTTGGCAAGACGTTGCAGGTCATTGCGGTACTGCTTGCGGCGAAACGGGAGGGAGGCGGCACGTCGCTTGTCATTTCTCCGGCGTCGCTCGTCTTTAACTGGGGAGAGGAAATCAAAAAATTTGCGCCGGAGCTAAGCGTTTCGCTGATTACAGGCACGCAGAAGGAGCGGCAGGGAAAGCTTAGAGACTGGAAGGAGTCTGACGTGCTCATCACGTCCTATGATCTGTTAAAACGCGATATCGCGCAGTATGAAGGAAAACGGTTTTCCTATGAAATCATAGACGAAGCGCAGTACATCAAAAACCATGCGACAACGGCGGCGAAGGCGGTCAAAGCGGTGCAGAGCCGGATACGCTATGCGCTGACCGGAACGCCGATTGAAAACCGTCTGAGCGAATTGTGGAGCATTTTTGATTATCTGATGCCCGGCTTTTTGTATGGGTATGAGACATTTCGGCGTGAAATTGAGACGCCTGTCGTCAAAAACGGCGACAAAGCCGCGATGCGGCGTTTACAGAAAATGGTCGGGCCGTTTATTCTGCGCAGACGCAAGGAGGACGTGCTTAAGGATTTGCCAAAGAAGCTGGAAGAATGCCGTTATGTAAAGTTCGAGCGCGCGCAGCAGCGGCTGTATGACGGACAGGTCCTGCATATGAAAGAGCGGCTTGCCGGGCAGAATGATGCGGATTTTCAGAAACAGAAGATGCAGATTCTGTCAGAGCTTACGCGGCTGCGCCAGATCTGCTGCGATCCGTCCCTGTGCTTTGCGCAGTATAAAGGAGGGGCGGCAAAGCTTGACGCGTGTCTGGAGCTTTTAAAAAGCGCGATAGACGGGGGTCATCGCATTCTTTTGTTTTCGCAGTTTAAGAGCATGCTGGAAATCTTGCAGACAAGGCTTATGGAAGAAGGAATTTCGTATGTTACGATCACAGGGAGCACGCCAAAGGAGCGGCGGCTTTTGCTGGTGAAGGAGTTTAATGAAGGGAGCGTTCCCGTTTTTCTGATTTCACTGAAGGCAGGAGGCGTCGGCCTGAATCTGACGGGAGCCGACGTGGTGATACATTATGATCCGTGGTGGAATTTTGCAGTGCAGAATCAGGCAACCGATCGGGCGCATCGAATCGGGCAGACGAAAAAGGTAACGGTCTATAAGCTGATTGCCAGAGGAACGGTGGAAGAGAAGATTCAAAAGCTCCAGGAGGCAAAAAAAGACCTTGCGGAACAGGTGATGGGGAGCGGAATGGGAAATCTTCTGGCGCTGAGCCGAAAAGAGCTGCTGGAGCTTTTGGAAGTATAGCAAAACATATGTTTTTCTTCTTTCCTTTTCTGTGCGGATATAGTACAATGGACATACTGGAAACATCTATGAAAGAAAGGAACGATTGCTATGAGGAAACGAATGATTTCATTTTTATTGTCCGGTATATTGCTGCTTGGCGCGGCGGCTGGCCCGGCATACGCTGCGCCGGCGACCGATGAGAGAGCGGTGACAGAAGAGGCTCCGGTGATGGAGGAGGCGCCTGTAACGGCAGAGGAGGACGGAGCGGGAATTCGTCTGCCGGGAGGACTGGAGCGGCCGGTCAATCATGAAACAGACGCCAAAGACATGCCGGAGGCGTTTCGTCCAAAGGAGGACGCGAACCAGAAAGCGTCCGCAGTGTATCGATATGATTGGGATAAATATTCTACGAATTATTATTACAACCAGCTTTCGGCAAGCAAAAGGGAATTCTGGGATAAGCTGGATGAGATGTGCATCAGCTATCTGACGGGCGCAGACTCCCTTGCCATAACAAGGGACAGTGACGGGCGCATGGTTTGCCAGACAAAATCCGTTATGTTTACGGGTATGCCAAGAGATACGGCAGTCGAAACAGCGTTTTTGTTCAAATACTCCAATCCGCAGTATTATTTTCTGGATTCCAGCATTTACAGCTCCGGAGCCGGATATGGCGGCATGGTCGCGCTTACGGTTTTTCCGGAATTTGCGCAGGGCGGCGCGCGCAGCCAGGCGACGGCGCAGATGAAGAGCGTCATTGATAACTGGATGGCGCAGATCAACGCGCAGCCGGACGATCTTTCCAAAGAGAAGCTGGCGCATGATCTGATCTGTGCGAAAATGACGTATGATTTTGGATATGAAGATCCGTCGATTCCGATGAATCCGTATAATCAGGTGGCTTACAGCGTATTTTGTACGGATACGACAGTATGCGCGGGGTATTCGCAGGCATTGCAGCTTTTGTTAAACGGCGCGAATGTGGATTGTGCAGTTGTGACAAGCCTGGAGCATGAATGGAATATTGTGCGTTTGAATGGCACATGGTACTGTGTGGATGTGACCTGGAATGACAACATTGCGGATGATAAGGGGCTGGTCAGCACGTATCCTTACTTTAACAGAAGCGAGCAGGTTTTTATTCATGACGCGGAGCTGGGCAGCCGGCAGCATTTGCCGGAGAGCATCTGGAATGGCATGCTGCCGGCTCTGGTGTATGACTCCGGAGCAAGCGAAAGCGAGATCGGAACGATCTTTACGCCGTCTGCGGGTCTTGCCGCGCCGCAGATTGTCTGCACCGGCAACACGGTTACGATCGCTGCGCCGGCGGGCGGGACGATTTATTATACGTTAAATGGAACAACGCCTTCCATTGCGTCTACAAGGTCGCAGGTTTATCTGGCGCCATTTTCCATATCCGGCGTGACGACGGTAACGGCGTCTGCCGCGGCAAACGGGTATTACGACAGTCCGGTATCGTCCGTTACGATTACGCCGCAGTATACCGTAACGTTTCATGCAAATGGCGGATACATTGGAAGCAAAAGCACGAAATCTATTGTAAAATCGGGCATTCTTTATGGCGCGGGCCTGGGGAGCATGACAGATCCAAAGCGGAGCAAATATGCGTTTCTTGGCTGGTACACGAGCGCCGTCGGCGGCAGAAAAGTCAGCGCGTCCGACACAGTAACGGCTGATCTTAACCTTTATGCGCACTGGGCGAAAATCAAGCCCGGAAAGACGGCGGTTGCATCGGTGAAAAACAGCGCAAAGAAAACAATGCGGATCAAAGTCAAAAAGAATGCGGCGGCAAGCGGATATCAGATACGCTATTCGCTGCGCAAAAATATGTCGTCCGCTAAGAAAAAGGACGTTACGGAAACGTCTCTGACGATAAACAAACTGGCAAAAGGCAAGACGTATTATGTACAGGCGCGTACGTTCCAGAAGGATTCTGTGACCGGAAAGAAAAAATACGGTTCCTGGAGCAAAGTAAAGTCTGTAAAAATTAAAAAATAAGCATGTCTGATACAGTGAAAACATTTCGAAGCGTCTGCGGCCTGCTTTTGTTTCCCATCGTGCATTTTTATCTGCTGGAGGCGTATACGCACAATGGCTTTACAGAGGTCAGGCAGTGGCCGCAGATTTTTAATATTCTTCTGTTTGAACTGGTGGCGTGGATACTGGCCCTTCTGTTTCGGAGCGTGACATGGGCGCTTCGGACGGAAGGGATTTTGGCTATGCTGCTTGGTCTGATCAACTATTACGTCTATACGTTTCGCTCGCTTCCGCTTGTCCCCTGGGATCTTTTCTCGATTGGCACGGCGGCGGGCGTTATGGACAATTATAATTTTATGCCGACGCCCCGTGTGGCGGCTGTGCTTTTTGGCTTTTTGCTCGTGCTGTTTCTGGAGGGCTTTTGCAGGGCGGACGGGAAGAAGTGCAAACGGTATGTCAGTCTGCCCGCGGCATTTGCGCTGTGCGTGGCGCTGCTGCTGTTTGCAAAAACGTTGCAGCGGGAGGAGTTTCAGAATCGTCATTTGATGTATAATAAGCTGTTTACGCCGGTTTACATGTGGCAGACAAACGGCTTTGCCTTAACGATGGTGATGGAGCTTCCCTTTTTGTCGATTGAAAAGCCGGACGGGTACAGCAGGACAAAGGCAGAGCAGATGCTGGCGGAGTACGAGACGACGCAGGAGGCGTCTGCAAATCAGGAGCAGGGAGCGGAGCGGATGCCAAATATCATTGTGATTATGGATGAGGCGTTTTCCGATCCTGGCGTTTTGGGGGATTTTACGGCAAGCGAGGAGTACATGCCATTTGTGCGCCGTCTGTTTCAGGGGGAGAAAAATACGATTACAGGCTATCTGCATACGTCGGTCTGCGGCGGCAACACGGCGAATACGGAGTTTGAATTTCTGACGGGCCATACGATGGCGTTTTTGCCGCAGGGAAGCATACCGTATCAGCAGTATATTCGGAAAGAGCTTCCTGCGATTCCATCCTGTCTAAAGGCGCTTGGCTATGAGACGTATGCGATGCATCCGTATTATGCCGGCGGATGGGACAGGGATACCGTGTATCCGCTGCTTGGGTTTTCGCACATGCAGTTTTTGCATGATTTTGGGAAGAAAGCATACATCCGGGATTATGTCAGCGATCAGACCTGCTTTGACCAGATCATACGGACGTATGAGGAAAAGGAGGAAGATACGCCTCTGTTTGTCTTTAACGTTACGATGCAGAATCATGGTTCGTATGACGCGCATCCCGGTTTTGCGCCCCATATCACGGTGGAGGGCGCGCCGTCGGAAGCGCTTTCCATGTATTTGTCTCTGATACAGGAAACGGACCGGGCGCTGGAATCTCTGATTTCTTATTTTTCGCAGGAAGAGGAACCGACGATGGTCGTATTTTTTGGCGATCACCAGCCAAATGATACGGTGGCGGAACCAATCTGGCGGCTGCAGGGGAAAAGCTATCGTTTTCTGTCCGGCGCGGATGCGGCTTTGCGTTATCAGGTTCCTTATGTGATATGGACGAATTATCCGATGGAAACGGAAACGCAGCAGGATATGAGCGTAAATTATCTTGGCGTGAAGGTCTTAGAGGCGGCGGGAATTGCGCTTCCGGCGTATCAGAATTTCTTAAGGGAGCTGAGGGAGCGCGCGCCCGTCGTATCGGCTGCCGGAATCTGGCCGGAGGAAGCTAAGGAGGCGCTTTTGCCGTATCAGACCCTGCAATATTACCAGATGTTTGATAAAGATTAAACCGTCAGGAAAGACGACGGACAGGAAGGAAAGGAGCGGACATGAGACGAAAAAAGACAGGCATTCGGCTGTATCTGTGCGCATTTTTTTTGCCGTTTCTGATCTGCATTCTGATTTGCGTGCGCAACAGGGTCTATCCGTTTGGGGAAACATGCATTCTGCATGTTGATATGTACCATCAGTATGCGCCGTTTTTTACGGAATTTATGGATAAGCTCAAGCATGGCGGGAGCCTTTTGTATTCGTTTCGGCTGGGAATCGGTTCGGATTTTGTTTCGTTGTTTGCCTATTATCTGGCAAGCCCGTTCAACTGGCTGCTTTTGCTTTGCCCTTCCGGACTGGTGATTGAGTTTATGACGCTTCTGGTTCTGGTGAAAACAGGTCTGTGCGGTCTGTTTTTTGCCGTTTATCTGCGGCGTCATTTTCAGACGGACGATGGAAGCATTGTTTTGTTTTCGTCATTTTACGCGCTGTCGGGCTATATGGCGGCCTATAGCTGGAATATCATGTGGCTGGATGTGGTCGCGCTTGCGCCGCTTGTCGTTCTGGGGCTTTTCCAGCTTGTAAAGGAAAAAAAGTGTGGGCTTTACTGTGCGAGCCTTGCAGCGGCCATTTTGTGCAATTATTATATGGCGATGCTTTTGTGCCTGTTTCTTGCGCTGCTGTTCGTCATCGTATGGATAGAAGAGAAGGGAGGCTTTGTCAGCCGTCTGCTTTGCGTGGGCCGGTTTGCGCTGTATTCTCTGCTGGCCGGAGGCATGGGCGCCGTGCTGCTTTTGCCGGAGGCTGCGATTTTAAGCTACAGCGGTTCTTCCGGATTTTCGTTTCCGCAGACGATGGAATGGTATTTTGACCTGACGTCTATGCTGGCAAGGCATTGCATTGCCGTAGAGCCTTATACGGGACGCGATCATTTTCCCAATCTGTATTGCGGAGCGGCCGTATTCCTGTTTTTGCTGCTGTATCTGTTTAACCGAAGCATTGCATGGAGCGGGAAAATCAAACGCGTGCTGCTGCTTGTGTTGTTCTGGCTGAGCTTTTCGAACAATTTTCTGGATTTTGTATGGCATGGTCTGCATTTTCCGGATTCTTTGCCGGGCAGACAGTCGTATCTGTATGTGTTTTTGCTGCTGACGCTGGGATTTGAAGCGTATCAGAACATATCCGGCAATACCCGGATCGAAATTGCGAGTTCCATTGTGGCGTCGGCGGCATGTCTGGCTGTCTTTTCGTATGGCGCGGATGACGGGCAGGTTTCATTGGGCGCGTCTGTCCTGACGGTATGCCTGACTGTCTCGTACGGGACGCTTCTTCTGCTGAAAAAGAGCGGTCGTCCAGCCGGGCGTCTGACGGCGCGGTATTTGCTTTGCGCGTTGGCCGTTTTAGAGCTGTTTGTCAATTTTGCGCTGACGGGACTTTCCGTAACGAGCCGGACGGCCTATACAAAACATCAGGCTTCGATTCGTCAGCTGTTGGCTAAAGTGGAGGAAGCGGAGGAGGAGCCGTTTTACCGGGTAGAGGAGATGGAACGCATGACGAAAAACGATGCGGCCCTGTATGGATATCGCTCCGCTACGACGTTTTCGTCTCTGATGAATATTGGCGTCAGCCGGTTTTACCGGAAGATGGGAATGGAGGGCGGCAAAAATTTTTACAGCTACAGCGGCGCGACGCCGCTTTCTTCGGCAATGCTTGCCGTAAAGTATGTAATCAGCGACAGTCCATATGAAGAAAGCCCTCTCGTAACGCTGGCTGCAGACGACGGGCAAACTTATATTTATAAAAATCATTATACGCTGCCGCTTGGCTTTATGGCGGATGTGGATCTGGAAGCCAAATGGGACTTGCAGACAGGGAAAGGCAGACAGGTTGCGAATTTAAACCGTCTGGCCTGTGCGCTTGGCGCAAAAGGCACGCTGCTTGCGCCGGTTTTTGGCGCGGTGGAAGCCGGGCGGGAAAGAACGACGATAACAGTGGAAGAGGACGGGTATCTGTACGGGACGTATACTGATACGTCGGTGACGAATCTTACCGTAACAAATCAAAAGAGGGTGCGCAAATTCAGCAAATGCGAGCACGGCTATCTTCTGGATTTCGGCTGGTGCAAAAAGGGGGACGTGCTGGAGATTACGAATACGTCTGACGTATCTCATTTTACGGTGCAGCCCTATCGTCTGGATCTTGACGTTTTGCATCAGGCGTTTCAAAAGCTTTGCGCGCAGCCGTTTCAGACGACGCGGTTTGCGGATGACTGCATAGAAGGATACGTAGATGTGAAAGAGGCGGGGAATCTTCTGCTTTCCATACCAAAGGAGGAGGGCTGGCGCGTATACGTAGACGGGAAAGAGACCGACTGCGGCATATTTATGGACAGTCTGATGAAAATTCCTCTGATACCGGGGCGGCACAATATTACGCTGCGCTACCGGACGCCGGGCCTTTTGACGGGCGCGGCTATCAGCCTGTTTTGCCTGACGCTGTTTTTGTGCATCAGCGTTGGGACGCACAGAAAAAGACGCCGCGCGCTTTGCGTGCATGCACAGCCGGATTAAGCAGAGGGAAGCGTCAGAAAATTCAGCGAGCCTTTTGGATTGTCCGTTCCTTTTTCCAAAAGCGCAATCAAACCGATAATCGTGCGCTCGATTTCCTCCGGCGTAGAGGGAATCAGCGTATTGTCTATTTTCACAGTCAGTACAATCAGTACGATCTCAGCCAATGCGTCAGGGTATTCAAAGGAGATTTCTCCGGCGTCAATGCCCTGTCGGATGATTCTGGCAAGGACTGGGTTCAATTCCTTTATAATATAACGAAGATACTTCTGGTGCAGCAGAGTGCGCTCCTGCATATTTGCGTCCGTCGCCGTATTTTGCCTTAAAAATTCGGTGGAGGAATTTCGGCATGCCTGAAAAATCAGCGCCATGCGGGTGAACGGCGGAATCGTCGTTTCCCCGGCAAGCCGTTTGGCCGTTTCGATGGAAGCGGAATAGCTGCGCTCTACGAGCGCTTCTACAATGGCGTCTTTGGAATCGAAGTAGTAGTAGATGCTGCCTTTTGCAATGCCGGCCGTCTGCGCAATGTCGCTGACAGAGATTGTGCGCAGCGTCTTTTGTTCCAGCAAAGCAGAAAGTGCATCCAAAATGCGGTTGTATTTGTCCATAGCTGGCATAATGGCGCTCCTCCCGGAAAATAATATTCCTGTTACGGATGGAAAGCCACTGGCCGTCCATCCGGTAAAAATCTGTGTAAAGTATAGCACGAAAAAATTTTTGAATCAATACTTGACCGACGGTCATATTAGTGTTATTGTAATTTTGAACAGAAACTGACCGACGGTCGAATTAGAAAGAATGGAGGAGCAGGCATGACGTATGCAGATTTTTTTTCGGAGATCAAAGGGAAATTTATGGAGGCGGATATTTCCGAAATAACGGAACATCTGGCGTATCAGTTTAATATTACGGGAGAAGGGGAAGGCATCTTTTACGTCGAAGCGAAAGACGGAAAAATTTTTGTGGAGCCGTATGAATATTATGACAGGGACGCGATGTTTACCTGTTCGGCAGAAACGTTAAAGAAAATTGCGGAAGGAAAGCTGGACCCGATCTGGGCCGTTACGACGCAGAAGCTGAAGGTGGAGGGCAGCATTGAGAAAGCGCTGCGGTTAAAAGCGATCATCGACAGCAGAAAGAAAAAATAAAGAGGTTTTCATATGGGAAAAATGCAGGGGATGCTCGGAGCGGCCGGCGCGGTTTTAACAGCCGAAGTTCTGTTGTCGGCCTATTTTTACAGGAGGACGATGAAGCGCGGCAGGGCAAAAGTGGAGCGCACGATGAAGATGGCGGGCACAGACTGGAGCCAGTACGCCGAAAAAATAGGAAAATGTAAGGAATACATGCTTTCCCAGCCGCATGAGGATGTATGGATTCATTCGGAGGACGGGCTGCGGCTGCACGGGACGTTTTTTCCAAACGGGGGAAGCGGGCGCGTTATACTGTGCTTTCATGGATATACGAGCGAGGGCATGAAGGATTACATCGGCCTGTCCGATTACTATCTGCGGCGCGGATACGCCATGCTGCTTGTCGATGCGCGGGCGCATGGAAGGAGCGAAGGGACATACATTGGATTTGGATGCCTGGATCGGATGGACGCGCTGCAATGGATCGCATGGCTGCTTGAGACGTGCGGGGAGGATTGCAGCATCATTCTGCACGGGACGTCGATGGGCGCGGCGACGGTTTTGATGACGTCAGGCTTAAAACTGCCGCGTCAGGTGAAGGGCATTGTTTCCGACTGCGGGTTTACTTCTCCCAAAGAGGTCTTTACGCATGTGCTGCATACGATGTACCATATACCGGCGTTTCCGATCATTCAGATTGCGGACAGGATGAATCGGAAGCTGGCGGGCTATGGCATGGATACGTGCAATGCGGCAAGGGAAGTGAAAAAATCCGTTACGCCGACTCTGTTTATACATGGCAGCGCAGATACGTTTGTTCCGGTTTGCATGTGCGAGGAGATGTATCAGAACTGCGCGGCAGAGAAATGGAAGCTGATTGTGCCGGGCGCAGCGCATGCGGAGAGCTATTATATGGATACCGGACGTTATGAGAAAGCGTTGGATTTGTTTCTGAAAGAGACGTTGTTTCAATAGTGGAAAGGGAGAAAGGCTATTTTATGATGAGAAAAAGAAAAGGGTATGACGTATACCCGCTTACGGCGGCGCAGAAATTTCATTTTTTCTATTTGGATTATTGTCCGAATAAAGCAGTCGTCAACATTGGCACCAGTCTGACGATTGAAACGGAGCTGGATTTTGAAGTCTTAAAGACGTCTATTTTAAAAGCATATGAACGAAGCGAATCCATGCGGCTTCAGTTTGCAAAGGATAAAGAAGGCGTATGGTATCAGTACGTGGTAGACGAGGTGAAGCAGGAAATTGAATATATGGATTTTTCCGGCGTCACGATGGAGGAAGCGGAAGAGACAATGAAAAAATGGACGCAGGTTCCATTTAAAAGGGAAGATTCTCCCATGAGCCGCATGGTGATGATAAAAACGCCGGACGGATTCAGCGGCGTATATCTTCTGGCGGATCACCTGATTATGGATGCGCAGTCTTTGATTTGTTTTCTGAAAGACATCATTGAACTGTACAGCAGCCGCATGTATGAAAATGTGCCGTATCCAAAAGATATGTCTTCTTATCTGGAACAGCTGAAGAAGGATCTTTCGTATGAGGCGGGATCGAAAGCAAGGGAGAAGGACGAAGCTTTTTTCCGGAGCCTGATTGAAAGCTCTGAGCCGATTTACAATGGCATTGATGGAACGGCAAAGCTTGAAATGGAACGGGACAGACAGGGGAAGCCGTCTCTTCGGGCAGCTGTAAATGTTTCCGATTCGGTGGAGTCGGATCTGGATATTTTTCATCTGGAGGGCGAACCGACAAAGCGCCTGATGGATTTTTGCAACGCGCAGCATATTTCTCTGACCTGTCTTTTGATTATGGGACTTCGGACGTATTTTCAGAAAATGAATGGCAACGACGACGTATCCATCAATACGGCGATTGCAAGGCGCGCCACGTTAAAAGAAAAAAAATGCGGCGGCACCCGTATCCATTCGTTTCCATTCCGTACGATCATTTCGCCGGAGAAAACGTTTTTAGACGCGCTGTTTGAGATCAGAGACCGGCAGAATGAGCTGTTTCGCCATGCCAATTATGATCCGGTGTCTTATTTCGCATATCGCAGTCAGGTTTATCCGAATCCAAGAGGCTGCACGTATGAGCCGATGTCTCTGACGTATCAGCCGATGACGCTGAAAGAAAAAGGCTTAGAGCAGCTTGGGGAGATTCGGTATAAGACGAAATGGTATCCAAATGGCGCGACGACGCAGGCGATGTATCTGACGGTGATGCATCGGCCGGAGGATAACGGCCTGGATTTCAATTTTGAGCATCAGGTAAAAGCGATCAGCCGAAAGCAGCTGGAATATCTGTATTATTATCTCTGCAAAATCATGTTCAAGGGAGTGGAAAATCCAAATCTTTCCGTAGGCGATATTTTAAAACTGATTTAGGAGGAGCGATATGCTGGAAAAACTGAGAGAAATCATTGTGAATTATGTGGAAGCGGACCCGGAGGCAATCGTGCCTGAGTCCCGTTTTGTAGAAGATCTGGGATTTACGTCGTTTGACTTTATGAGCATGCTGGGAGAAATCGAAGAAGCGTTTGACCTTGAGGTGGAGCAGCGGGAAGCGGCAGGGCTGCGCACGGTGGGAGAGGCGATGGAGTATCTGAGCCGGATTTCAGATTAGGGGGGAATCGGTATGGTATGCAATACAATTCGTGAAATTTTAGTACAGGCGCAGGAACGATTTGGAGGGCAGGACGCCATTCGTTACAAAACCGGAAAAGACTGCATCGAGTCGAAAACCTATACGCAGTTAAGAGAAGACAGCGAACACTTTTCCGGCGCGTTAAAGGCGATGGGAATGCAGGGAAAGCATGTGGCGATTGTCGGCATGACTTCTTATCACTGGCTGGTCGCCTATTTTGGAACGGTTAATTGCAGCAGCGTGGCGGTTCCTTTGGACGTGGCGCTGCCGGCAGAGGAGCTGTGCGAGCTGATTGACCGCTCCGATGCGTCTGTGCTTGTGTATGATGAAATCCGCGCGGATGTGGCGGCGCTTGCAAAGCAGAAGTGCCCGAAGCTGCAAAAGGTGATTTCCATGCAGAAGGAAGAGCCGGACAGCGAAGCAGATGCGATGCAAAGGCTGTTGGAGGAGAGTGCGTGCGGTTTTGACGCATGGGCGAATCCGGAGGATTTGTGTACAATTCTGTTTACGTCCGGCACGACGGGGAAGAGCAAGGGTGTTATGCTGACCCAGCGTAATCTGGCGGAGAACGCGACCTGTCTTGATATGCGGATTCCATCGAGGACGGTCATTCTTTCGGTTTTGCCGATTCATCATGCATATTGCCTGAGCATGGATATTCTAAAGGGAATTTCGCTTGGAAGCATCATCTGCATCAATGATTCCATCATGCGCATAGCCAAAAATATTAAGCTGTTTGGACCGGATATGATTTTGATGGTGCCCATGATGATCGAATCGTTTGCAAAAAAACTGGAAGACGCAGCCGCTCTGCCGCCTGAGATCGTAAAGAAAGAAGTGTTTGGCGAACGCCTTCATACGATTTGCAGCGGCGGCGCATACTTAGATCCGGTCTGGATCGCATTGTTTGAGAAATATGGCATTACGATTTTACAGGGCTATGGCATGACGGAATGCGCGCCCGTTATCAGCACGAATCTGGATTGGAACCGTAAACCGAATTCCGTTGGAAAGCTGATGCCAAACTGTCTGGCAAAAGTGGTAGAGGAAGAAATCTGGGTAAAAGGCAGCAGCGTGATGCAGGGCTATTATAAGATGCAAAAAGAGACGGCGGAGGCGCTGACAGAAGACGGATGGCTTAAGACGGGCGATCTTGGGTATGTGGACGAAGACGGTTTTCTTTTCCTGACCGGAAGGAAGAAAAATCTGATTATTACAAAGAACGGTGAGAATGTTTCGCCGGAGGAGATCGAAAATAAGCTTTCCAGGCACAGGCTGGCGCAGGAGGTTCTGGTGCGCGAGCGCGAGGGCGTCATCGAAGCCGAAATCTTCCCGGATCTGGAATATGCAAGCAAGCAGGGGATTTCGGATCTGGAAGCGTCGCTGCAGGAGCTGGTGGACGCTTATAATCAGGATGCGCCGCTTTATAAACGGGTGGCGAAGCTTACCGTGCGCGAACAGGAATTTGAGAAGACGGCGGCAAGAAAGATCAAACGGCATTAGAGGAGAGAAGGAAAGGGATCGGAAAGAGAGGGCTGATGCGAAGGCATCAGCCTTTTTGGTCTGGATGCGTGTTACAGATCCTACAAAAAGAATTCTCTCACAGTTGAGCGGAGTGCATAAATATGCTATAGTTTTTTTGAGGTGTTTTGGATGAAAATTCTGGTAGTGGAAGACGAGGCGCTGTTATCAGACGCGATCTGCAAATTGCTTTGTGACGCAGGTTATTTTACAGACGCTGTTTCTGACGGAAGAGACGCGGTATACTACAGCATGGAGGCCGGTTACGATCTGATTTTGATGGATGTGATGCTGCCGGAGATGGATGGCATGGAGGCGGTAAGGCGGATGCGGAGGAATGGCGTGCAAACGCCTGTTTTAATGCTGACTGCAAAGGACGCTGCGCCGGATAAAGTAAGCGGGCTGAATGCGGGAGCGGACGATTATATGACGAAGCCGTTTCATGCCGATGAGCTGCTTGCGCGCGTACGCGCTTTGACGCGCAGGAGGGGCGAGCTGATATTGGAAGCGCTTTCGTATGGCGATATTTGTCTGGATTTAAACGGCGCCCTGTTACAGTGCGGGGAGGAGTCGGTGCAGCTTACGAAGCGGGAATTTGAAGTGGCGCGCTTTTTTCTGCGCAACTGTGGCATGACGATTACAAAAGAAAGTCTTTTGGTTCATGTCTGGGGCGAGGATTCGGATGCGGCGGACAATACGGTGGAAGCGTATATTTCCTTCCTCAGAAAAAAACTGCGGTTTTTAAAGGCGAACGTCACAATACGAAGCATATATGGAATCGGCTATCGACTGGAGGAGGGGGCATGTTAGCGGCGTACAGGAAGAGGTTTATCCTGTCGAATATGCTTCTGGCGGGAAGCGCGCTTTTTTTCATGCTTCTGGCTGTGTTTGTCTATTCCGGCTATCGAAACAAAGAAGATTTAAAAGCGACGATGGCGCAGCTGACGGAGCCGATCGGGGGCATGCGGACGGAAGAAGAGCGGTTTTTTCCGTTTCGGGAAGAACCATGGCCGCTGCCGCCGGGACCGGAAGAGGAAGCAGAGCGGGAAAAAAAGATCTATGAAAAAAATCTGTCCATTTTTTTCTATCACATGGATACGGGAGAGCTTTCGCTTCTGTCAAAGTCATTTATTCAGGAAGGAGAGTCTTTGCAAAAGATTGCAAGGGAGATTGCCGCGGCGCCGGAAGCGTACGGCGCTCTTTCGGAGGAGGGCCTGTATTATTACAGAAGAAAGACAGGTCCGGTCGTCAAAATAGCTGTGGCGGATATCGGGTTTCTCCGTGTCGCGTCCATTCGTTTGTCGGGTATGCTTGTGCTTATTTTTTTATGCGCCATGCTGGTTTTTTATGCGATCAGCAGACGGCTGGCAAGTGTTGCGGTCCGCCCGTTGGAAGCGGCGTTTGCAATGGAAAAGCAGTTTGTAGCGGATGCGTCGCACGATTTAAAGACGCCTGTCGCAGTCGTGCTTGCCAATATGGGTATTTTGCGCGGCAATGAAAACGTCTGCGTTCGTGAGCTGATGCAATGGGTGGACGGGACAAAAGCCGCTGCGGAAGCAATGCAGTCTTTGATTGAGGAAATGCTGCTTTTATCCGACCTGGAGGCGGTCGGGGCGAAAACAGAAATGGAAACGGTCAGTTTTTCAAACGCCGTAGAACAGATTGCGCTGTTTCTGGAATCTGTCGCATATGAAAAAAAGATTACGTATGAAACGGCGATTGCAGAAGACGTTTACGTGCGGGGGAATGTAGAGTATCTGAAACGGATTGCGCAGGCTTTGATCGAAAATGCCGTGAAGTATGAGCCGTCTGGCGGTAAAATTACGATTTCGCTTTCCGTTGTGCGAAAGCATGCGGCGTTGGTGGTAAACAATCGATCGGCCGTTATTCCCAGGGAGGATTTGCCGTATGTGTTTGAGCGGTTCTACCGTGCGGACCCATCCAGAGCAAAGGGCGGCGGACACGGGCTTGGGCTTGCGATCGCAAAGCGCATGACAGACTGCATGAACGGCAGAATGGAGGCGGACAGCAGCGCGCAGGAAGGCACGTCGTTTCGCGTGACGTTTCAGACAGTTGGAAAACAGGAAGGATGACAGGGATGAAAAAGGGAAAAGTGATTGCTGTTTGCAGCACGTTAATCGGCCTTGTGGCGGCTTACGTTTTGTTTGTGAATCTGGATGTTGAGCCGTTGTTTCGGGAAGAAAGGGAACCGGTTACGCTAAAGGAGGCAGAGGAAAATAGAGGGACGGATTATACGGGAGCTGAGGCGGGAGACGATATTCCCCGCCTGTCCGGAAAAGAAGCGTTTGAAACGACGCTTTCTCCCGTATTTACGGCGGAACCGATCGATATTGTCGCTACGGGGGCGTATGAACTGAAATCGTGGGTCAAACCCTATACGCAGCGCAGGACAAGAAAAGGAAGGGCTTATGGCGCGCCCAAAAAGAAGCCGCAGTTTTTACAGTATAAAAGTCCGGACGGACTGTTTCATAACAGGGAAGATTATCTGCCGTTTTATCTGCTAAAGCTTCCCGATGAAAGCTATATTCTGGCGCAGATTCCAAAACGCGACGCAGACGCCATCCGGCGTGGCGAACATGTCGTTTTGCCAATTGGAAGAAAAGCCTTAAAAGGCGTTCCAAGTACGCTGCGGTCTTTGTGTGAAACGTATGACGCGCCGACGGGCTCTGTCTATTATGCGTTCTGCGACGCGTGGTATGAAAAGCATTATACGACGATGTTTCTTGTGCGCGCTGCTGCGGCGTTCGTTACGCTGTTTGCCGTGGCCGTAGTTTTAATTCTGATTGGCGAAAAGGTGTTTGGCGTGTCGGAAAAGCAAGCGTAACGACGGATGTGTCTGGTCTTATGCGCATGCCGAAAGCCGGTCAACGGCAAGCGAAGCGTCAGGCAAAAAGAAGAGGTCCTTTCCGTTATTGCTTTCATACATAAAGTCTTTTAAAGCTTTGCCTGTATGGGCTGAGAAATCTCCATATATGGCAAAGCGTATGCCGTAATTGACAAATTTTTGCACGATTTCTCCTGCCAGGCGTGTGCTCAAAATGAAGAAGTCATCTACAATGGCTTCTTTATTTATGGCAATGTTCGTACAGCCTGTTTCGTATTTTACGGTCATGATCAGATCCAGAGCGGAGCGGGCGTCGGTAATGAGCGGCTGCTCGCTGTGTATCACTGCGATTGTAACATTTTCTTTTCTTATTACTTCTGTTTTCATAATGTCCTCCTGTTATTCATACAGACTGTCTGCCAGATGGTCTGCCATAAAATCAAACGTTTCCATGTGATTGTGTAAAAGCACGTCTTTGTTGCGAATATTTAAAATCAAAGTGTAAAGAACGGACAGGGCCAGATCCTCCTTCACCTTGCATTTTAAGCGTGGATGGCTGAAAAAAAGCTGCCGGTTTAACTGTTCGGACGCTTCGATTTTTCTGACTTCTTCTTCGGACAGCCTGTTTTTTAAAATGGTAAAATCCATGCTGTCTGCATCGCATAAAAAATGATATCTGTCGTATTCCCGGTAAATGTGTTTGAGCGCTTTTGCAACGCCATGCTTATTTGGCCGCTCTTTTAGGATCCTGGAAGCTTCTTTTCGCATTTGCTCCTGAACGGAGCATAAAACCTCGCAGAAGAGGGCTTCTTTTGATGCATAAAAAAGATAAAACGCCCCTTTGGAAATGCCCGCCTGCCGGCAAAGCTCATCCACGCCTGTTTTCTTATAGCCATGCATCGTCCAGCTCTGCCTGCAGGCATATTGCAGATTTTTTTTGATCGTTCTTTTCTCCTGCTCGGTAAACCCTTTCGCCATGTCATTCGCATCCCTTCTGTGACTATAAATACTAAATTAGTCATATGTATCATACTGCGTTTTCAGGAAAATGTCAAGCGTTAAAATGACGGACAGAACTTTTATTTCTTTAGAAAGCTTAAGAAATACTTTGGGCGATTGTTAAGAAATGGGCGCTAGTATCAAAAAAGAAAAATCGGGATGCAAAAGAGGAGGAATTGCTTTATGAGAAGAACGAACGAGAATATCCGGGCTGCGCTTCCCTTTCTGTTTCTTTCGGCTCTGACGGTTTTCGTCTGCTGGTATTTTTCGGGGCGACATGGCATGTTTGCATCAAAAGTGGACTGGATCAGTCAGCACAGCGTGTTTCCGGAATATTTTAGGCAGCAGTTTTACGATACGGGAACGCTTTTCCCGGAATTTGCTCCGGGCATTGGCGGCGGGCAGAATCTGTATCATTTTTCTTATTACGGGCTGTACAGTCCGATTGTTCTGGCGGCATATCTGCTGCCGTTTGTAAAAATGAGCGATTATCTGATCGTGGCGTCTGTCTGCTGTCTGATGGCCGCCGTCTGCCTTCTGTATGCGTGGCTGCGCAGACAGGGGATTTCTCCTGTCATCTGCATGGCCGTTTCCGTGCTGTTTCTTCTGGCCGGGCCTGTGGTATATCAGTCCTGCCGACAGGTGATGTTTGTCTGGTATATGCCCTTTTTATGCATGGCTTTGATGGGCGCAGACCGTTATTGGAGCGAGGGAAAGCGGGGCATGTACGGGGTGGGCGTATTTTTGATGATTCTGACGAGCTTTTACTTTAGCATTGGCGGGATATTGGCCCTGCTGTTATACGGCGTCAGCCGGTATCAGAAAACGCCATGGAAGCATGCGCTGCTTCGTTTGGTTTTTCCCATTCTGGCGGCAGTGTGCGCGGCCGGAGCGCTGCTGCTTCCTACGGCGTATGCGCTGATGGAGCGAAAGGGCGGCGGCGCGGCGCAGAATCTGTGGGAGCTTGTTACGGTTGACGTTTCTATTTCCCGCTTTGTATGGAGCGGATATGGCATTGGGCTTTCTGCCGGAATTTTCATCGTGCTCTTTGTCTGCCTGCTGGGTGGGCATGCAAGGGATCGCTTCTTAGCGGCGGGCTGTTTTGCAGTGATTGTGATTCCATTGTTTTCCTGGATTTTAAATGGCGGACTGTATGCGCGGGAAAAAGCGCTGATTCCGTTTTTGCCTGTGCTTTGCTTTCTGACGGCGTCTTATCTGGAACGGCTGAGGAAACGGGAAATTTCCTATGCGCTTTGTCTGGCCGGACACGCGGCCGCGTTTTTGTGGTGCCTGTGTTCGGCGCTGACGCAGGAAGGGTCTGCGGCTGCCGGAATGCATGCGCTTGCATTTGTAGAGCTTGGGATTTCGCTTCTGCTTTTGCTGCTGTGCAAAAAGGAGCGCTGTGCGCTGCATGTGATGGTTTTGCCGTCGCTTGTCTGCCTGACGATGTCCGGCGTCTGCCTGAATGGAAAGGACGGACAGCTGATCGATCGGACGCTTTATGATGATGTGACGGATGTGGCATGGGGCGATGCGATTTCTGAGCTTCTTGCAAAGGAGCAGGGATTGTATCGACTGGAACAGCAGGGAACGCCGGAGGAAAACAAGGCGGCGATCAACCGTACCTGGGACGCCGGGCAATGGATAACGTCGGCGTATTCTTCGGCTTGTTCGGAAACGTATCGGCATTTTCGGACAGGCACGTTTCAGACGGAGCAGCCGTTTCGAAACAGTCTGATGCAGTCGGCTTCTGAAAACCCGCTGTTTCAAAAGCTGATGGGCGTAAAATATGTGATCCGACGCGCAGAAGGCGGAAGCGGGTTTGTGACAGAGGTGCAGGAGCATGCGGCGCCTGTAGCGTATGCCACGGACAGGACGCTTTCGGAAACGGCATATGCATCGCTGCCGTTTCCCTATAATCAGACGGCTTTGATGGAATATGCGGCAGTGGAAGAAAGCGGGGAGCGCGAAAAGCAGGAGCGTTTGGAGCTGGAAGAAGTGCAGGAGGCAAAGGCGTTTTTTTCGGAAAACGACGCCGTGGCGCAGACGGAGAACGGGTATCGGATTTTGGCGGATGCATCCTCTGTGACGCAGCTTTTTGCCATAGGGCGGGAAGCGGACAGGGAGGCTGACCGGCTGCTCTTTTTGCAGTTTGATGTGAAAAACAACAGAGAAAAGCAGGATGTTTGGGTGGATATAGCGGGAATACGCAATAAGCTGAGTGCGGAAAGCCATATTTATTATAACGGAAATACGACGTTTACCTATGTATGCAGACTGGACCGCCATGCATCGTCGGTAGAGGCTGTATTTGGCGAGGGGGATTATGCGATTGCGAATCTTCGCTGTTTTCTTTGCGATGCGTCCATACTGGAGCGGGACGCGCTGTATCAGTCTGCGTTTCAGTTGGAGAAAGAGGCGACGAAGGGAAATCGCATTTGCGGAAAGATCGATGTGAAGCGCGCGGGCTATCTGATTACGTCGATTCCGTATGATGCGGGCTTTGCGATTTATGCAGACGGGGAGCGCGTTGCCACAGAGAAGGTGAATACGGCGTTTCTGGGCAGTAAGGTGGAGCAGGGGACGCATCGGATTATGATCGTGTATCATGCGCCGGGGTTTGCGGCCGGGAAGCTGCTTTCCTGTTTTGGAATTGTTTTGTTGTGGGGGTTAAGACGGAGGTTGTGTGTGGGTGAGTTAGAAATTTCATTTTTTTGTTGATTTTTGGTGAAAAATGAAATAGTGTGTGATATACTGTTTGGGGAGATAATTGAAAGTTATCCGTTGGATTTTGGGATGAAGAAATTCATTGATAATCCATCGTTATCCGTCAATCAGATGGGATAAGAATGATGTGGATAATAAGAAATTATCATTAAAAAAGCAATTCCCCAAAAACAGGGAATTGCTTTCTAAAATCATATCGTAAAATCCTTCCGGGGATGCTTCGAGGCCAGAATATCTTTTTGCCGGGAAACGGTAACATGTGTATAAATCTCTGTGACATGGATGGAGCTGTGTCCAAGCATTTCCTGAATAAATCGTATGTCTACATCGGCTTCCAGAAGGCTTGTTGCAAACGTATGGCGAAACATATGGGGCGTAATATGCATTTCTATGGAAGCGAGGGAGGCATATTTGTTTATCATCCTCCGTACGGTCTGATCCGATAAGGCGTTTCCGATCTGACTGGTAAAAAAATAATTACAGGCTGCAATTTCTTTGCGAAATTCATTTTTATATTCATTCAGAATATGCAGCACGGATGCATTTCCAATCTGAAGCCGCCGCTCTTTGCTGCCTTTTCCATAAATCAGAACCGTGCCGTCATATAAATTGACGTCGCTGCTTTTTAAGGAGCAGAGCTCGGACACCCGTATGCCTGTGGCAAATAAAAGCTCTGCAACAGCGGCGTCCCGCAAGGCATTTCTTCTTTGATAATTTGTTTTGGCTTCTCTTCGCTGCGCATAGATTGTAGACAGAAAGATCTCAACGGTATACAGCGGGATGATCTTTGGCAAAATGACAGGCTCGCGAAAACGTATCTGAATTTTATAAAAAGGGTTTTTGTCAATGATTTCCCTGTATTCGAAGTAGCGGAACAGCGCTTTTATGGCGGCGATTTTTCTTTTTGCGCTTCTGGGCCTGTATGTCTGATGCAGCTTTGCGATGTATTGCTCCAGGACGGTCGAAGTGATTTCCGTGGCCTCCGATAGGGAAATGTGTTCTGTAAATTGCCTCAGGTCAATGCGATAGGCTTTTACGGTTTTTGCATCCAGGCGTTTTTGCTCGCTGCAATATGCCAGATAGTTTTTGATATGCTTTTGTAAATTGTTCATGATGCGATCTCCTTTGTCTGAAATTTTTCCGATTCCATCGTACATGCATTTTTGAAATTTTACCATCTTGTTTTACTTGACAAAAATATCTTACAGTTGTAATCTTATAAAAATGATATTTTTTTATTTTAAAATCCTACAAATGTAAGAAAAGGTTCCTCAAACAGACGTTTTATAGGATACAGATTCTAAAACGCCTGTTTGAAAAGAAGGGAGAATGGAGTATGACCTGTGTCAAAATAAGAAAAACGCATTTGCTTCTGCTGGTCTGCATGCTGGCTATCGCCCTGACGGGCTGTCGCAGCAGGCCGCAGACGGAATCTTTTACAGCGTCAGACGCATCGGATGCGCCGGATGGCGCTGCGCCTTCCGGGGAATGTTCGATCGAAGCGCAAAAGATTGCGGAATGCTGTCAGGATCTTTATCATCGGGCAGCCGAAACCGGGACGGTTGGCATGCCGGAAGCCGTGCGGCGCATCGTGGAGCGGCTTGGGGAGCATGGCTATGTGGCGGTTGACAGTAAAAATCAGGTGAATATGACAAAAGCGGAACGCGTTTTAGAATTTTGCAGGGCGGCAGATTCTGTAACGCCTCCGTCTGCGGTCCTGCCAGACGATGATGGCGCGGCGCGAAACGAGCTGACAATCGTGGAAGTTACATATACCGGAGGCTTTTTCACGTATGATCTGGAACTGACAGACAAAACTGTGACGGTTGAACGGGGAAGCTATGAGTTTGACGCAGACGGAGCGCTTTTGAATAAAAGCACGGCGCGCTATCCGGCGGACGTATTTCGGTATACGGAGGAAGGATATCTGATGCTGGAAGGAAGTTACAGGTCGAAGGAAAATTATGTGCTTACGTTAAGCGATACGACGGAATATGCCGCATTTCGCGTGCTGCCGCTGGAAGAAGCCTGTCGGGAGCAAAACCGGAAGTATATACTGCCCGTTGGTTACAGTCAGAATAATCTGTTTCTTTCTGAATGGAGTGAAGCGGACTTTGGGGAGCTGGATTTTTACGATCTGTTTGACAGGCTGTATCCGCTTGTTTTCAAACAGCCCGTGCCTTATGCCGCAGATGAAAATCTGGGCGTTGGAGCCGTGTATTCCATTCCGGAGGAAGTATTTGAACGTGTGATACAGACATATTTTCAGATTGACCGGAAAACGCTTCGGTCAAAAACGGAATACAGCAGAGAAGATGCGGCTTATGTATATCGTCCGCGGGGCTTTCAGGAAGCGGAATACCCGGACATTCCCTATCCGGAAACCGTGCGTTACGCGTATAATCCGGATGGGACGATTACGCTTTTCGTCCATGCCGTATATCCGCAGGAGCATACGTCGAAAGCGTGGATGCACAGGACGGTGATCCGCCCCTTGCCAGACGGCGGTTTTCAATATGTGTCCAACTGTACAGACGGGTCAGAAAATGGAGCGGAAACGTACGATGCATGGTGGCATACGGATCGCCTGACAAAAGAAAAATGGGAAGAAATCTATGGAAGGAACGAAGGCGCTCGCCTTTCCGTTCAGGGAAAAGAACGAGACGCTTTCGCGTTATAAGGGATGCAGCATGCCGCAGCATTGGAAACGGGCAGGCTATAGCGTCCACAGATGCAGATCGGATAAAATGGACAATGCGATGTTTGCCGCCCGGCTTCCGGTTGCATTCGCATTGCTTTGTATGTTGACGGCGAAGAAATGTGTTTGTTCCGGATCCTCCGTATAGCCGACAAACCATCCGTTTACATCCCGCCCGTCAATGCGTCCCGTTCCGGTTTTTCCATAGAGCCGCATCGTGCCGGAAGAAGAAAGGTAAAGGGAATCTTTTACCGCCTGTATGTGCTCTGGCGAGCAGTCCAGGCGATTGTCGTAAAGCCTTGCTAAAAGCAGGACCTGCTCGATGGGAGAAATTTTCAGATCAGACTGCATCCAGTAGAAGGCGTCGTCCGTTGGGCTTTCATTTCCGTATCCGATCTGCTGAATGCGGCGTTTTATGGTGGATGCTCCAATTTTTTCGTCTATTTTTTCAAAATACCAGTTGACGGAATCGCGCATGGCCGATGGCAGCGTCTGATCGGCATTCCATGCATCAAACGGACAGGGGACGCCGTCCCACGCCATAAAAGAATGCCCGGGCGTGATCACGCCCTCTTCCAGACCAAACAACGCATCGTATATTTTGTAAGTGGATTCGGGCGCCGTTCTTAACGCAGCGGCGTCTATGTTGTAAATGGTCCATGCGTCGCGTTTGGAATCATAAAGAACGAAGCTTCCTTCATATCCGTTAAAATATGTGGACAGGCTGTTCGAATCATTTTGCGGCAGCAGGGAGATGTTTTTTGCAGACGCGGAGAAGGCATATCGGTCTGGCGCAGAAGTCTTCCTGGACAACATGAAAGCGAGCGGCAGGAACAGGATAGCGCATGCAAAAAAAGCAAAAAGGCCGGTTGAAATTTTTATGGCAGATGGCTTTTTGTAAGCGGCAATATGGAGCATGCGTTTTTTTAACTGCCGCAGACTTCCCGCCGCGGCGGCGGCAAAAGGAAACGGGGCCCGCGAGACTGTTTTGGCAAAATATAACAATGCGTCGCCGTATGCCTCGTATTCGTTTTCTTCCAGAAGATGCAGGACGGAAGCGTCGCAGGCGATTTCCCTGTCGGTCTGCATTTCCCGCAGCGCATGCCAGATGAGCGGGTTGTGCCAGTATGCAATGGCAAGCAGATGCATCAGGCCGCTAGAGAAGGCGTCTTTGTGCCGGTAATGCTGCAATTCATGCAGCAATATGTATCGGATGGGGCGCAGCTCTTTTGCAGGGGTTGGGCGCGTGCCTGGCCCTGTCCTGCAAACGTTTGAGATCAGATGGATGGGCAGATAGATGCGGGGGCGAAACAATCCCGTCAGGATGGGGGATTTTAAAAATGCCGTGCTGTAGAGGGGAATCGTCCGCTGAATGCCAAGTTCTGCTAGGCATGCGTCGTACAGAGCGCGGATGTCTCTGTTTTGCAGAGGCAGGGCCGTTTGTCTGACAACATGAAAACGGATGTGGGCGCGAATGGTCAAAAGCAGCGCTGCGGCAACGCCGGCCAGCCACAGGGCGCACAGGAGAAAACCGAAGATGGACGGCGTTTTGCCGTTGATTGAAATGGCATAGTCGCGTATGCAGTCTATGGCGGACGCGTTTTCTGCGGCAGCAAAAGAGGACGGGATATGGCGCGTCGGTAAAAATGTGCGCGTGAGCTTGTCCGACCATGCAAAAATCTGCGAAACGACAGGCGGAGAAAACGAAAGAAACGGAGCGGCAAAAAGGCCGGAGAAAAGATACCACAGGCGAAACTGCATCCGGGCGGTCAGATACGGCCGCAGCGTCCGTTTGAGAAAAAGAAAGAGCGCCATCAGGAGGGAGAGAAGAAGGTTGCTCAGAAAAAAATGTATGCCAAACGCAGCCATGCTCATGCCTCCTTATCTTTGGATTTTGTGGAGAGAAGCGCGCGCAGGGCGTCCAATTCAGATTCCGACAGCGGATCGTGTTCCAGATAGGCGGAGAGCATGTTCGCCATCTTGCCGTCGTAGTAACGTTCCAGAAAGGAAAGGCTTTTTTCCCCAACGTATTCCCCCTGCGCAATTTTGGGCGCGTATACGAATACACGGCCCTGTTTTTCATAGGAAAGCGCGCCTTTCGTTACAAGGCGCCGGATTAAAGTCTGGATGGTTTTGGGATTCCATGCGGTCGTCTTTGTGAGCTGTTCTGTGATTTCCGTAGTGCTGACGGGCGCGTGCTTCCATACGATTTTCATGATTTCATATTCCGCTTCTGAAATTTTGGGCAATGCTTTCATGATTCAGGCCTCCGATTCTTACATATGTAATAAATTATAGCCCTCTGATAGAGGAATGTCAATCTGACTTCTCTTACAATCTGGAAGAAAAGTATGCGTTTTAGAGATCGTTTGGAGATTGCTGCGTTATGCTGAAATCGAACTACAGAAAAGACAGGAGGAAAAGAGGATGAGAAAAACAGGAAGAGGAGCCGCAGCGCTTTCCTATGTTAACAAAACGGGCAAAAAAGGAAACTCCTGTTGGTAGATTTTAGACAGACGATCTCGAAATGGGAGCTGGATGAAACGCTGCCCGACATTCGCCAGTCCAAAACGCTTGTCCGCATGTATGGACTGGTTGCATTTGACATGGATGTGAAAGAAATGCAAAAGATCATCGACCGGACAAACGATGTCGTTTGTGAAAAAGTAAACTGGACAGAGGCATGGAGCAAAAAATATCCGATTCTTGCCGCCTATCAAAACGAAGTGGGGGTACAGGCCTATGTGGAAAAATTAAACGGGATGCTGGAAGATCTGGAAAAACAGTATGGTTATGGGGAACTGGACGCATTTCTTGTTTTAAAGGATATTCTGGCGGGCGTTTGGACGCGGCGGAAAGAGCAGAAATAAAAAAATGGAGCGTATCATCTGAAGGGGTGATACGCTTCATTTTTATTTTGAGATATTTCGACAATTTTTGACATATGAAGAATTTAATAAATGCTATATTTAATATGTATTTTTCTGCTTGCTTTAGATAGTTGAATGTTTTAGTGAAAATATGAAAATTATAACATATATAGATGTAAATAATGTAGTATTGTTTGCAAAAAGAAATATGGGAGTCTATAAACTGGTCTATAAAAAATACAAAAGGATATATTTTGTTTCACTGTTTTCTTTGTTTTGTGTGATGGTATTAACAGTGGTATTTTTAGTGTACTATTTTGCTTTTAAAGAAACACTGTATTGGCTTTCGTATGTTTGCGTAGCTTTAAGCGTTTTATTATTTGTATTATTATATAGATTAGATAAAAAAACGATAGAATCACGGAATAAAATCCAAGATATACGAGTTAAAATTTTAAAAAAATATTATAAAAAAAAGAAGTTTAAAAGTTATGATGTTATACAATTAAACAATCAATTGCAACAGAGAATTGATAGTATAGCATCAGATAATATAAAGTTTTATGTGGTGTTAGTGTCTCTCTTATTTCCTATATGGGAATTATATATCAATAAGTTGGGTGAAAATGTTTTATTTATTGATCTAATCAGAATGTTGATTCCCAGAATATTGTTTATATGTTTGTTTTCTGCAGTATTTTTTCCTTTTTATAATTTTGCACATAAATTAATTGCTGGAAATGTTTTAGTTTTAAATAATGTTTAATTAATGAAAAATATAATATATTTAAATACGTATATTATAGATGATTTAAAGATTAAGGAGGGGTGTAAAGATGGAAAGCGAAGAAAGTGAAGCATCTCATTTTGTTGAAATTTTAACAGTTTTATTTATTTTAATAATTTTAATCGTTTTGCTTAGAGGTTATATATTCGATATTTTGAATTGGCTATTTAAACTGAAGCTATGAAAAAGGCTGTAAATTTTTTGCGCCTTCTTGCATAAATCCTCCAAAGGGAATATATTGTAAGCAAGACCAAGAGAGATCATTGTTAAGCTCGGTCTGTCAGAAGGTGACAAGCTGGACATCTTCGAGAAAGACGGCTCTATCTGTCTTATGTCAGTAGCAGTCTATCCTAAGAAATACTTGGATGAGCTTCGGGAAGAGATCAATGATGTAAAAGAGAAGCTCGCATCTGGGGAGCAGCCTGTCTTTGATAGCGTGGATGCCTTGTTTGACAAATTGGAGGCAGAGTGATGGCCATGAATTTATCTATACATTCCGTTTTTATAAGCATTTTAAGGATCTGACCGCACAGGAGAAAAAGCAGTTTAAAAACAAGCTAAAAAATTCTAAGGACAGGCGGTACGTTATAGGCGGCGTACCGCTTTTTTCTGCCGAGACAGCTATCGGATGCCGCTGGAAGAAAATTTATTTGCATATCCTCCACCAGTATGCTATAATCGCTTTAACGCTTTAAAGCTTTATGGTATTAAATAAGAAGGCGACAAAGGGAGGACGTTATGAAACTTATTTTACTGATTGTTTATTTTGCGGTGTTGATTGGCATCGGCCTGTACTGCCGTAAGCATGCGACGGATGTGAAGGGATTTGTTTTAGGAGGACGGTCTGTAGGGCCGTGGCTGACGGCTTTTGCATATGGCACATCGTATTTTTCCGCCGTTGTATTTGTCGGCTATGCCGGACAGTTTGGATGGAGATTTGGCGTTTCGGCTACCTGGGCGGGCATTGGAAACGCGGTCATCGGTTCACTTCTGGCATGGGTGGTTTTGGGACGCCGGACGCGCATTATGACGCAGCATCTGGATTCGGCGACGATGCCGCAGTTTTTTGGCGAGCGTTTTGGCAGCAGGGGGCTTAAAATTGGCGCTTCGATTATTATTTTTATTTTTTTGATTCCATATACGGCGTCTCTTTACAACGGCCTTTCCAGGCTGTTTGGGATGGCGTTTGCGATTGATTATGCCGTTTGTATCCTCCTGATGGCGGCGCTGACGGCGATTTACGTCATTGCCGGCGGTTATATGGCGACGGCGATCAATGACTTTATTCAGGGCATGATTATGCTCGTTGGCATTGTAGCGGTCATTGCCGCCGTAATCAGCAGCAAGGGCGGTTTTCTGGCGGCTTTGGATGGACTGGCGCAGGTGACGGACGAGACGGTTGCCACAACGCCGGGGGTGTTTGCTTCGTTTTTTGGCCCCGATCCGCTGAATCTTTTGTTTGTCGTGCTTCTGACGTCGCTTGGAACGTGGGGCCTGCCGCAGATGGTGCAGAAATTTTATGCGATCAAAGATGAAGCGTCCATCAAAAAAGGAACGATCATTTCTACCGTATTTGCGCTGGTTGTATCGGGCGGCTGCTATTTTCTCGGCGGCTTTGGGCGGCTTTTTTCCGATCAGATTGACGTGGCGGCAAATGGGTTTGACTCCATTATTCCAACGATGCTTTCGGGGCTTTCGCCGATGCTGATCGCGCTGGTCGTGATCCTTGTGCTGTCGGCGTCCATGTCCACGCTTTCGTCTCTTGTCATGGCGTCAAGCTCCACGCTTACGATCGACTTTTTGAAAGAGCTGTTCTTCCGGAAAATGAGTGAGAAAAAGCAGGTGCTTACGATGCGGTTTCTGATCGTCGTGTTTATTGCGATTTCCTCTGTTCTGGCGCTGATTCAGTACAAGAGCTCCGTGACCTTTATCGCGCAGCTGATGGGCGTATCGTGGGGCGCGCTTGCCGGCGCGTTTCTGGCTCCGTTTCTGTATGCGCTGTATTCGAAAAGAGTAACGAAAGCGGCGTGCTGGGCGAGTTTTCTGTTTGGCTCCGTTTTGATGCTTGCCAATATTTTCTTTAAAAGCTCCTTTCCGGAATGGATGCAGTCGCCGATCAACTGCGGCGTGATTGCGATGCTGGCAGGGCTTGTCATTGTGCCGGTCGTAAGCCTCTTTACGCCAAAGATGGATCAGAAGCTCGTGGAGGAAGCGTTTGCGTGCTATGAAGAGAAAACGCAGGTTTCCAAAAAAACGGCGCTTGGAAAATAGCGCATATTTTGGGGCATAAAATATGTGAAATTCGTCCATACTGACAGATAAGAAAGAACAGAGACATCCGCAGCGCATGCGCTTATCAGGAGAGGGTATGCCGTCTGTCAAAAGAAATTTTGCGGATATGTGAAAGGAAACGTATGGATGAGACGAAGACATTACAGGAGCTGTATCAGGAAATTTTACAAAAGGAACGGGAAAAAGGCAGGAATCTGCCGGATGAGTATGACGCTTATCCGATAGACTGTCTGCTTCACCCTGAAAACTATGCGCCGGTCATTGCGGCGGGCAGCTGCGAAAGCTGTCAGGGGGATAGCGCCTGTCAGGACAGCTGTATCTTTGATGCAATCGAAAAAATCAATGGAACGATTTATATTGACCCCAAAAAATGCACGGGCTGCGGCGCATGCGTAGACGTCTGTAAAATGGGGCGCCTGATGGAGAATCAGGAAATTTATCCTGTTCTGGATGCGTTATGCGACCGTAAAGCCGAAGTTTATGCGTTAATTGCGCCGGCGTTTTTGGGACAGTTTGGCAAAGAGGCGACGGTTGGACGGCTGCGGACGGCGTTTAAGCGAATCGGATTTTCCGGTATGGTGGAAGTTGCCACGTTTGCGGATATCCTGACGTTAAAGGAAGCGCTGGAATTTGACCGCCATGTGAAAGAAGAGGGGGACTTTCAGCTGACGAGCTGCTGCTGTCCTGTCTGGATCGCCATGATCCGGGGCGTATATCAGGAGCTCGTGGGACACGTGCCGGGAGCGGTGTCTCCAATGATTGCGGCCGGCAGAGTTGTAAAAAAGCTGCATCCCGACGCAATTACCGTATTTATCGGTCCCTGCATGGCCAAAAAGAAGGAAGCCAGGGAAGAGGATATCGCAGATGCGGTAGACTATGTGCTGACGTTTCAGGAGACGCTTAAATTGTTTGAAGCGGTCAATCTGAATCCGGCAGAGCTGCCGGAGGACGAGAGGGAGCATTCCTCAAAAGCGGGACGCATTTATGCCAGAACGTCCGGCGTCAGCGAAGCCGTTGCGGAAACGGTGGCGCAGCTTTCCCCGGAGAAAAAGATTCCGGTAAAAGCAAAGCAGGCGGACGGCGTGAAAGCGTGCAGAGAATTGATCGAGAAAATCAAAAACAAAGAAACGGATGGAAATTTCTTCGAAGGAATGGCATGTAACGGCGGCTGCGTTGGCGGCCCGAGGGCGCTCCTTCCAAAAGAAGAAGGAAAGGCGCTTGTCAATGCATACGCAAAGGAAGCGAAATATCAGACGCCGCTTGAGAATCCCTATGTGCGGGAGCTGTTAGAACGTCTTGGGTTTACGGATATTATGGATTTTCTGGAACACAGCGACCTTCTGACGCGAAATTTTGCCTGATTTATGAAAGGGCCGATTCGTTATAGCTATACAGATAAGAAGCCGCTGCACGCGTTACGTCGTGCGGCGGCCTGTTTCTTTCTTCGGGCGTTTGGGTTTTGGCATGGGCAGCTCCTCGCAGGTTGCTTTTGCAAAATTGGATAAAAACGCCTTATCGTCCACGTCTTCGAGCAGAAAATGCGGCTTTGCGTTGTGATAGGGAGAGGCTTCTTCCAGATCCGGCGCAAGCACTCTCCCCGCTTCCGTTATTTTGACAAACACCTGGTCGTTGCAGATGACGGCAAACAGCTTGCCATCACAGTACATACCGTATTCTCCAAACATTTTTCGGTACGTAATCACGCCCGCGCCGGAAAACTGTTCCGCGACATAAGATACAAATTCTTCTTTGCTTGCCATTGCAGCATCGCCTCCTTTTTTCAGTATACCATATTTCGCGCGCAATGGGGACGCAATGTTTGAAATTGTGGACTTTTTTCTTTTCGTCTGCTAAAATTCATGATATACTGTGTAACGCGGAGAAAAGAGGACGGGCAGACTGGAGTGTGTTTGAAAAATCATTCCCGACATCTGCACGCCCCACTTAGCGCGAGATTTTGCCAGATTCGGTCAACGTAGCCCGCTACGCCTCCCTTATTTGGCGCAAATCTCCCACTAAGTGGGTCGCACATCTGTCAGAAAGCATTTTTCAGACACGCTCTAGTACATCGTTGCGCAAATAACTACGCCTACGTTTTTTGACCTGCACACTCAGAAAAGCATTCTGCGTGATGGAGCCGGTTATTTGTCGAACGATGTACTGGCCGCAGTCTCAATCCGCCGCAATACGCGCATGAAAACAAAAAACGGAGGATGGCCCATGAGCAGTGTAAGAAGAATATACGTGGAAAAAAAGCCGGATTATGCGGTTTTGGCAAAAGAACTGAAAGCGGAAATACAAGGTTATCTTGGCATACGCACGGTAGAGCGGGTGCGCGTGCTGATTCGCTACGATGTGGAGAATATTTCCGATGAGACCTTTAAACGGGCGGTGCATACAGTGTTTTCCGAGCCTCCGGTAGACGATGTATACGAAGAGACGTTTTTGGCCGCGAATGAAAAAGAGCTGCATGTGTTTTGCGTGGAATACCTGCCCGGCCAGTTTGACCAGCGGGCGGATTCGGCGCAGCAGTGCGTGAAGCTTTTGAAGGAGGACGAGGACCCTGTTATTCGTTCCGCGACCGTGTATGTGATAGAAGGCGTGCTTTCGGAGGAGGAGCTTTGCTCCATAAAGGCGCACTGCATCAATCCGGTGGATTCCAGAGAGGCCGATTTAAGCAAACCCGAAACGCTGCTTGCTCATTTTGAAGAACCGGACGACGTTGCCGAACTGGAAGCGTTTGCAGAGCAGACGGAGGAGGCGTTTTACGCGCTGTATGATTCACTGCATCTTGCCATGACGTATCAGGATTTTCTGCATATTCGAACGTATTTTGAAAAGGAAGAAAAAAGAAATCCGACAATGACGGAAATCCGCGTGCTGGATACGTACTGGTCGGATCACTGCCGCCATACGACGTTTCTGACCGAGCTGGAAGACGTTTCGTTTGGCGAAGGAGACTATAAAAAGCCGATGCAGGAGACGTATGAAGCGTATCTCTCGGCCCGGAAGACGCTTTATGCGGATCGGGACGATACCTTTGTCTGTCTGATGGATCTTGCGCTGATGGCAATGAAGCAGCTGAAGAAAGAGGGAAAATTAAACGATCAGGAGAAATCCGACGAGATCAACGCCTGCTCGATCGTCGTGCCGGTGGAAGTGGACGGGAAGACGGAAGAGTGGCTGGTGAATTTTAAGAATGAAACGCACAATCATCCGACGGAAATCGAGCCGTTTGGCGGCGCGGCGACGTGTCTTGGCGGCGCCATCCGAGATCCGCTGTCGGGGCGCACATACGTCTATCAGGCGATGCGCATCACAGGAGCGGCGGATCCGACCGTTTCCGTGACGGAGACGATGAAGGGCAAGCTGCCGCAGAAAAAGCTGGTGCGCGGCGCGGCGCACGGATACAGCTCCTATGGCAACCAGATTGGTCTGGCCACAGGATACGTCAAAGAGATTTATCATCCCGATTATGTGGCGAAGCGCATGGAAATCGGAGCCGTTATGGGCGCGGCGCCCAGGCGCGCGGTGCAGCGGCTTTCGTCTGATCCGGGCGATGTGATTCTTCTGCTTGGCGGACGGACGGGACGCGATGGCTGCGGCGGCGCGACAGGCTCTTCCAAAGCGCATAATACGGCGTCCATTGATACCTGCGGCGCGGAAGTGCAGAAGGGAAATCCGCCGACGGAGCGCAAGATTCAGCGTCTGTTCCGGCGGGAGGAGGTCAGCTACCTCATCAAAAAATGCAATGATTTTGGCGCGGGCGGCGTGTCGGTCGCAATTGGAGAGCTTGCGCCGGGATTGAAGATTGATCTGGATTGCGTGCCGAAAAAATACGCGGGACTGGATGGAACGGAAATTGCAATTTCCGAGTCGCAGGAGCGTATGGCGGTCGTCATTGCGCCCGGAGACGTCGATACATTTTTGGCGTATGCAAAAGAAGAAAATTTAGAGGCGGTGAAAGTGGCCGTCGTCACAGAGGAGCCGCGTCTGGTGATGCACTGGCGCGGAAAGGAAATCGTAAATATTTCCCGCGCGTTTCTGGATACGAACGGCGCGCATCAGAAGACGAAAGTCGCGGTGGAAATTCCATCCAGAGCAGAGAGCTGTTTTGACAGGATTGCATCGGATTCCGTAAGGGAGGCGGTGGAACGAAAGGACTATAAGGCGGCGTTGCTTGGCATGCTTTCGGATTTAAACGTCTGTTCCCAGAAGGGCCTTGTGGAGATGTTTGATGGCTCTATTGGCGCGGGCAGCGTTTTTATGCCGTATGGAGGACGCTACCAGCTGACCGAGACACAGAGCATGGTGGCGAAGCTTCCCGTTTTGCACGGAAAAACGGACGCCGTTACGATGATGAGCTATGGCTTTGACCCGTATCTGTCGTCCTGGAGTCCGTATCATGGCGCGGCGTATGCCGTTTTGGAATCCGTGTCGCGCATTGTGGCGGCGGGCGGTGATTTTACAAAGATCCGTTTTACGTTTCAGGAATATTTTCGCAGGATGTCAGACAATCCTGCGCGCTGGAGCCAGCCCTTTGCCGCGCTTCTTGGCGCGTATGATGCGCAGATGGGATTTGGCCTTCCTTCGATCGGCGGAAAAGACAGTATGTCCGGCAGCTTCAATGAAATCGACGTGCCGCCGACGCTTGTCTCCTTTGCGGTAGACGTGGCGCGTGAGGGCGAGATTGTGACGCCGGAATTGAAACGGCCCGGAAGTCTGCTGCTGCTGTTTTCTATTGAAAAAGATGCGTATGACATGCCGGTTTACGCGCAGGTGAAGCGTCTGTACCGCACGGTTCTTGGCCTGATGAAAGAAAAGGCGATCCTGTCCGCCTATGCGCTGGATGGAAGCGGGCTTGCAGCCGCCATATGCAAGATGGCGTTTGGCAATCAGCTTGGCGTTGCGCTGGAGGATGCGGTAAGCGACGAGACGCTGTTTGCGCCGGGATTTGGCAGCCTTGTAGCGGAAGTTCCGGCAGAGAGGGCGCAGGATGTCTATGCGGCGTTTGAGAAGGAAGGTCTGGAACCGTTTGTGCAGAAGGCGGGCGAAGTCTGTGACGAGAAGGCTTTCCGGCGCCACGGCATGTGCATTTCAATGGAAGAAGCGCTTGCGGCGTGGACGAAGACGCTGGAGCCTGTTTTTCCGACGCGCTCCACAAACGATGCGTCTTTGGCGGCGTCTGAGATCTATCAGGCCAAAACGGTTTATGTCTGCAAGCATAAAGTGGCAAAGCCAACTGTTTTTATACCGGTCTTTCCGGGCACGAACTGCGAATATGACAGCGCGGCGGCGTTTGAACAGGCGGGCGCGCGCGTGATTACAAAAGTATTTCGGAATTTGAGCGCCAGCGATATCCGCGATTCGGTGAAGGAATTTGAAACGGCGATTGAGGCGTCTCAGATTATCATGTTTCCGGGCGGATTTTCCGCCGGAGATGAGCCGGAGGGCTCTGCAAAGTTTTTTGCGACGGCATTCCGCAATGAAAGGCTTACGGAGGCGGTCAATCGGCTCTTGCAGGAGAGGGACGGTCTGATGCTTGGCGTCTGCAATGGATTTCAGGCGCTGATTAAGCTTGGACTTGTGCCGTATGGAACGATTACGGAGCAAAAGCCGGATGCGCCGACGCTGACGTATAATACGATTGGACGCCACATCAGCAAGATGGTTTACACAAAAGTCGTATCGGATCAATCGCCCTGGCTTGCGGGCGCAAAGACAGGAGACGTGTACTGCAATCCGGCGTCGCATGGAGAAGGCCGGTTTGTCGCATCGGAAGAATGGCTGCAAAAGCTGTTTGCAAACGGGCAGGTTGCGACGCAGTATGTCAATGCAGACGGACAGCCGACGATGGATGAGGAATGGAACGTCAACGGCTCGTATGCGGCCATTGAGGGGATCACAAGCCCGGACGGCCGCATATATGGAAAAATGGCGCATGCAGAGCGTCGCGGGACATCGGTTGCGCTCAATATTTACGGTGAGCAGGATATGCGGCTGTTTGCATCCGGCGTACGGTATTTCCAGTAAGCGATGCAAACGATCTGCCGCCATCCGTTTGGAAAACGACGTTTTTTCGTGCAGACAGAAATGGGAGACAGCGTATCGCTGCCTCCCGTTTTTTCAATGAATGGCGTTTTTGGGACAGATCTTTTTGCATGCGCCGCAGCGGATGCATTCGGGATCGTTGGGATTTTTTACCGGATCGACCTGCATGTGGCAGACATTTTTGCATGCGCCGCAGTCGACGCACTGTTCGTGATCCACCCGATAACGGAATGCCGAAATCGGTTGAAAAACGGAGTAAATGGCGCCGAGAGGACATATGTACTTGCAGAATGGCCGATAGATCAGAATCGACAAAAAGATCGTAAGGACCAGCAGCAGGTTCTTCCAGGCGTACAGCCATCCAATAGCGCTGCGCATGGATGCATTCAGAAGAACGAGGGGAATTCCGCCTTCCAGCGTGCCGGCCGGACAGATCAGCTTGCAGAAATACGGCGTGCCCTGTCCCAGAACGTCAACGCAAAACAGCGGCAGCAGCAGAACGAAAACAACCAGGAACACGTATTTTAGCCTGCGGAGCAATCGGTCGCCCCGGAATGTGTTCAGCTTCTTTCGGAACGGGATTTTGTGCAGCAGATCCTGAATCAGCCCAAAAGGACAGAGAAAGCCGCAGACGAGCCGTCCCGTTAAAGCGCCGGTGAATACGAGAAATCCGGCGACGTAAAAAGCGAATTTAAAATTCCAGCTTCCGATGACCGCCTGCATGGCGCCGATGGGACACGCGCCGACGGCCCCCGGACAGGAGTAGCAGTTGAGCCCGGGCACACAGAGGTTTTTCAGGGGGCCTTTGTAGATGCCGCCCCGCAGGAAGCCGATCAGATAGCTGTTGGTAAGCAGCGCCCAGAGCGCCTGGATTCTGTGGCGCTTCCATTCGTGTTTTGTTTTTTTCTTATCCAATTCCAATACACTCCATACAAATATTGACCGCTTTTGCAAAGACGACGGACAGCTCGCCGCGGTATATGCCGTATCCCATCATGCAAAGGCCCAGAATGGCCGTTAAGACGCCGGCCGGATGCAAACGCGCGCGGCTCATGACGCATCGTCTCCGATGCTGCCAAGCGTATCCTCGATCACGCTTTTCCAGTCGTCATAGCTGCGGCTTCCGGTATACGTTTCACCGACGATTGCTCCGTTTTGGTCGACAAAAAATGTTTCCGGAACGGCGTCGATACGAGAAAGCCTTCCATTTAACAGGCCTGTATCCGGGACCAGAAACGGATAGGTTGCGCCTGTTTTTTCCGCCAGCAGCTTCGCCTGTTCGATCGTCTCGTCCACGGAGCCGCCCATGCCCTCCGCCGCATCCAAAACGATGCCCACGATGCCTACGCCCTGTTCTTTCATATCCTGATGAAGCTGTTCCAGATCCGGAATTTCATTGATGCACGGCGTGCACCAGGTGGTAAATACGTTGACCATAGTCAGGTCATACTCCTGAAACATCTCCTGCGTATAGGACTGTCCCTCGATATCCTGTAAGGAAAATTCGCCCAGGCTGTTCGTGTCTGTGTTTGCCTGTTCGTCGGCAGATTCGGATTCCGTGGCGACAGGCTGTTTTTCCGAAGCGCATCCGCCAAGCGCCGTCAGGCAGAATAAGCCGGCGGCGATGGCTGCGCAGGTGGTTCGGGTTATTTTTTTCATAGTGAGAACTCCTTTTCTTTTGATGTGTGCATTATAGCATATCTGATGGAATTTTGAAATAGTATGTAAATTGTCTTTGCAGATTTTCTGAATGTTCTGGTGTTTCAGAATTTCGGATATTGGGAATTTAATATAAAAACATTTGTTCGAAATATTGATGTTTTTACCGCATTGTGATATAATTCTATGGTAAATTTGTGATGCGGAATGGCATTCTCTTTGTTCAGATGGCGCGTATGGTTGCAGTTTAGAAAAATTGAAAAGAAACAGGATATTTGAAATGATTGCACAGGAATAGGTAAAGTTTATTGGATATATTTAGGAAGACATAAAGCAGGGAGACGAAAAATGAGTACAAATACGATGCCGCTGGAAGCGGACACAAGAGTGATGATTGACAGAAGTCTTGAAAATCTTGGTTGGAAGTTTGAGGGGAAAGAGAGAAACGTTTTTTTAGAGCATCCAAGAACGGAAGAGGAGCGTAAAAAATTAGGTGGAAAACGGCCGGATTATGTTTTATATTCCAAAGATAGTGATAAACCGCTTATGGTTATTGAAGCAAAAAAGAAAGGTTTTCGTATGGATGCCGCTCTGGAACAGGGGATCTATTATGCAAGAGCATTGGATGCTCCGCTTGTTTTTGCAACAGATGGCGTATTTTGCAAATCCTTTCATACGAAGGCTAACCGTCCGCCTGTTTTGAATGGAGAAGAAATCAATGAATTTATTCGCGAAACGGTTGCATTGCGTTTTTTGACACAGTATGAGGTAAATACAGTCAGTCCGAAAGTGCAGTATGACCGTAAAGAGTTAATTCGTATTTTTGAGGAAGCGAATAATATGCTTCGGGGAGAAGGATTGCGCGCCGGGATAGAACGCTTTGGTGAATTTGCAAATATTTTGTTTCTGAAATTAATCAGTGAAAATGAACAGATCAAAAGAGATAGTGGAATTTCGACGAAATTTGATATGGATTGTAGTTGGGATTCCATCAGGCGAATCCCATCCTCGAGTCGAATTGAGTATGTGAACCGTATTGTTTATGATAAGCTGAATGCGTTGTATCATACGGATATTTTTACGAAGCTTCAAATTACAGATTCTGATATATTGGAAGAAATTATGGATGCGCTTGATCCGCTTATGCTTACCGATGTTGACAGCGATGTAAAAGGAGACGCTTTTGAGTATTTTTTAAAAGCGTCTACAGCGACGAAAAATGATCTGGGAGAATATTTTACGCCCCGTCATATCGTAAAGACGATGGTTCGTCTGATAAATCCACAGATTGGTGAAAAGATATATGATCCATTTTGCGGTACCGGTGGGTTTTTAATTGAGAGCTTTCGCTATATATGCAATAATATGGCAAGAACAGAAGCAAATATGAAAATGTTGCGGGAGCAGACGGTTTATGGCAATGAAATTACAAATACGGCGCGCATCACAAAGATGAATATGATACTGGCAGGTGACGGACACAGTAATATTAAAAAACAGGACAGTCTGGCTGCGCCTGTTGAAGGCAGTGAAACATATATGGATGAAAATGGGCAGCTGCACCATCGAGGTTATGATGTCGTTCTTGCTAATATGCCGTATTCTCAGAAGACGAAGTACGGAGATCTTTATGATTTGCCGGGTACAAATGGAGACAGCATATGCGTACAGCATTGCATGAAGGCGATTAACAGTTCTGCACCAAATGGCCGCATGGCGCTGGTTGTTCCGGAAGGATTTTTATTTCGCAAGGATTTGACGAAAACGCGTGAATATCTGTTAGAACGCTGTCAGCTGCAAAGCATTATTTCTTTGCCGCAGGGTGTGTTTTTGCCATATACGGGCGTCAAAACGGATATCATTTATGCCACTGACGTGAATAAGAAAGTAAAATCATCCGAAAAAAGGAAGATGTTCTGGTATTTTGATGTTAAAAGTGATGGTTACACACTGGATAACCATCGGCGCAAGCTTAATACGCCAAGTGACCTGAACAAATATGAAGAATATCGAAAATTGGATAAAGATCAGATGGACGATATGGTGGAAGTTGGATTTGAAGCGATATTGCTTGATAAGGTGCATAAAAATTCCAGCATTCTTGTTGGAAGTAGATACAGAGAGGCGGCGCTTTCTGTCTCTGATATTTATAATGCAGTAAAACTAAGCGATATTGCTATGTTTATAAGGGGGATTTCTTTTCCAAAATCTGCGCAAATGACGTCATCTGACGAAAATAGTTTAAAAATTGTGACAACACGGGCTGCACAGACGGATGGAATTGATTATAATAATTTAGTTTGTATTGATAGTTGTTATGCAAAGCCGGAGAAATTAATTCGTCAGGGCGATATATTAATATCGCTGGCAAACAGTCTGGATTTTGTGGGTAGAGTGACATATGTGGATCAAAATAATACAGAATTGTCTTTTGGCGCATTCATGGGACTTATTCGCGCAGATCAGACAAGGGTGAATCCCTCATATTTGTTTCATATATTGCGTTCTTATAAAGCAAAAGAATATTTTAAAAGTGTAGCGAAAACGACGACGAATATTTCTAATTTGACATTTGAAGATCTGGAAAATTTTATATTTCCGCTTCCAGATATTAAGAAGCAGTCAAAAATTGCATCTGAGCTTGATGAATATCAGAAAATCATTCTGAATGCGCAAAATATATTGAAAAATTACAGACCACATATGCGCATTCCTGCGGATTGTTCCATTGTAAAATTAGGAGAGGTATGCTCTATCAATGGGCGATCCGTAAATCCACAGCGTGAATATGGAGAAAAAGATTTTGTATATATTGATATTTCATCTGTTGAAAGCGGAACTGGAAAAGTGAATAAAAGGAATCTTGTCAGAGGATCAGATGCGCCAAGCAGGGCAAGGAGAGCCTTTCAAAAGGGAGATATTCTGCTTTCTACGGTGCGTCCAAATTTAAAAGCGTTTGCATATGTGGATTTTGAAGCGGATCAATGCGTTGCGTCTACAGGATTTGCAGTATTGACGCCTGAAAAAATAAATGGGAAGTATTTATTTTATATGCTATTTGAGGATTATATTGGAGATCAGCTAAAGGATGCTATGAGCAAGGCGATGTATCCAAGCATTAACAGGGCAGATATAGAGAACCTGAGAATATTGCTTCCGGAAGAAGATGTACAAAATAATATTGTAAAGGAAATTGAATCTGAAATAGAGATGATCAAACCTATGGAGGAACTGGCAGCCCTTTTCCGCAAAAAGGAGGAAAACAAAATAAAAAAAATCTGGGGTGAATCATAATGTCAGAGTTAATTGATTATACAGAAGTGCCTTGTTTACAGGAAATACTTAATTTTCTTCCGATAAATCCTGATGATAAAGAGGATGTTGTGAATTATATTCAAAATATTCAGAACGTCATTGTTGTGAACTATAAAAATGATCAGTATCAATTTGCTTATTTTGGCATACATCTTTTATTTATGACATATATTTACTGTACTGCATGGAAAATCAGTCAGATTGAACCGGAACGCTATAAAGATGCAATAATTTTTGCACGTGCCTACAGTGGAAGGGAGAGAGATCTGGATATTGAGGATGTAAGTTCTGTTTTTGCGTACAGATTGCTTCCAGAGACAGAAATCATAAAACTTTTTAAAATCATTGATTTGGATGTATCGCATATGAACGATGTCAAAGAGACAGTAAAAATAAGAAATGATATGGCGCATGCTTCTGGAAATTTCATTATAAAAACAGAAGAAAGCTTTGATTTAAAAGCGACGCGTGTCTTAAATTTGATGAAAGCAGTTGACAAACGTATGTACAGACCTGTTCGAAAGTGGTATGAGCAGGTGCTTTTGAGATTTTGCAGAGGTGAATATGAGGAATATACGGATCCAAAGGATATTATATATGAAAAAATGATCCTGGATTTTAAGCTTTCTGTAAATGAACTGCTCGTCTGTGAGCAAATGAGCGTTAAATATTTGATAAACGAGCGCCGTAACGATAAAGATAAATTAAGGGCGTTTGAAAAAGCTGTAACCGATCATTGTGTGAATATGGGATATATATAAGCAATGGCGCAGTCATTTGACTGCGCCATCAGTATGGTAACATACATGTTCTTTTGTAGTGATTTTTTTAAGAAACAACGATCCCATGTGAAATCACATGGCGAATTGCAAGGCTGTCCTTATCGAGCAGAACGAGATCGGCATATTTGCCGGCCGTTATGCTGCCGTATTCTTTCTCTTCCCCAATGGCGCGGGCCGGGTTGATCGTTGCGCACTTGATGGCGGATTCGAGCGGGATTTCCATGTCCTGCACGGCTGTCCGCAGACAGTCCATCAGATTCGTTGCAGATCCGGCGATCGTGCCGTCTGTAAGCGTAGCGAGACGGCCGGTTACGGTTACGTCAAGCCCGCCGAGCGAGTAGTCGCCGTCCGGCATACCGGTCGCCATCATGCTGTCGCTGATGAAAATCAGGCGGTCGTCGCCAAAGATGGCAAACGCGGTACGGACAGAAGCCGGATGGATGTGAATGCCGTCGCAGATGATTTCAGGCGTCACTTTTTTGGAATCAAATGCGGCGCCGATTAAGGCCGGCTTTCTGTGCGTAAACGGCGGCATAGCGTTGAACAGGTGCGTCATATGGCTTGCGCCCGCAAGGAACGCTTCTTTGGCCGTGTCGTAGTCACAGTCCGTGTGTCCGATGGAAATGCGCACGTTGGGCGAAAACCGCCGAATGAAATCCATGGCGCCTTCCGTTTCCGGCGCGAGGGTCGTCAGCTTTACAAGCCCGTCCGCTGCGTCGATAAAGCGCTGAAACGCTTCGGAATCGGGCGGTATGACGTATTTCGGGTTCTGTGCGCCTTTTTTGCTCATGGCAATAAACGGCCCTTCGAGATTGATGCCGCAAAGCCTTGCGGTTTTGCCCGGCTTCCAGGCGTCGCGGTATGCTTTGCCATTTTCGCAGATGCGAAGGAGCTTGTCTTCCGAAAGCGTCATGGAGGCCGGACAGATGGACGTTACGCCGTTTTTCAGCTCGTATTCCGCCATTGCCGTTACGGCCTCCTGCGTTGCGTCGCAGAAATCGTGACCCATGCAGCCGTGGAAATGAAGGTCTAAGAGGCCCGGAATCAGATAACAGCCGGACGCGTCGATGGCGTTTGCGTCGGAAGAAGCGTCTGCGATGCGTTCGCCTTCGATATAGATGTCTTTTTCTGTAAATTTACAGTCATCCGTAAATACAAGCGCATGTTTGATAATCATGCATCAGCCCTCCATTTCACTTTTCTGTTTCAGATATGCGGACAATGCGGCTTCATCCGCTACCAGCGTAACATCCGGGTGCATCTGTAAAATGGAAGCCGGAACTTCCGGCGTTACAGGCCCAAGGAATGCTTTTGCGATGATTTCAGCTTTGTTTGCGCCGCTTGCGATAATCAGAATCTTTTTCGCGAGCATGATGGACTGGATGCCCATCGTGTAAGCCTGCGTCGGAACGTCGTCGATCGAAGCAAAGAATCTGGAATTGGCCTCGATTGTGCTCTGCGTCAGATCGACGCAGTGCGTTCCTTTCGGAAATTCGTCCGCCGGTTCATTGAAGCCGATATGCCCGTTTAATCCAAGACCCAGAAGCTGTAAGTCTATGCCGCCCATTTCGCGGATCACGTTGTCGTGGTCGCGGCACGCCTTATCGCTGTCCGGCTCCATGCCGTCCGGTACGTGCGTCCTGCTCTTGTCGATGTTGATCTGGTCAAACAGGTTGGTATTCATGAAGTAACGGTAGCTCTGATCGTTGTCGGCGGGCAGTCCTCTGTACTCGTCCAGATTGACGGAAGAGACATTTGAAAAATCCAGATCGCCCTTTTTGTGCCAGTCGATCAAATTAGCGTATGTTCCAAGCGGCGTAGAGCCTGTTGCAAGGCCGAGCACACAGTCTGGCTTTAAAATCACCTGTGCGGAGATAATATTTGCCGCTTTGCGGCTCATGTCGTCATAATCTTTTGCCTGAATCAGTTGCATGTGAAAAAAACCTCCTTTTTAAAATATGCTGTAAGTCTATTATAGTACATTTTGGAAAATTCTCAATCCCAGGAACGGAATTTTATGTAAATTTCCTGTTGCAGAAAATACTTGCATTTGACCGGACAGAAAGATATACTAAAATCACATAGAAGATATGGAATTTTTAAGAATCAGGAGGAAATTATGGAACAAAAGGGAAGATTGACGCTTCCGACCGATCTGGACATGGTGGAAGAGACAATACGATTGAAGGAATTGTTAGGCGCAGACGCTCTGAGGGACTGTGACGGGACTACATTTCCGGACGAGCTTCTTTCTCAGGACGCCAAAAAATATGCTACGTATTATACGACAAGAAAGGATAATGAGTGGGCGGAAGCGAATCCGGATGAAGTGCAGCAGGAATATTTGATCAGTGACCGCGTGACGGCGCGAGGAGAGACGCTTCGCATTGAGCTGATGAAGGGCTTTCACAGAGAGCAGCTGAAAGTCAATACGATACATGATCCAAAGCGCTGGTGGGAAGTCATCGACCGTACGACGGGCGAGGTAGTGCCGGTGGACCGGTGGGAGTATGATGAAGCGACGGGAGAAGTGGAGATTCAGACGGTTCCATACCATGTCTATACGGTAAGCTTTCTGGCATTTCTGATCTGGGACCCGGTGCATATGTTCAATTTCATTACAAATGACTGGAAGGACGCGCCGCATCAGATTACGTTTGACGTGCGTCTGCCGAAGACGCAGCAGCATGTCAAGGAGAAGCTGAAGCAGTGGTGTGAGGACAATCCCGATATTAATGTCGTAAGGTTTACGACGTTTTTCCATCAGTTTACGCTGACGTTTGACGATAAAAAAAGAGAGAAGTATGTAGACTGGTTTGGCTACAGCGCAAGCGTAAGCCCCTATATTCTGGAGCAGTTCGAGAAGTGGGCGGGTTATAAATTCCGTCCCGAGTTTATCGTGGACGAGGGATATTATAATTCCACCTTCCGCGTGCCGAGCAAAGAATTCAGAGACTATATTGAATTCCAGCAGATCGAGGTCAGCAAGCTGGCAAAAGAAATCGTAGACATTGTGCATTCTTATGGCAAGGAAGCCATGATGTTTGTTGGAGATCACTGGATTGGCACGGAGCCATTCGGCAAATATTTTGCGAATATCGGTCTGGACGCCGTGGTAGGATCGGTCGGCGACGGCGTTACGATGCGCATGGTTTCCGATATCAAAGGCGTAAAATATACGGAAGGAAGGCTTTTGCCGTATTTCTTCCCGGATGTATTCTGCGAGGGCGGCGATCCGATCGGCGAGGCGCAGGAAAACTGGCTGAAAGTAAGGCGCGCGATCTTGCGCTCTCCGCTGGATCGCATCGGATACGGCGGCTATCTGAAGCTGGCGGCGCAGTGGGACGGCTTTATTGACGCCATCAAATTCGTCATAAGCGAGTTCCGTCTGATTCATGAGAACATGCAGGGGCAAAATGCATATGCGGCGCCGTTTAAAGTGGGCGTGTTAAGCTGCTGGGGTCCGTTGCGCGGATGGATGTCCAATCAGGTGCATCACTCCATCTGGCACAGGGAAATCTACTCCTATACGGGCGTGCTGGAATGCTTGAGCGGCATGCCGTTTGAAGTGGAATTCATTGGCTTTGACGATGTGAAAAACGGAATTTCCGATGACATAAAAGTGATTTTGAATTTTGGCGATGCGGAAACGGCGTTCAGCGGCGGTGAGAACTGGATGGATGAGGAAGTCGTAACCGCGATACGAAAATTTGTGGACAATGGCGGAGGCTTTATCGGCGTAGGCGAACCGACGGCGCATCAGGCGCAGGGACGTTATTTTCAGCTGAGCGACGTGCTGGGCGTAGATCGCGAGATGACGTATTCGTTAAGCACGGATAAATACAATGAGATGAATGCCGACCACTTTATTCTGGAGGATATCGAAGGAGAGATCGATTTCGGTGAAGGCATGAGCCGCATTTACGCACAGGGCGAGCAGTACCAGATTTTAAATATGGATGGGAAATACAGCCGTCTGGTTGTCAATACGTATGGCAGAGGGCGAAGCGTTTACTTTGCGGGACTTCCATATTCTCCGCAGAACTGCAGAATTCTTCTGCGCGCGATTTATTATGCGGCGGGAGAAGAAGCGGAGATGAAGAAATTTTATGTCACGAATGTGGATACGGAGCTTGCGGTATTTGAGAACACGCATAAGATTGCGGTGATTAATAACGCGAAAGAAGCAAGGGATACAGAGCTCTACATCAACGGAGAGCTCGCAATGGAGTTAAAGCTTGCGCCGATGGAGATGCGCTGGGTGGATTATACGGCGAAGTAATCAGACGGACAGGCAGGTTATGAGAGGAAACGAAAAAGAAGAGCGCGCAGTTTGGCGTTCTTCTTTTTTTGGCGGTATCCCCTTTCAGGAACTGGACAGAAAACGGATGGAGTGGTATATTGATATAAGACAGTCGGATGGGGAAGTCCCTGCAGCCTGTTCAAAAATTTGTTTATATGTGGAGGAGAGTTTTATGAAATTTCTTGTGAACAGAAAACTTGCTACGCGTATTGGCATTGTGACTACGGCAATCAACATTGTCGGCATGTTGTTGCTCTGGTATATCGTATCTTCGAATACCGCGTCCACAGTAAAGAACGATATCACCAATCAGATGACGGACGCCGTAGAGTCGAGGGCCGCCATTATAAACGAATATGTAGCTTCTGCGGAAGAATATATGAAAGCGTTTGCTTTGAGCAGCGAAGTTTACGAGCTTCTTTCCGATCCGTCCGATTCCGGGCTGCTGAAGAGGGCGCAGCAGTATACAGAAGATTTTGCCGCTGTCAAGGGCGTTTTTGAAGGGTTATACATTGCGACGCCCGAGACGCACGTTCTGACGCATACTTCTAAGGAAGCCGTCGGGATGACGACGCGGAAGGGAGAATCGTTAGAGGAGTTTCGGAAAACGATTTTATCCAGACAGGAGCTTACGAATCTTGGCATTATGGAATCTCCCGGCACCGGCAGTATGATTCTTTCCATGTATTATCCGATTTTTGAGAATCAGACGTGCATCGGATATGTGGGCGCCGGCGTATATGCCAGTCGGCTGACGGATGCTTTGCTGGACCTGAACATCAAGGGACTGCCTGACAGTGAATATGTGTTTTTAAATGCGCAAAACGGCGTATACCTGTACCATCAGGATGAAGAACTGATGAATAAAGAGACGGAGGACAAAGGGTATCAGGAGATCATCCGACGCGTGCAAAAGAACGGCGATACGCTGGCGAGTACATATTCCTATCGGGATGAACAGAACATCGAGCAGCTTGTCGTATATAAATATCTGAAGGACCGTGGCTGGGTCTTTATGGTGCGGGATAACGCGACAGAGGTGTATGCTTCTGTAGAAAAGGTGCGTTTTCTGGTTGGCGCGCTGTGCGCGGCTATGGCCGTTGCCGTTACGTTCGTTACGCTGTTTATCCTGTACCGGGAAGGCAAAGAGCTTATGAAGGTAGAACGCGCCATAAGCTGTCTGGGAGATCTGAATCTTTCGGCGGATCAAAAACTCGAAGCGTTCTATGGCAGATCGGATGAAATTGGCATGATCGCGCAGACGACGCACCGCGTATGCGGCTGTCTGCGGAAAACGATAGATGACGTTGGACGGATTCTGGGTGAAATTGCAGACGGTAATCTTACCGTTGACGTTGCAAAGAACGAGTCCTATTACATTGGCGATTTTCAGGCGCTTTCTGAGAGTTTGCAGTCCATTCACGCCAATCTTGTACGAGTCATCCGCGACATTTCCGATGTTGCAAAACAGGTAGACGTCAGTGCGGATCAGGTGTCTACAGGGGCGCAGGCGCTTTCACACGGCACGATGGAGCAGGCGGATTCCGTAGAGGGGCTTGTTTCCAACGTAACGGCAATTACATCGCAGATTCAAAACAGTACGGTGCACTGCGGCAGCGCAAGCGAGCTGGTAGACAAGGCGACCGGTTATGCGGTGGAAGCGGATAAGAGGATGGAACAGCTCATAACGGCTACCCGAAATATTGACCGTTCTTCGGCGCAGATTGTTACGATTATTAAAACGATAGAAGATATTGCGTTTCAGACGAATATTCTGGCGTTGAACGCCTCCGTAGAAGCGGCGCATGCCGGAGAAGCCGGAGAAGGCTTTTCTGTTGTGGCGGAAGAAGTCAGAGAGCTTGCGGCAAAATCCGCTGAAGCGGCGCAGAATACGAATGCGCTGATCAACCATTCGATTCAGGATGTGAAAACGGGTACGGAATCGACAGACCTTGTCGTTTCTGCGATGAAAATTATAGACGATTGCATCCAGTCGATGAAAAAGTCGATGGATGAGATTGCTTCCGCCAGCGTGCGGCAGTCTGAAATGATCGTTCTGGTGGAAAATGGAATCAAAGAAATTTCGCAGGTTGTGCAGACAAATGCCGCTTCCGCAAAAGAAAGCGCGGTAGTGTCCAAAGAGCTGTCCGATCAGGCAAGGGCGTTAAACGGACTGCTTGGCCGGTTTCGCATCTGACAGAAGAAGCATGTTTACGGGAGGCGTTGCATGAACCGGGATTTAACGGTGGGAAATCCAAAAAGCGTGTTATGGAGATTTTGCATTCCATTGTTTGGAAGCGTTTTGTTCCAGCAGATGTATAACATTGCAGACAGTTTTGTGGCGGGAAAGTTTATCGGAGAAGATGCGCTTGCAGCCGTTGGGAACAGCTATGGGATCACCATGCTGTTCCTTGCGTTTGCCGTTGGATGCAACATTGGCTGTTCCGTTACGGTGTCGGGACTTTTCGGCGCGAAACAGTATAGGAATATGAAGACGGCCGTTTCTACGGCAATGATTTTTGCCGGGATTCTGTGCGTTTGCCTGATGCTTTTTGGCATATTAGGCTGTAAAGAGCTGCTTCGGGAGACACGGACGCCGGATGCGATATTTGCAGATTCCGGGCGGTATCTGGGGATTTACATATGGGGCCTTCCGTTTCTGTTTTTTTATAATATTGCGACCGGCATTTTTTCGGCGCTTGGCGATTCCAGGACGCCGTTTCTGTTTCTGGCAGGTTCGTCTACGGCAAACATTCTGGCAGACATTCTGTTCGTATCCTGTTTTGATATGGGCGTGGCGGGCGTGGCATGGGCGACGTTTCTCTGCCAGGGCGTAAGCTGCGCTTTGTCCCTGTGGGTCGTGCTGCAAAGGCTTGCGCATATGCCTTCGGAAGGGAGGGCGGCCGTTTTTTCCTTTAAGCTGCTTGGAAAGATTGCATCCGTTTCCGTGCCCTGCATTTTGCAGCAGAGCTTTATATCCGTTGGGAATATTGTGATTCAGGGCGTCATCAATGGTTTTGGGCCAGGCGTTATAGCGGGATATTCTGCGGCGGTAAAGCTGAATAATCTGGTGATAACGTCGTTTACGACGCTTGGAAACGGCATGTCAAATTACACGGCGCAGAATATGGGAGCAGGTTTTTCTGGCAGGATTAAAGAAGGGTTCTATGCCGGAATAAAGATGGTATGGACGCTTTGCGTTCCAATTGCAGCGCTTTATTTTTTTGCAGGAGATGTTTTGATTCGTTTTTTTCTGGATCGGGACGCATCGGAGGCGGCGCTTTTGTCCGGCGTATCGTTTTTAAAAACGGTAACGCCGTTTTATTTTGTGATAGCGGTTAAGCTGATTGCAGACGGCGTGTTAAGAGGAGCCGGGCAGATGCGGCAGTTTATGACGGCGACGCTTGCCGATCTTGTTTTGCGCGTAGCGCTGGCTGTTTTTCTTGCCGGACCGTTCGGAACGGCCGGGATTTTTCGCTCCTGGCCGATTGGATGGGGCATTGCGACAGCGTTGTCGGTCTGGTTTTATTGTCACGGTTTATGGGAGAGAGGCGGCAATTCGTTTCAGGAGGGACAGGCGCTGCCCGCAGACGGGGAGAAAGATGGAAAAGTTCACAAATAAAAGGCGGCGGAGCAGTTGCATTTTGTGCAAAACGGAGGTATAATAAAACCAGCTATGAGGAAATTTAGTGAAATATATGGAAAGAAAGGCAGAAAAGCGGAAAAGAGGTGTGCGGGATTTATCAGCCATTCTGTCAACGTATAGCAAATTAAGAAGGAAAAGGAGAAATGAGGTTTATGAGCAGGAAAAAAATAGTGTCTTATATGTTGATTTTCTGTATGCTGTTTTCTGCTTTTATACCGCAGACGGCGGTATTTGCTGCGAATGAAAAAGCAGATACGGAAAACGCGGGAATCGTGCTGGATGCGACAAAATATGGCGCGGACCCCTCCGGAGCGGGAGACAACGCGCAGGCGATTCAGGCTGTTCTCGCAGCGGCAAAAGAGCAGGAAGGTCCGGTTACAATTCGGTTTCCAAAAGGGGAATATCACATCTATCCGGACAGGGCGTATGAACGGGAGCTGTATGTTTCCAATACGGTTGGAGCCAATCAGAACTATAAGGATAAGAAGATTGGCTTTCTACTGGAAGATATGCATGACGTAACAATTGACGGAGATGGCTCTACGTTTCTGTTTCATGGCAGGATGACGACGTTTGCCACGATTGATTCTACGAATATCAGGTTTCAGAATTACGCGTTTGATTTCTATGTGCCTACGGTAATTGATATTACGGCGGAGAAGGTAACAGGAACGAACCAGACGGAGATCATTTATTATGTGCCGGAGTGCTATAACTACAGAGTGATTGAGACGCCAGGAACGCCGATTTCGTATTCGGTGGAATGGAGCAGCGACAACAGCCCGTATACGGGAAGGCCTTACTGGACGCTGAGCAACGCGGGGAATTACTGTCAGGCGCTTGATTTGAAAACAGGGTTGACAAGGCGCGCGGATAAGACGCCGTTCCAGGATGCTGCGATCATCGAAGATATGGGGAATCACAGGATCAAGATTACCTACAGCAACGATAAAAGAAGCTTTGAAGGCAAGTGCTTCCAGATGCGAAACGACCTGAAGGATCATCCGGGCATGTTTTTGTGGAAGAGCAAGGACGTTGCATTTGAAAATATCGACGCGCATTTTATGCATGGATCTGGCGTCATAGGACAGAGCTCGGAGAATTTAACGTTTGACCGCGTCAGGTTTGGAGCGCCGGAAGGCAGCGGCAGGACATCGGGCAGCTCGGCGGATTATTTGCAGATGTCCGGCTGCAAAGGAAAGGTAACGGTTCAGGGATGCAGCTTTGCCAATTCGCACGACGATTCAATCAATGTGCATGGAACGTATAATGAAGTTGTGGAACGTCCTGCGGATAAGACAAAGGTCCGTGTGCAGTATAAACATGGCGAGACGGCGGGATTCCCGAATTTCTTTGTGGGCGATGAAGTATGGTTTGTCAATAAGAACAACACGTGTCCGCTGGAGTCTTTTACGGCAAAAGTCGTGGAAATTGACGGTCCGGACGGAATAGGAGGGCGTCATTCCAACAACAGTCTGACGGATATTACGCTTACGCTGGATAAAGAAATACCGGATGACGTTACGGTGAATAACTACGTAATTGAAAATATTACGTGGACGCCGGAAGTGTTGATCGAGGGCAATACGTTTCAGGAGACGCCGACCAGAGCGGTTCTTGTGACGACCATGAAGAAAGCGGAAATCAGGAATAATACGTTTGATGGATTGGGCGAGGCGACGATTCATGTGGAGAACAGCGCTGCAAACGGGTATGAATCCGGTGGCGTAAGGGATCTTGTTATTGAAGGAAATACATTTTACAGACCTTCTGCGAGTCATGGCGCGATTTCTGTATGCCCTGCCTCTGCCAATAAAGATACGCCGGCGCATAAAAACATAACGATTCAAAACAATACGTTCTTTATGCAAAACGGCAGTTTGCTGAATGCAAAGGGCGTGGCCGGAATTTCGTTTACCAAAAATAAGATTTATCGTTATGAGCCGAGTGTCAGCGTAGCGCTTGAGGCGCCGCAGACGTTTCTTGAAGTCGGTGATAAGACGAAGCTGACGGCGACCGCAACCGGCGGCAGACAGACGGCGAATCTGTACGCGTTTGAACAATGCTCCCAAATTGCAGTCAGCGGCAATACATACGATGGCGGATTGAATGCGCAGGCGACCCTTTCTAATTGTGACGCGATGAACGTAACGAATGACATTGTAAGCTCTGGCAGCAATGTGCAGTCGGAAATCGGTACGATCGCATATGAAAGTGAAGACCCCACAGTGCTGAAGGTGAGCGGAAGCGGTAAAGTGACGGCGCTTGCGGAGGGAAAAGCCAGAGTGCGCGCGTATACGGTAATGGCGGGAAGAAAGTTCTCTTCTGACTGGAGCGATGAGATTACGGTTGGAACGCTTCTCGATCAGGTATTGACGATTCGGAATGACGGAGACATTGAATTTACAGAAGAGCATAATAAAGAGATTTTATACAGGGCGTCAGTCGCTCTGTCAGACGGTAGTCCAGGGAATATCGGCGATATCACATGGTCTGTCGTCAATGCGTCTGACGGATCCGCGACGAATGCGGCGCGGATTGTAAAGAATTCGGATAACACGGCTTCTCTGACAACCGTTTCAAACGGCGCGGTGGAAGTTGTGGCGCAGACGTCGGACGGCCTGCAGGATCGGAAGCTGCTTGTTATTCGGGATGGCAATGTACATCTGAATATGGATAACATTGTAAATGAAATACCCGGCAGCTGGAGTGTTGTGCAGGAAGGCCAGGTTAGCGTTCACGGCATGGGAAATGTATGGAACACGAATGTTCCGCCGAAAAATGTATTTTTGAAACAATTTGACGGAGATATGACGAATGCAACAGCGATTATCAAAGTAAATGCGCCGGAAAAAACAGACGATCAGGTCGGTCTGATTTTTTCAAAAAACAAATATAATGGCGCTGTGTCCGAAATGGATGATTATGTCAGCGTGGCATGGAAGCGGACAGGTAGCGGCGGATATGTCTGCGTACAGCGTAAGGCAAGCGGAAGCGGTGCGAATGAAAGCACTCAGGTAGGCAATATATCGGATTTTGATGGAAATCCCCATATTTGGTTAAAGCTTGTGAAAACAGATACGAGCATAAAAGGGGAATACAGCTTTGATGGGTCGACCTGGAACGATGTTGGAACGATTACCAATTATACGCGTTTGGGAAATGCGTTCTATATCGGATTTTATGCGTCCAATCATAAATATACTGCGGAAGGACAGATCGGAAGCACAACGGAATTTACATTCAGTGAGATGAAGACGGATATCGGCAATACAGGAGAGTTGCAGCCTGTCTCAGTGACATATATGAATCAGTCGCCTTTGGCGCAGGTAAGCAATCGCTATGATGCGGCGGCTCTTAAACTGACGGCGGAGGTAACGAATTATTCCGATCCGAATGGATTTGCCGCCGGGACGCATGTTGTAAAATGGGCGGAAGAAAAAGAGGATGGCAGCCACAAGCTGATTCCAGGTCTGAGCGGAATGGAGATTACGAGCATACCGGCGTCGCTTGCAGGAAAAAGGGTCAAGGCATTTGTGATCCCACAGAATGAGAAAGGCATGTATGGAGCGCCGGTTGCAGCGGCAGCGGCAGTTGAAGTGGGAAATGAAGTCGGGATGGAAGTGGAATCCATGACGATTGCGAGCGATCTGCCTGACAATGGCGAGGCTACGCAGGAGCATGGAAAGACGATTACGTATACGGCGACTCTGAATCCGTCGAATGCAAATTCCGGCATTGTCTGGGAGGTGGCAGACGCGGCAACCGGAGGGGAGACGCAGGCGGCTTCTATTATGGGAAATGGAACGACTGCGACGCTGACAACCGTTTCAAACGGCGCGGTGGAGGTTATCGCGACGGCGGCGAACGGAAAAGAAGCGCGGAAGCTTCTGGTGATTAATAAGGGAGATCTGGATTATGCGCTGGATGGCGTTGTCAATGAGGAGAAGGCGCGATGGAGAACGGAAGAAGAAGGTAAAATTATTGTTCAGAGCAAGGGCGGCATATATAATGGTGCGGCTCAGTCAAATCATCCTTCCAATATCTTCCTGGGCAAGTTTTGTACAGAAGATGAGAAGGATATGTCGGCAGTTATAAAAATAAGCTCTCCCAACGGACGATATTGGTACGAAGATGCGGGACTTATACTGTGTGAAGGCGGTAATTTTACAAAAGACAGAGTGACGAGCATTAATAACTATATCGGTACGCTGTGGAAAAAGAGAACGGGCAATGAGTCCTGGGCGCTTGTATCAACAAGAGGAACGAGCGGTAACGGAACGGAAAATGCAAATGACAAGAAGACAATAACTACCGGAGTCACTGAAATATGGCTTCAAATCAAAAAAGAGGGAACGAAAGTTACTGGATTTTATAAATTGAATGAAGTAGACGAATGGATCAGCATTGCGGAAAAAGAAAACCAAACGAACATTGGAGACGACTATTGTCTGGGATTTTATGCAGGAGGGGGCAATAATTCAGAATTTATTTTCTCTGACTTCCAGATTGACATGGGCAATACCGGAAGCTTTACACCTGTTTCTTTGTCAGAGATAAATGTGCCGCCGACGGCTTCGAACGTAGGCGTCGCGTATAAAGACGAAAGCGCACAGGTGACGTATACGTTTGCAGATGGAAATCAGAGGCATGAAGAAGGAACTTCTATTATCCGCTATCTGGCTTCGGATACGCAGGAAGGGCCATTTGAGCTGGTGGAAGACATTTACGATGCTGAAAATCGGTGGGTCAAAGCAGTCGTAATCCCACAGGATACAAGAGGGCTTTATGGAACGCCGGTTGTATCGGCTGCTGCGGTGCAGCTTGGTAGCCTTACGCCGGAGAATACGCCTTCCTGTGAATCTGCTTTGGCAGATGGAACGGTTACGATTGCCGGCATTGACTTTGGCTCGTTTGACAGCGCTACGAAAGCCTATATGGGGAATGACAAAGCGGCCAGCAACGTTACAGAGGCGGAAGTGTCGTTCCAGGCAAAAGACGAAAAGGCCAAAATATCTGTTTTGTTGAATGGGAAACAGGTAAATCAGGAGCCTGGCGCGCAGGTGGAAGAGCGTCTTGCGCTTGTATCCGGTCTGAATGTGATTGCAGCAAGCGTTCTGGCGGAAGATGGCGTTACAAAGACGGATTACCGTTTTACGGCTATACGCGAAGGCAATACGGCAAACAGGCTGACAGGCATTTGGATCAATGGCGAGCCATTGGAGGGATTTGACCCGGATAAGACAGAATATGAAACGATCTATGAAGCGGAAGATCCGGAGGGACAGACGGTAAAGATTGCAGGCCTTCCAGATGGCGCAGAAGCGGCGGTTCGGATCAATAAACATGCATACGATGACTTTAAAGATCCGAATACCGGAGCGGCAATTGATACGAAATACCTGGTTCTGGAATCTGGCGTAAATGATGTATACATTCGAGTGCGGCCGGAGACGAAAATGCCGGAGCAGGTGTACCATTTCAGAGTATTTGTGCCGGATGTAAAAAATGCGGACTTAGTTTCCATTGCGCTTGGAGATGGCGTGGAATTAGAGGAACGGTTTGATAAAGACACGATGGAATATACCGGTACGGCTACCCGGAATACCACAACGCTGTCAGTGACTGCGGCAGAGGCGCAGGCGATTATTGCAGTTTCGCTGCTTGGGCAGAGGAAAGAAGGGACCGGAAGCCTGGAGCTGGAGCTTTCGGAGCTTTCAAAGCTGTACAGGGGCAACAATGCGATTATGATTGATGTAACTTCGCCGGATGGATCTGTGAAGAAACAGTACAGATTACAGATAACGGGACTGGCGGAAATCATGGATTATGCGTATAACGCAGATAAAACGACGAATGGATATCCGAACGGATCGAAGCCCAATGTGGATCAGAGCATTGACAGACATCCAATCACCCTTTTGATTCAGAATGAAGACGGAACAACGTCGACGGAAACATTTGAAAAGGGAATCGGAGGCCATGCGCCAATGACGCTGGTCTATGATATTGCCGGAAAAGGATTTGTCGGCTTTGAGGCGTATCTTGGCGTCGATCAGGAAATGGTTGGAAATTCCAACAGGCCTTCTATTACGTATGAAGTATATCTGGATGGTGAAAAGGTCGAAGAAAGCACGAGTGTGATTTTAAGAGAAACTCCTGCAGTGAAACTGGATCTGGATATATCCGGAAAAAGTGAGCTTAAGATTGTAGTAGGGGACGACGGACACAATGGCGGCGATCACGTCAGCCTTGGCGACGTGAAGTTTATCACGGAGCTGGAAGCGCCTCCCAAACCAATATATACGATCTCTTATCAGACGAATCCGTCTGCAGGCGGCATGATTGAAGCGGTAATCGGCGGCATGTCCTATCCGGCTGCGGCGACAGGAAGCGGTCTGGCGGAAGAAGGCAGCAGTGCAAAACTGACGGCGATACCGGCAAATGGCTATCAATTTGCCGGCTGGTATAACGGAGAAGAAAAAATTTCGGATGAGCGGGAGCTTGACATACCGGAGGTTGCCGGAGGAACCGCTTATGTGGCAAGATTTGAAACGCTTGCTCCGAATACGCATACGGTTGCGTACACGGCAGATCCGGCGCAGGGAGGCACGATTACGGCCGTATCCGGTGATGTGACGGGAGCGAACGGAGCAATCGTCGTGAAAGAACATGCAAGCGTGACGCTGACGGCTGTGCCAAATGCGGGCTATCAGTTTGACGGATGGTTCAATGCGGCGGGCACGCAGGTAAGAAATCAGCTGACGTATACCATATTTGACGTAGACAGAGACAGAGCGTATGTAGCAAGGTTCTCAGAAGAGGGCACGGTAAATCCTCCGGGTCCGGGAGAGGAGACCTGTACGATCACATACGCGGCAGATCCGGCAGAAGGCGGTTCCATTACAGCCGTGTCCGGCGATGTGACAGGAGCGAATGGCAGAATTACCGTGGCCAAAGATGCAGACGTAACGTTGACAGCTGTGGCGAATGCAGAATATAATTTTGCAGGATGGTATGACGCATCGGGTGAAAAAGCAGGAGAAGAGGCGGTTCTGACTGTGGCGAAAGTTACGGCTGACGCATCTTATACGGCAAGATTTGAATCTGACAATCCGGATAATCCGCAGCCTTCTGTCAAATATACGATCCGGTATGCGGCAGATCCGGCGGAAGGCGGCACGGTAACGGCCAAAGCCGGCGATGTGACAGGCGTAAACGGCGCGATTCAGGTAGAGAAAGACGGCAGCGTAACGTTGACGGCAGCGCCAAATGCAACATACGAATTTCTTGGATGGTATGACGGGGAAGATCAGAAGGTCAGTGAACAGACTGTTCTGACAGTAAGCGGCGTAAAAGCGAACGCAGACTATACGGCGAAGTTTAAAAAACTGGATACAGAGCAGCCCTCTCCGACAGAGCCTTCTCCGACGGAACCGGCGCCTGGACCAGGGCCGGGCGGCGATGGAAATAAGCCGGGCGGCGATACCGGAACAAATCCGCCGGCGGGCGGCGGTTCTGAGACGAACTGGACCGTTGGCATGATTATTGAAGAGCCGGATAAGAGTATTTACAGCGTTGTAAATCCGGATCCGAAGAACGGCACGGTGAAGCTTGTGAAATCGCCGAATAAAAAGAACTTCACGATTCCGTCCAGCATTACAAAGAATGGGACGACGTTCCAGGTAACGGCGATTGAAAATAACGCGTTTAAAGGCGATAAGACGTTAAAGAAGCTTACGGTTGGAGCAAATATCACGACAATCGGCACAGGCGCGTTCTTTAAGGCGAAGAAACTGAAGACAATTATATTCAAGGGTATGAAGGCTCCGAAGATTGGTAAAAAAGCATTTAAGGGCATTGCCAAAAAAGTTAAGGTCTATGCGCCGAAAAAGATGAAGGCCAAAGAGCTGAAGAAGCTAAAGACAGCGCTGAAAAAATCAGGTCTGAAAAAAGCAACTTATAAAAAGAAATAATGCATAAAACAGAGGCAGGGCCGCGTTTTAAAAACGCGGCCCTGTTTTTCATTCGCCTGCCAGAAGCAGCATAAGGCGGTTGCTTCGTTCAATAAATTTTGCCATTGCCTCCGGCGCAAGCGGCTGATTGCCAAGCATGGCAAGATCGTAAAGCTGTGCGCAGAAGTCAAAAGCATGCTCGCTGTCAGGATGCGCAAGCAGATGCTGTACCAGTGGATGGACGATATTTAACGTCAGCGTCTGATCTGCGCCAAACATGGACGCATCCATGCCCATGCCGCCCATCGCATACATTTTCATCATATCCTGCATGCGCCGTCCTTCTTCCGAACGCGTAATGACGGATGCGATGCCGGCGTCTTTTAATTTTTCCGCTTTGACGGAGAGCTTGTCGTTTTCCAGCGCCTTATGGAAGAGCTCAGAGAGTGTGTCTGCTGCGGATTTTAATTCTTCCTCGCTCGCTTCTTCCTTTAAAGATTCGGTCAGATCCGCGTCAATGCGCATAAATTTGTACGCTTCATTCCGTCTTTCAAGCTGTGAGATAAAGGAAGTGTCGATATTGTGATCCAAAATGACCGCGTTCATGCCCTGCTCTTTGAACATACGAATATATTGTCCCTGCTGGTTGCGGTCTGTGACGTAATAAATGATGCTGCGGTCGTCCTTTTCCTCTTCCGAATCGGTATCCGCCGCATCGCTTTCCTGCGGTTCTTCGGAAGCGTTTTCTTCTGCGGGCTTTAACCATTCCGGCAGCGTCAGGTACTTGTCATTGATGTCTTTGAATAAGATGTAGTCATTGATTTTATCGCAGAACTTTTCATCTTTCAGGCAGCCGAATTTGATAAACGGGCTGATATCGTCCCAGTATGTTTCGTACGCTTCTTTGTCCGTTTTGCACATGCCGCTTAACTTGTCCGCCACTTTTTTCGTAATGTAGTCGGAAATCTTTTTCACGAAGCCGTCGTTTTGGAGCGCGCTTCGGGATACGTTTAACGGCAGGTCCGGGCAGTCGATCACGCCTTTTAATAACATTAAGAATTCCGGAATGACTTCTTTGATGTTATCCGCGACAAAAACCTGATTGTTGTAGAGCTTGATCGTCCCTTCGATGGAGTCATATTCCGTGTTGATTTTCGGGAAATAGAGGATGCCTTTTAAATTGAATGGATAATCCATATTCAGATGGATCCAAAACAGCGGCTCCTTATAATCCATAAATACTTTGCGGTAGAATGCTTTGTACTCTTCTTCCGTGCAGTCAGACGGCGCCTTTGCCCAAAGCGGCGCGGTATCGTTTAATGGAACGGGGCGTTTGACAATTTTTAATTTTTCTTTTCGCGGCGATACTTCAACAATTTCTTTTTCGCCGTTTTCGTTTTCTTTTTCTTCTGTTTTGGCTTCTTCAATGATTGTTTCCACGACGGTGTCCGTGTCGCGCTTATCGTCCGCGTCGATCGTCTCATATTCCGTCTCGGCATTTGCTTTGTTCAGATAAATGGGCATTGGCATGAAGGAGCAGTATTTTTCCAGAACTTCTCTTGCCCGGTATTCGTTGGCAAATTCCAGACAGTCTTCATTGAGAAACAGCGTGATTTTTGTGCCGACGCCTTCTTTGTCGCCGTCTTTCATCGAAAATTCCGTGCCGCCGTCACATTCCCAGTGTACGGCGCTTGCGCCTTCCTGCCACGAGAGCGTATCGATATGCACTTCGTCCGCCACCATAAATGCGGAATAGAAGCCAAGCCCGAAATGACCGATGATCTGATCGTCGTTGGCCTTGTCTTTGTATTTTTCCAGAAAATCATTTGCCCCGGAAAACGCGATCTGGTTGATGTATTCTTCGACCTCGTCCGCCGTCATGCCAAGTCCGTTGTCGGTAATCGAAAGCGTTTTCGCTTCCGGATTGACCTCAATCCGAATCTCTGCTTTGTAATCTGCGGGAAGCTCGTATTCCCCCATCATGTCGAGCTTTTTCAACTTGGTGATGGCGTCGCAGCCATTGGAAACAAGCTCGCGGTAGAAAATGTCATGATCGGAATAGAGCCATTTCTTAATGACCGGGAAAATATTGTCGCTGTGAATGGATAAGCTGCCATGTCTGTCTGTCATAGAAAAAACACTCCTTTTGCTTCTTTTTTTGTTTATCTTATAACGGAAAAATAGAAAAGTCAATAAAAAATTAGCGCTCTTTTTTGATGAGTGCTAACAAAAACAAGAAAAGCCAGTAAAATCAAGGGTCGGAATAATTATTAAAAGTTTATAAAGTTTACTTGACCGGAATGGCGCCGACAAGTTATAGTAGAAAGGAAAGGTGTGAAGGTATGATAGTATTGAAGAGCGATCCGGAATTGAAAACGACGTTTGAACGCCTGATTCAGACGATGAAAGAGCCGGTGGAGTGGAACGGGCAGTTTGTGGTGATCGGAGATTTTCTGATTCTGCATGGAAGAGTGCGGTCATTATTTTTTAATTTTGAAACAGGGAACGTCTTTACGAATCTGAAAGAGATTCCGGTGAAGGAGGAGGAGATTGCCGATGCCGCTTCCTATACAAAGGTGCAGGACGTTTTACATCTGACGCTGTATGCGTTTGGAAAGTGGGGGCGCATTCGCGGCCTGCGCGTGGAACACGATTTTCAGAAGCTGAACGCGCTGTTTCGCGGTGTGCTTGGCGTATTTGGGATCGAGGCGGATTATACGGTGGAAAAATTCCGTTTTTATAAAAACGGAATGCGTATGAGCTATGAGGACGTCGTACAATGCGCGATGGAGGCGGAAGAAGCCGTTTTGGAAGAGGCGCAGGCGGAGACGGAGACGCCCGCAGGGCTTTGGCATAAGCTGGTCTGGCAAAAGCACGCGGATGCGATTGCCAAACAGGAAATTTCGTTTGAAGAGCGGCAGAAAAACCGCATTGGCAATAATTTTTATATGGTAAGCTATCTGTGTCCCAAATGTCGGGCGCATTTGCATATGGCAGTCTATCCGCATCGGAAGGAGTTTCGGATTGAGACGACGGAGGGCGGCGTATTGCTGGCCAGGGCGTACGTCTGTGAATCCTGCCGCTGCTTTTATACGCCCAGACCGGAAAAGCTTCTGACAGAGGGCGATCTTTTCCGGATGGATTTTTCACACGATGAACAGGCGTATGAGGATTATCTGGAGCTGCTTGGGGCAGATGCGGCGCGCGTTTCCAATTACGGATTTAACCGGTATGAGAACATGCAGGGAAGCCGGGCGCAGTCCGATGGGACGGAGGCGGGAGCGTCGCTTGCCCTGCTGTGCGAAGATATCGGCGCGCTGTCCAATCAGCAGCTGTTTGAAACGTCGGAAAAAATCGAGGAGGGCTTTTATCCGGCGGGAAGCGTAGAGCAGTTTGGAAACGCTGTGCGAAAGGAAACGGAAAAGCGCAAGGCGGCGTTTGGCAGACCGGCGTCAGAGCGCGGCGCGGCAGCTTTCCGGCAGCATGTCAAAGCGGAACGGAAACAGGCGGAGCATGTGAAAGACAGGGCAGGAGAAGGCGCGGCAGAGGAGCGTGCGGTGCAGCCGACGCAGAAAAAGCAGCAGACCGCGCAGGAGCATGCCGGGCGTCCAAAAGAGATTCCCGCGGCAAGACGTGAAGCGGCCAAAAAGCGCTATGCGGCAAAATGCAGCGTGCTGGACCGTCTTTCGGAGGCGCAGACGGCAGAGCTTGCCAGAGATCTGATGCGTGAGGAAAATCTTTACGATGCGGACAAAGAGCCGATTTTAAACGCAGTGCGCAAGCGGGAGCGGCAATTGAAGCGGGAGCGTATCAAACGGCTTTCGGAAAGCTGTCAGGGAGCAAATTATGCGAAGATGCGGCGCGTGATCGAAGAAATTGACAAAATGGATCTGCCGCAGGAAGAGCTGTCGTCTTTTTTAAAACCGCTCCGTTCGGCATTAAAAAAACAGGGGAATGCGGAAGCGGCCGCTTTGATCCGGGATATGCCAAAGCAGATGAGCTTAAAACAGTATCGGGACTGCATGGAGCGGTTGCAGACGTATCCTGAGGCAGATCTTGCGCCGTATGCAGACGTTTTGGAGGAGAAGAGAAGGCAGGCGGAACAAAAAGAGATATCAGAACAGGTTGGCCGTGCAAAAACGAAGGATCGCAAAAGTCTGGTAAATCTGATGGAACGCCTGCAGTCGCAGTCGTATGAGCCGGAAATTCTTGCGCCTTATATGCAGCAGCTGCAGGAACAGCTGCGCATACTGGATGAGAATGCAATTGCCAATATCTGCGGCGATCCGAAAATGACGGCGGCAGAGGTGATGAAAGCGTATGAGACGATTAAAGAAGGGCCTTTTTTGCCGGATCTGAAGGACAATGCGCTGCAAATGTTAAAAAAGCGTCTGGAAAAGCTGAAAGTGGAGGAATGCGAGCTTTTAGTGCAGAAGCTGATGCGGGATCTGGAAGGCAGGATTGCAAAAAACGACAGGCATCATTTTTACCCGGCGAAACGCGTATTTCGAAAAGAGGCGAAGCCTGAAGAATATGAAACGATTCAGTATGCGCTGGATACGTATGGAACGAAACGGGACAGCTTTGAATATCCGATTCTCGTTGTAGACACGTCAAGGGACCGTTCCGGAAAAGAAGGGATGATTCTGACGCCGGAGCATTTGTTCTACCGGACGATGCTTTCTGCGTATGTCGTATCCATCTGGGATATCAAAGGCGTGCATGCGCAGACGGGATTGTTTCATAACGGCCTGTTTCTGGATTTGAAAAATGGGACGCAGGTGAAAATCCCATATGCGACAGCCCGGCAGGAACTGGTCGCATGGGGAAATTGTCTGGAAGCGTTTCTTTCTTATTTAAGAGAAAAACCGGATTCCAGAAACGTGTCTTATCTTGCGCAGGGAAAGCATGCGACGATTTGCTGCTTCCGCTGTGGATATTCCTATCAGGGCGGCGACGTTTGTCCGAAATGCGGTTATAAGAGGAATCAGTGACAGAAAAAGAGGGATGGAATGAAGCGACTTTTTTTGATCGTGCTCGACAGCGTGGGCATTGGCGCGATGCCGGATGCAGAAGAATATGGGGATGCCGGCAGCAACACGCTTCGTACGGTTTCGAGAAGCAGGTATTTTTCGATGCCCAATATGCGAAAGCTTGGCCTGTTTCAGATTGACGGCGTGGAAATCGGTGAAAAAGAGCCGCATCCGCGCGGCGCGTTTGCACGTCTCTTCGAACGGTCCAAAGGAAAGGATACGACAATTGGCCACTGGGAAATTGCGGGCGTTGTGTCAGACGCGCCGCTTCCCGTATATCCAAACGGATTTCCAGAGGAAATTCTTGCCGCGTTTCGGGAGAAAACGGGACGGGGCATTCTCTGCAACCGTCCATATTCCGGCACGGAGGTTATACAGGAATATGGGGCGCAGCAGATGGAAACGGGAGATCTGATCGTATATACGTCGGCGGATTCCGTGTTTCAGGTGGCGGCGCACGAAGCGGTCGTTCCGGTGGAAACGCTGTACGAATACTGTAGAATGGCGCGTGAAATTTTGCAGGGGGAGCATGGCGTGGGGCGCGTCATTGCGCGTCCGTTCGCCGGGGAGCCGGGACATTTTTACCGGACAGAAAGGCGGCATGATTTTTCGCTTGCGCCGCCTGGCGTAACGATGCTGGATCGTCTGAAGGAGGCTGGATTTTCTGTTATCGCCATCGGAAAGATTGCGGATATTTTTGCGGGCCGGGGAATTACGGAAGCGGTGCGCACTTCTGGAAATGCGGACGGGATTGCGCAGACGATTTCGTATATGGAGCGGGAGTTTGAGGGGCTTTGCTTTGTAAATCTGGTGGATTTTGATATGCTCTACGGGCATCGGAACGATGTGGACGGCTATGCGAAAGCGCTTCGCGCATTTGACGCAAAGCTGCCCGAGATGCTTGCGCGCATGCGTGAGGAAGACGTGCTTTTGATTACGGCGGATCATGGCTGCGATCCGGGCACGGCGTCTACCGATCATTCCAGAGAATATGTGCCGGTTGTCGCAGTTGGGAAGCGGGTTCCTTCCGGGAAGAATTATGGCACGCTGGAAGGATTTTGCCATATTGCGGACGGAGCGCTGAACATGTTTGGAATATGAAACGGAAGAGAGGCTGCTTTTTCATCTTTGCAGTTCACAGGCGGATCATAAAAATCCCTGCCGGCCGGCAGGGATTTTTATGATCTATTTTTTGATTTTTACAGAGCTTTTCTGGCCCTTTTTCGCCAGCAGCTTTTTGTATTTCTTATAGCTGGACGCCGGAACTTTGATTACGGCGTTTTTGTGGATGCCTTTAAATGCGTTTTTGTCTACTTTTTCAAGGACTTTGCTTTTGATCGTGATGCTCTTTAGTTTTTTGCAGTTTTGGAATGCATTGCTGCAAATGCGTTTGAGCCGGGCGCTTTTTAATGTGATTTTCGTCAGCTTTGCGCATCCGGAAAATGCATTGCTTTCAATTACTTCGATGTTTTTTCCAATTGTGGCCTGGGTCAGCGTTTTGTTGTTTTTAAACGCGCCTGCCGCGACGGAGGTGACGGTATAGGTCTTGCCGCCAAGCTCCACTGTGTCGGGAATAGTGACCTTTTTCTCCGACGTCTTTGGCGTGACGTATGCAACCGTCGCCTGAGCGATGCTTGTCACCTGAACGCTTCCGTTGTCCACTTCATACGTCTGGTTTTCCTGAATGGTAGTCTGCGTGCCGTTATCCGGCGGCGCGGGCGGGTTTGGATTGTCAGTCGGCGGCGCGGGCGGATTTGGATTGTCCGGAGCCGGCGGCTGTTCCTCTACAGCATCCTTTTCCCAGATAGCAGTCAGCGTCACATCGGATGCGCCGACCCGATAGTTTGCGCCGGCCGCGAAAACGCCGCTTCCATCGCTCCAGCCTTTGAAGGTATAGCCTTCTTTTACATAGGCATTTTCCGGCAGACGAATGGTTCTTCCCTCTCTGCACAGCATGCGCTCAGAGGGCGAGCCTTCTCCTTCGAAATGGATGGAAAGAATGTTTTCTCCTGTGTTCGTAATAATTTCATACAGCGCGGGCGTTGTGCCTTCGGGCCATGTTACGGTAAAAGAGAGGATGTGTTCGCCGCCTGTGAAATAAAAGCTCGTGCTGCCTTCGCTTAATGTGCCAAGCGTTTCTTCCCTTGTCTGTCTGCCGTCGTAAATTTCCGCTGTCACAGAGGCTCCTGTAATGTCGGAAGCGCTCTGTAAGAATGTGACGGAGGAAAGCTCCGTCTGTTCGGTCAGCGGATATTTGATGTATGCCGTTCCGTCTGATGGCGTATCCGAAGTGTAGGCGGTGGAAATATCGCCGTCAATCATCTGATTCAGATTGCCCGTCAGCGTATTCGTAATAATCTTTTGAACCGGTTGGTCTGTCGTCTCTATCGTCTGATTGATTTCAATTTCATTGATTTTCAGACGATATCCGGAATCCCTGGTAATCAGGATTTTTAAATAGCGCGCGGAGCGTCCGTCAAGATCGTTTCGGCTTAGTTTGATAAAGCCGTTTTCTTCCGTGCGGTGATCACTGGTAATTGTGCCGTTGAGTTCTTCTACGGTCATAATGGGATCGCCCCAGCTGTTTTTATCTGTAGACAGATAAAAGGCCGCGTTATAGAATTTCGGATTGCCGGATTCCTGCGTGATCGTCAGATCGTGAATGGGCGCTTCGGCTCCGAAATCAATAATCAGTTCGTGATTTGCCTTCTGCGCAGACTCAAAGAAGACAAACGTATCCTGTCTGCCGTCAAAGAGATTTTCCAGCGCGCCTTCCCGGATGGTGTTCAGTTCCGGGCTCCAGCTGGAGACGAAGGGATTGACGGCGTTGCCAAATACGGTGACAGAGAAGTCGGAGAGCGTAAAGCGAACCGTATCGTCTGTTCCATTGTAAAGGCGGACGTAACGCGCCGCTTCGCCGTCAAAATCCGCCGGTCCCGGCACGTCGGTCCAGAGTATGGCGTTTGGCGAATGCTGTAACGTAAGGGAAGCGGCCGCAGACATGTCGCAGCTGATGTTTTTCAATCCCGACAGCTCCTTGAGCTGAACGCCGATGTATGCGCCGGGGGCAAGCGATGCTTCCGTATCTGCAATGGAATAGGTCAGTCCTTCCAGATTCAGCTCTGCCGTAATGCCGTCGCTTGCAAACAGGCCGTACGTTTCTTCCTTCTGGATGCCGCCGTTGATTGTAATTTCGCGGATGTGCGTCCAGTAGTTTGCCTTATTTGGGTTGGTTGTTCCCGTTTTCGTCAGGCGAAGCCGGATAAATCTGGCTTCAATCGAAAGATTTTCTTTTGTGATCCGACGCGGCGCGGAATCGTTTTCCCAGGTTTCAAGCGCCGTATAGTCCGCTCCGTTTGCGGAATATTCCAGTACGGCATTGTGGAAAATGTCTGCGTCCGTATCGGTTTCGCCCTGCAGGATGTCGATGCTTGTAATGGGAACGCTCCTTCCCATATCTACGCCAAAGTAATCGTCCGTCTGCTGATTATTGTTAAACTTTGCCGTCGTCGCTTCATTTCCGTCCATAGCCTTCGCGCCTTCTGCGGAAGCGCTTCTGTCCGTTCCGGCCAGAACTGCAAAGAACGAAGGAGGAATGACGATGGATGGGTTTAAAAATGGAATCAGCTGCTTGTTGACTTCTGCAATGGCTTTTGTCACAAACGGAACAAGGCGTTTGCTTCCGGCCAGCGCAACGTTGTTGGAGCCTTCATACGACGGGTACGTATTCTGCGTGGCGATGGCTTTGCCGGCGACGCCAAGTCCGCGCCATGCGGTGTCGATATCGCCTTCCTCCATTGCAAAGAGCGCCATAAGAGCCGCTTCTCCTGCCGTTGTCGTGTCGGTCAGTGATTTTAACCATGGATCCAGTTCTGCAATGAGCGTTTCGTTTTTACATTCGCTGCGGAATGTTTCGATTGCGGCTAAGATGTTGGCAAATTCGGCTTTTAACATCTGCGCATCGGGATCGTTTGCGATCGGCTGTCCGGTTCCGATTTTCTGGCTGATGGAATCCAGCGCGTCTTTTAAGTATTCCGATTCCGGGAAGCTGGAAACGCGGGAGGAATTTGGACAGTTGGAAACATTTTTGCCGATTGTATAATAGGCCTCGTAAACCTCCGGCTGCAGGTATCGAAACGATTCGCTCCAGAGGCGTTCGGCCTGCGCCAGATAGTCGTTGTTGTTCCAGAATAAAGACGCAAGCTGGAACAGGCCGACTTTATTGGCTTCCGTAAAGCGGCTGGGATTGGATACGGCTCCTGCCAGCCCGGTTACGCCATCCCGCACATAATGGGAGATTTCACCGAGGAAAATACCGGAGTGCGCATGCTCGTTGACCGGGAAATTCAGCCAGTATACGGCTTCGTGATCTGTTTTTTCTTTTACGAAATCGACAGTTTCCTGCGTGATGGGCGCGTTTACGTCGTCTCCCGTCCAGAACAGGTCAATCGAGTCGTTTAAGCCTTTCAGCGCTTCAAGCTCGCCCGGCGTGCTCCAGGCTTTGTTGTAGCCCTGCATACAATAGGAAAGGTTTTCGCAGCCCTTTGGCACAAGGAATTCCTCGTCCAGCTTATTTAAAAGGCGCACGACTTCCTCATGCGTGCCGGAGCCAAAGTCATCGTTTAAGATGGAGAATTTGCGCACGCCCGCTGCGTAGAGCTGATCAAACTTTTCTATGAGTTTGTCAAACTTCTGGTCAAATGCCGCGTTGTATTCGGCGGAGCCGACCGTTTTTCCTGCCAGAGAATTGAAAAAATAGGAAATATGAACGGACCAGCTGTATTTTACCTTCGTCTCTTCGCCGATGCGGACGAGCTGTGCGATTTTGTCGATGTCTTCCTGCGGATAGAGCACGTCGTTTTTGTGGTAGCTGTCCGTCTTGGAAGCGTAAATGTAGGTATTCATCTTGTAGTCCCTTGCAAAGCGCATTAAGCTCTCGCGGCCTTCGTAGTTCCAGCCGCCGTAAAAGCCTTCGATGAAGCCGCGCATTTTCATAACGGCGTAATCCTCGATCTGCACGTTTAAAAATTTTGCTCCGGCAAACGAAGAAAACAGCATTTGCAGCGTGGCAAGGCCGTAATAGGCGGCGTCTTCATCTTTTCCAAGAATGGCGATCGTACCGTCCTTTGCGCTTAACAGATAAGCGTCTGTTTTTTCAAACAGGTCGGCGTTTTTTTGCGTCACATGCTCGTCAAACCATGCGTCCACCGCCTGGCCGCTGCCTTTGACGCCAAGAAGGATCTGGCTGCCGCCGCCGATTGTCTGTGAAGGCTTCGCCGTTCTGCCGTAGTTGTCAAGGATTTCGTTCAGAAATGTTTTTGTGGGATCGTCGATTCCGGATTCGCATACGACGCTTATTTCGTCATCCAGCGTAAAGCTGCCAGCCGGAGCGTAATCTGCATGTTGTGGAACCGGGTAGATCGCATAAGCGTCTTCCGACGAGGCATAGCCGTCCCGCAGCGTTTCTGAGGCGGAAGAGGGCGGCTCATATGCAGCTGCCGGAATGCCGGTAAGCAGAAGCGCTGCCGCCAGAAGAAAACTGATGCATTGTTTTGTTTTTTTCATACAAAACCTCCTCTGTCTGTTGTTTTCACCATTATAACATTTTCACAAAAAAAATGCATCAAAAACATGTTTTTCGTATGAAATATTAATAGGACGCAGCGGATGGCTTCCTGTATAATGAGAATAGCATCGAGTGCAGAGGCGGCGAACACTTTATAGAAGGAGAATAATGTGAAACATATACTGGTTGTTGTGGATATGCAGAATGATTTTATAGACGGGGCGCTTGGGACAAAGGAGGCCGAAGCCATTGTCGGGCGCGTCGTTTCGAAAATTCAGGCGTTTGACGGAACGATATTTGTGACGATGGATACGCATGGGACGGATTATCTGGAAACGAAAGAAGGGGAAAAGCTGCCGACGCCGCATTGCATTCGGCTTTCGCATGGATGGAAGCTGCAAAGCGACGTCCGTGGCGCGCTGACGGGCAAAGACGTTCGGATCATAGAAAAAAATTCGTTTGCGTCGCTGAAGCTGGCGGAGGAGATTCGGGAGCTGGCAGGAGAAGAGACGGCCGTCATAGAGCTTGTCGGACTTTGCACGGAGATTTGCGTCGTGTCCAATGCTCTGCTTTTAAAGGCGTATGCGCCGGAAGCGGAGATTTGCGTGGACGCCTCCTGCTGCGCGGGCGTTACGCCGCAGACGCATCAGGCGGCGCTTCATACGATGCGGATGTGCCAGATTTCGCTGGCCGGAACGGATAAAAACGGAAATTTGTGACGGCAGACGGAAATGTTTGAAAAATGAGAAGCAGTGTGCTATGATAGGTGTGTTGTGCTGGACAAAATCACAGCTTTCTATAGACAGGAAACGGCGGCCGTCTGGCCGCGGAGGCATGAAACAGGATGCCCGCCGGGCATAAATATACGGAAACGAAGAAAGGATGTCATGAATGAAACAGTTGATGTTGGGCAACAGCGCCCTGGCAAGAGGATTGTATGAGGCAGGATGCGCCGTGGTATCAAGCTATCCGGGCACGCCAAGTACGGAGGTTACGGAAGAGGCGGCCAAGTATGAGGAGATTTACTGCGAATGGGCGCCGAATGAGAAAGTGGCGATGGAAGTGGCGTTTGGCGCTTCCCTTGCGGGAAAGAGAAGCTTCTGCGGCATGAAGCATGTGGGATTGAACGTTGCCGCGGATCCGCTGTTTACCTGCTCCTACACGGGCGTGAATGCGGGCATGGTAATCTGCGTGGCGGACGACGCCGGCATGCATTCGTCGCAGAATGAGCAGGACTCGCGCCACCATGCGATTGCGGCAAAGCTGCCGATGCTGGAGCCTTCGGATTCTGCGGAAGCCTGCGCGTTTGCAAAAGAGGCATATGCGCTTTCGGAAGAATTTGATACGCCGGTTCTGATTAAGATGTGTACGAGGGTCGCGCACTCGCAGAGCGTCGTGGAGACGGCGGAGAGGACAGAGCGGGATGCGATTCCCTATGAGAAAAATATTGCAAAATACGTGATGATGCCGGCAAATGCGATCCGCCGCCATCCGGTTGTGGAGGAGCGCATGCGAAGGCTGACCGCATTTGCGGAAGACTGCGCGTTCAACCGCGTGGAAATGGGCGATACGAAGCTGGGCATTATCACTTCATCCACGAGCTATCAGTATGTGAAGGAAGTGTTTGGAGAAAACGCAAGCGTTTTAAAGCTGGGGCTTGTCAATCCGCTGCCAAAGAAACTGATTCTGGATTTTGCGGCAAAGGTTGATAAGCTTGTCGTTGTGGAGGAGCTGGATCCAATTATCGAACAGCATTGCAGGGCGCTTGGGCTTTCCGTAACGGGAAAAGACGTTCTTCCGCTGGAAGGAGAATATACGCAGAATCTGATCGCGGAAAAGCTTGGAGCGGCTGTGCCGGCTTACCAGAGCCTGCATGAGACGCTTCCAAACCGGCCGCCGGTGATGTGCGCCGGATGTCCGCACAGAGGACTGTTTTACATATTATCAAAATTAAAATGCACAGTTCTTGGCGATATCGGATGTTATACGCTGGGCGCGGTTGCGCCGCTGAACGCGATGGAAATGACGCTTTGCATGGGCGCGTCCATAAGCTCGATTCATGGATTTAATAAAGCGCTGGGCGAAGCGAGTGAAGGAAAGACAGTCGCGGTGATCGGAGACTCCACGTTTATGCATTCTGGCATGACGGGGCTTGCAAATATCGCATACAACCAGAGCAATTCGACCGTCATCATTCTGGACAACTCCATTACCGGCATGACGGGCCATCAGCAGAATCCGACGACGGGCTACAATATCAAGGGCGATCCGGCCGGAAAAATCGATCTGGAGGGCCTGTGCCGCTCGATGGGCTTTGCGCGGGTGGCCGTTATCGATCCGAACGATCTGAATGCCTGCGAGCGCGTAATAAAGGAAGAGCTTGCGGCGAAGGAGCCGTCGGTCATCATCAGCAGACGTCCGTGCGCGCTTTTGAAGTATGTAAAGCACAAAGCTCCGCTGACCGTAGAAGAGAAAAACTGTACGGGCTGTAAATCCTGCATGCGGCTTGGATGTCCTGCAATCAGCATAAAAAATGGCAAAGCGGCAATTGACGGCACGCTGTGCGTAGGCTGCGGCGTATGTCAGCAGTTGTGTAAGTTTGACGCATTGCAGTCAGGGGAGGTATAAGATGACGAAAAATATTATGATTGTCGGCGTGGGCGGACAGGGCTCTTTGCTTGCGAGCAAGCTGCTGGGCCATCTGCTGTTGTCGGAAGGATACGACGTAAAGGTTTCGGAAGTGCATGGCATGAGCCAGCGCGGAGGGAGCGTTGTGACCTATGTGAGATTTGGAGAAAAGGTCTGCTCTCCGATTATTGATAAAGGCGAGGCGGACGTGATCGTCTCTTTTGAAAAGCTGGAAGCGGCGCGCTATGTGGAATATCTGAAAGAGGGAGGCAGGATCGTCGTCAATACGCAGGAAATCGATCCCATGCCGGTCATTACGGGAGCGGCGGCCTATCCGGAGCGTCTGATTGAAAAAATGAAGGATATGGGCATTGCCGTAGACGCGATGGACTGCCTGTCGCTTGCGGAGTCGGCCGGATCTGCAAAAGCCGTGAATATTGTGCTGATGGGACGCCTGTCAAACTATTTTGACATACCGGTGGAAAAATGGCAGAGCGCGATTGCGGCCTGCGTGCCGGAGCGGTTTGTGGAATTGAATCATAAGGCGTTTCTGGCAGGACGCGGAGACGCTTAGAAACAGGAGTAGGGTTGCCGGCAGCTTTCTGCGATTGTTCCGGCGACGGAAAACAACACAGGAATGGAGAAAGAAAGATGAAGAATTATTACCAGCCGGAAATTGAAACGATGCCGGTAGAAAAATTGCAGGAGCTGCAAAGTGAGAAGCTTTCAGAGCAGGTGCGTTACGTCTATGACAACGTTGCATTTTATCGCGATAAGATGGATGCGGCCGGAATAAAGCCGGAAGATGTAAAGGGAATTGACGATTTGCACAAGCTTCCGTTTATTACGAAGGACGATCTGCGCGATCAGTATCCGTACGGGCTGTTGGCGGTTCCGCTTTCTGACTGCGTGCGCATCCAGTCAACAAGCGGTACGACGGGACGGCGTGTTGTTGCATTTTACACGCAGGAAGATATCGACGTCTGGGAGGATTGCTGCGCAAGGGCGATCGTTGCTGCGGGCGGGACGAAGGACGACGTCTGCCATGTCTGCTATGGCTACGGGCTTTTTACCGGAGGCCCGGGCTTAAACGGCGGTTCGCATAAGGTCGGCTGCCTGACGCTTCCGATGTCTTCCGGCAATACGGAGCGGCAGTTGCAGTTTATGACAGATCTTGGCTCCACGATTCTCTGCTGTACGCCGTCTTATGCGGCAAATCTGGGCGAGGCGGTCAGCGAACGGGGCTTAAAGGATCAGATCAAATTAAAAGCCGGGATATTTGGCGCTGAGCCGTGGACGGAAGAGATGCGCCGCAATATTGAAGAGACGCTGGGCATCCGGGCATATGATATTTATGGTCTGACGGAAATTTCAGGACCGGGCGTATCGTTTGAATGCGAGGAACAGGCTGGCATGCATATTCAGGAGGATCATTTTATTGCGGAAATCATCAATCCGGATACGGGAGAGGTTCTTCCGGAAGGCGAGATGGGAGAGCTTGTATTTACCTGTATTACGAAAAAGGCGTTTCCGCTGTTGCGTTACCGTACGCGCGATCTCTGCCGCCTGACGAGGCAGAAGTGCTCCTGTGGACGCACGCATGTGCGTATGACGAAGCCGATGGGAAGAAGCGACGATATGATGATTGTCAAAGGCGTCAACGTATGGCCGTCTCAGATTGAAACAGTCCTTTTGAACCAGGGCTATCAGGCGAACTATCAGATTGTCGTAGACCGCATTGGCAATCACGATACGATTGAAGTGCAGGTAGAGCTGACGCCGGAGATGGCGGAGCATCCGACGCTGACGCTGGAAGCGAGGGAAAAGAAAATTGTTTCCGGCTTAAAGTCCATGCTTGGCATTAAAGTAGACGTGCGCGTGGTAGAGCCGAAAACAATTACAAGAAGCGAGGGCAAAGCAGTCCGCGTGGTAGATAAGAGGCATTTGTATTAAAGAGATGACAGGGAGAAAAGGCGGCGGCGTACGATTTGCCGCCTTTTTTGCATAACGTGGCGTGATACGGGGAAGAACAGAAGAAGCCGGGAGAACCGGAAGGAGGGCGAGGATGGAATTAAAATGGAAGACCTGCGTGCGCGCGGGCGTAACGATACTGGCGCTGTATGCGCTGATACATTACTGGTCGGCGTTTGCAAAGGTTCTTGGGACGGCCATTGGCGCTGCGCTTCCGCTTTTTCTGGGGTGCGCGATCGCGTATGTCGTCAATATTCTGATGTCGTTTTTTGAGCGGCATTTTTTTAAAAACCGGTCCAATGCTGTGTATGACAGGCTGCGCAGACCGTTTAGCATGCTGCTTTCGTATGTCTGCATTGCGCTGTTTGCCGTGTTTATCGTCTGCATGATTGTGCCGGAGCTAATCAGCTGCGTGCGGGTTTTAATCGTACAGTTTCCAAAAGCGCTGGAATCGTCCTATCAGTGGCTGGAAGAAAACGTTCCGATCAGCGGTCTGTTTCAGGAAGAAAACAATCTGTTTGCGAATGATGCGCTGAATCTGAAAGAAAATGTGACAAAGGCGTTTCAGTTTCTGTTTACCGGCGTCGGCGGCGCGATGGGCGCGGCGTTTGGAATTGTGACGACGCTGTTTTTGAGGGCCATGACGTTTCTGATCGCCGTGATTTTCTCGATTTACATTCTGAGTGGGAAAGAAACGATCGGCAGACAGTTAAGCGGGGCAGTGCAGGTGTATTTGCCGGACCGTCTGGTAAAGCGGCTGCTGTACGTTTTACGGACGCTGGATGCGTCGTTTCACAGCTTTATTGTGGGGCAGTGCACGGAGGCTTTGATTCTGGGCGGGCTTTGCATGGGCGGCATGCTGCTTTTACATCTTCCGTATGCGGCTATGGTTGGCTGTCTGATTGGTTTTACGGCATTGATTCCGGTGGCGGGGGCGTATATTGGCGGTATCGTAGGAGCGTTTATGATCTTTACGGTATCTCCGGTGAAAGCTGTGATTTTTATCGTATTTCTGGTGATTTTGCAGCAGCTTGAGGACAATCTGATTTATCCGCGCGTCGTTGGCTCTTCGGTTGGCCTGCCGGGCATCTGGGTGCTTGCGGCGATTACGATCGGCGGCGGCGTGCTTGGCGTGGTCGGCATGCTGCTTGGGGTGCCGCTTGCGGCTGCGCTGTACCGTCTGTTGAAAGAAGATGCGGCGGAGCGGAAGCGGGCAAACAAAAAAACAGGAGAATAGCTGTGTGTCCGGCTATTCTCCTGTGGAATTCAGTTCGGATTCTTTGTAGATGCAATAGACGATATCCAGTGTGACGCCGTCTCCGGTCTGCTCTGCGTCTTTGTAAACGACGCGAACGCGTTCGCCCGTCGAAAGATCCGGCTGTTCGGGCGATATGGTTTCTTTGGGGACGAAAATGACATCGCCGTCGTCTTTGATCGCTTCTCCATCATCCGGGATGACAAGATACGTATCGTCGGTAATCTCTGAAATCGTTCCGGTAAAATAGGACTGTGTCTTTTCCTGGCCGCATCCGATGAGCAGCAGAAGCGCAGAGAAAATAAGCAATGCTCTTTTTTTCATGTGTCCAGATTAATGATCAGACCTTTTAATTCTTCCTCCAGAAGCTTTTGCGCCTGTAGCACGTTGAGCGCCATTTGCCGGACGTCCTGCATGATCTGGTCGCTGTTCGTTACTTTTTCCGACATCTCCTCTACCTTCGCATGAATTTCTTCCGCAATGGCCTGCGCTTCCGTCGCCTTGTCCTTTGCCGCTTCCGTGCGTTCCTCTGCTTCTTCTTTCTTTTCTTCCCGCTCTGCGGCATCCTGTCGGATGGATTCTGTGGTCTCGTCAAGCTGATCCAAAGCCGCATCTGTCAGCATGCCCTTCCATTCTCTGGAAGCGGATTCCAACATCTCTTCTTTGGCCGCGACAGCGTCTGTCATAGCGTGTTCCTTCAGCCGTTCGATGCCAAAAATACGAACCTTTGCGGATTCTACAATCAGCTGTTTCCTATTGTCGTCAAACGCTTTCTTATGACCGGCATAGACTTTATAACAATCCATGGAAAATTTCTGGTAATCCGTCAGATGGTCTTTGATCTGGTCGTAACGATTTTGCTCTTCCTCTGTTAAACTGGCGATATCATCGTGCGCTTTCTTAAGAAGTTCCAGGTCCTTCTCTTCCTGGCTGTCGTCTTCAATTTCGTAATATGCTTTTGCCTGATCCATTTTCTGGCTGTATTCCTGACAGGCGGAAAGCAGTCGTTCATTTTCCTTCATAAGATGGCGAAACTGTTCTCTGTGTTCGTTGATGGCTTTGTCAATGCGCCGCTCTCCCCTGTCCGCCGTAGAGACGACGCGCTTTGCTTCTTTTTGATACAGAGATTTTTTCTGTGCAATCCGCTCTCTGACGTCCATGTCCTTTGCTCCAAAGGGAGCGTTTCCGAAGAAAAAGCTTCTGTTTTGCTGCAAAATCTTCATCCCCAAACCTCCTTGTCTTTTTTATAATAAAACTCCTATTCTGTATATCGGACAGTTTTTCTGTTTCTTCAAGAGGATTGCTGTAATTTCTTCAAAGTCCGCCTTTGTTATTCATGATAACGAATCCGATCTACCAAAGCCTCTTTTTTCACATTGCGGCTAAGCAGAAACGCAAGCGCGGCCTGTAGCCCGATAATGGCGAAGGTAAAGCAGAGCAGTTCAAAAACGGGAAGGCGATAGGAAAACAAGCCGATAAAGCCCTCCTTTTTACAGAAGCAAAACGCGGCGTAGCCTAAAAGGTTGCCGGGCAGCAGGGAAATGAAAAGCGTTCCTGCCGTAAACAGCAGGCCTTCCAGCTGCAGCATGCAGTTGAATTGCCGGTTGCTCATGCCAAGCGCCTGCAGAATGCCAAATTCCCGTTTTCGGGTAACGATATTGGTAATCATGGTATTGGCCATATTCATAAAACCGATGGCGGCCAGAATGATCAGGAACGTATAACAGGCATTTTTTGTAAAACGGATTTGCAGGTCGATCAGAGCAAGCGTATCGTCGTAACAGGTCAGTGAAAGATGCTCCATAGATGCTTCCAGATCCGTGAGAGCAGCTTTTACGGAAGCCTCTGCGTCTTTTTCGCAGTCGATAAAGACAATGGAAGTCATGTCTTCCTGTATGCCAAGTGATTGAAACGTCGCTTCCGTCATGGTGTATACTGCGTCGTTGGAATGGCCGCAGCTGCCAAGTATGGGGCCCTGAAACGGAACGCGCCTGTCTCCGTCCAAAATTTCGCACTGAAACGTATCGCCGATGCGGTATTCTTCGTCCAGAAAATGATCCCACATGTAAAGGACGCCGTTTTGCGCGGCCGTATTGTCATAGTCTACGACGCCGCGTTCGGCGTTTTTCTTAAGCCAGTTGAATTCCTCTTCGTTTACGATGGCGATGGCGTCATAAGCGCTTTTTCCCGTGTTGGGGTTTGTGATATACGCTTCTGCGATTTTGCGCGTTCGTATGTCGGTGACGCCGGGAATGGACCGAACGCGGCGGATGAAATCGCTTCCCAGAATCTTTGTTTTCTGAATCTCATACAGATTATGCTCCGGATACGTCTGATCGTTGAGCGCGCCGTCGATTTCTATTCGAAATCTGCCGTATTCCAGATTTTCTCTTGCCTGCCGGTCAGCGTCCATGTTGCCCGCCACATTTGCGATTACGACGAAAAGGACGCAGGAGAGCCCCATAGTAAAAATCGTTGTCAGCGTCCTTTTTTTGTGCAGCGCAAGGTTTGACATCGTCAGGCTGAAAACGGTGATGCGATTTTTTGCTTTCCGGCGGCGACCGCTTTTTTTGTCCTCATAACGAATGGCCTCCACCGGAGAGATTTTGGCCGCTGTCTTCATGGGCTTTCGTATCGAAAGCAGGACGGAAAGCAGCGTAAAAAAGACGACAAAGACGGCAAGCGGCAGGGAAAAGACGGAGCTGTTTTTTTGAGACAGCGCGTAAAAGGCGGCTTTTAAAATCAAAACGCCGGAGAGGATGCCGGAGGGAATGCTGACAGCGGACAAAGCCAGCGCTTCCGTAAGGAGGATTTGCCGCAGCTGCCGTCTGTCTGCGCCAAGCGCTTTTAAGCGGCCGTATTCCCGGATTCTCTGGATGATAGCCACATGGAAAATATTATAAATAACGAGCGAGGATACAATCAGGATCGTAAGGAGGATGCACAGGGCGGGCAGAAGAATTTCCATGCCCGGGTCAAACGCAAGCATTAAGTAAGGCGTGTTGATGCTGACCTGCTTTTCCTTTATGCCGAGGGCCGCCGTCATTTGCAGAATGTCCTTTTTCAGCTCCTCTGCGTTTAAATTTGTTTCATTCGATACCTGAAATCCAAGCGATGCAGCGCGTGCTTCTTCGTCTTTCAGATAAGCGTCCAGGAAGGGAAGTGAGACGTATACGCTGTATTGCTTCGCCAGATCATTGCTTTTCGAAGAGGACAGAAAGCCGGAAATGACAAATTCTTTCTGCAGCTGTTCGCCTGCGCCATTGATGCGGATGGTCAGCGTGACAGCGTCCCCGACGCCTGGATTTTCGTATCCCTGCGCTTTGAAAAATTCCCGCTGGGCCAGAATTTCATTTTCTTTTTCCGGATACGTTCCGGATTCGGGCCGAAAATGCGAAAGCATCTGCATGGTGGCGTCCATGGCATATGCGTTGACGTCGTAGCCTTTCAGGATGACGTTCGCTGCATAGGTTTTCGTACCGAGATTATAAAACCGGGCGTGAAGCTTTAAGTCTTCTTTTTGCTGTCTGGTAGGAGCTGCGATTGTGCCAAACTGTTCGCCGTACATTTCGGCGGCGTTGCTTTTTTGTTCCTGAAGGATGGCCCTGCATCCAAATGAGATGACGGTGATCAAAACGGTCGTAAAAAAGATGGCGGCGGCTGTCAGAACGCTTCTGGTTTTTTGGGCCTTTATGCCGCTTATCGCCAGTTTTCGCGTGAGCTTCACTTAAGACACCACCCTTCCGTCTTCGATCAAAAGAACGCGGTCGGCCATCTGAGCCAGTTCTTCATCGTGCGTAATCATCACAAGCGTCTGCCCGTATTTTCGGATCGAGGTCTTTAAAAGGTGCATGACCTCCATGCCGGTTTTCGTGTCGAGATTTCCGGTAGGCTCGTCGGCCAGCAGAATGTCCGGTTTGGCGGCAAGCGCTCTTGCGATGGCGACTCTCTGCTGCTGGCCGCCGGACAGCGTATTTGGCATGCTGTGCGTTCGATCTTTTAAAGACAGGCTTTCTATGATGTCTTCCAGAAAGGCGGCGTCGGCTTTTTTTCCGTCAAGGCCGATGGGAAGAAGGATGTTTTCCAGAACGTCAATGGAAGAGATCAGATTATAGGATTGAAAAATAAAGCCGATTTTTCTTCTGCGAAATGCGGCAAGCTCCGCTTCTTTTAAAGAAAAGATGGATGTCTGGCCGATGCGGACGGTTCCGCCTGTGGGATGATCCAGACCGCCCAGAAGGTGCAGAAGCGTAGACTTTCCGGAGCCGGATTTGCCTGCGATGGCAACGAATTCGCCTTTTTCGATGGCGATGTTGATATGGTCTGCGGCTTTCACCATATTTTCTCCCGTTCCGTAGTATTTGCATAAATCATTGGTTTGTACGATAGCTTGCATGAACTGCCTCCCTTTTTTGTGATGCCTTCAGTATAACAGGGAAGTCTTACCGCCCGCTTTCATCTGCAAAAAAGAATGCTTACGGTTTTGTAAGGATTCTGCCGGTTATGCAAGCGGAAGCTGTACGGAAAAGACGCATCCTGTTTTGCCGTCCGTTCTGGAATGCACGTAGAGAATGCCGTTTTGCCGTTCGATCAGTTCTCTGGCCAGATACAGGCCCACGCCGGAGCCTTCTGTGTCCGCCGCATGCGCGCCCCGGTAAAACCGTTGGAAAATCTTATGATATTCTGATTTTGGAATGCCAGCGCCTTCGTCTGTAACATCAATGCGAAGGTTTTGCACGAGGCGTCTGGTTCGAATGGAAATGGTTGTATGCGCGCCGCTGTATTTGATGGCATTTTCGAGAAGATTTACAAAGACCTCTTCCGTCCATTTTGCATCGTGCAGCACGGGAAGGTCTTCTTCCAGAGAGTCTTCGGATAGCTCAATTGCAATCTGCTTTCTGGCGGCAATGACATAGAGGCGGCTGACGGAGGAGCGCAGCGTCTGCTGTATGCCGGCCGGCTTTACGTGAAGCGTAATCATGCCCTTTTCCATGCGCGAGACGTTGACGAGGGCTTTTGTCAGATTTTCCAGGCCTGCAACCTGCCGCATGCAGCGTCTTGAAAAATCCAGCCTTTCTTCTGGCGTCAGAGGTTCTTCCAGTAAAAGCTCCAGACTGGTTTTTAACGCGCTTACCGGCGTTTTCAGCTGATGGGAAATATCGGTAATCAAAGCTTTTGTGCGTTCCTGCTCCTGTTCCATCTGCCCGCGGGCGCCAAGCAGCTGTTCTTTCAGAGAATGGATGCGGTCGTATAACCGATCGTCGCATACGGGAATGGGAACGTCTGCTTCTGTTGCGTCTGCGTCCTGGAGCCTGCCAAGCGTCTGTTCCAGCGCCAGAAGCTGTTTGCTGCGTTGCTTTTCATAGAAGAGCAGGACAGAGAGCGGAACGAAAAGCAGCAGAAGGCCAAACGCGGCGGAAGCGGCAAGGATTTTGTTTCGGGTCGTTTTGTACTGCGTATCCCAGATCGTCGGCGTTTTGGCGTCGTAACCGTAGAACGCAAGCAGCTCTTTTCCAAAAGCCTGTGCGGATGCGTCGGGAAATTCTTTTAACCACCGGACGGCCGACGGGCCGGTTTCTTTTGTTTTTGCAATGGCGGCAATGGCATATTTGGCATCGGCATAGCTTTGTCTGCATTCGCGCAGCAAAAAGAGGTCGAAAAGCGCGGTCAGGATAATGCCGGCGGCGAGCATAGAAAGGATGTATTTTTTCATTGCAGCTTCTCCACCTCCAGGTCCCATACATAGCCCATGCCCCGGATGTTTTTGATGATGCGTTTTTTGGCGTCGTCTCCGATTTTTTCCCGCAGTCGTCTGATGTTGACGGCGACGGTGTTTTCATCTGCAAAGTCGCCGTCTGCGTCAAACAGCTGCGAGAGGATCTGTCCTTTTGAGAGGATTTGTCCGGGATGGTTGAAAAACAGCTGCAAAAGCAGGTATTCGTTTCGCGTCAGCGATACCTTTCCCTGCTGTGTGACAAGCTGCATTTCACCGGGGTAGCAGAGCAGCGGGCCGGATTTTATCACAGGCGTATCGCCGGCGTCCTGCCGCAATCGTCTGCGTTCCAGGCGCCAGAAGACGGCGTTTACTTTGGACATCAGAACAGAAAGGTGGAACGGCTTTGTGATATAGTCGTCCGCGCCTGTTTCATAGCCCATTACAATGTCGATTTCCTGATCCATTGCCGTCAGAAATATGAATTCCAGATCGCGCCGCAGCTCGTTTCGGACATAGCGGCAGAATGTAAGGCCGCTCTCGCCGTTTAAGAGAATGTCACATAAAATGAGCCGGACGTCTTCGTGTAAGAGCGCCTGTTTTGCTTCCTGTATTGTCTGCGTCGCAATCACGCGGTAGCCTTCTTTTTCCAGCTTGAAACATATGCCGTGCCGTAAGTTTTCTTCGTCTTCCAGTAACAGGATCGTATTCATGTTCGCATCTGCTCCATTTGATTTTTTTTCATTGTAGCAGACCCCGCCGCCTTTGTAAATTTTTTGCCGGACGTATGTATGCGGAGGGATGCCGTCTGTTCGTGCTGCCTTGAGACGGGTATTTATGTTATTTCACGTTTTCCGCGCATATGAAACGTGTGCTGCATGTGCTGCGGGAAGCGAATGAAGAAAGCTTTGTCGTTTTAGACGAGCCTGGCTCCGGCGCCGATCCGACGGAGGGCCAGGAAAAATTTCAAAAATCAAAGAGCCAAAGGCACAGATTCGTTTCAGGGAAGCGTTTCAGACGGGAGACGCCGTGCGGGTGTATCCGGATAAAAAGATTGGAATTGTCTGCGAGCCTGTTTGAATCGGTGGAGCATCGAAAGATCCAACACGATATGGGGCGGAAATATACAGAGCAGGCAATCGTGAAGGAATCGGAATAAGCCGTTCGTTTACCGGGGAATCTGTGCGTTCAGGTCAGATAAAATCCGGATCGCAATCTCCTTTGCCGTTGCGCTGGACGCAGCTTCTTCGTCGGATTTGCCGAGATAGACGCAAAAACAGAGATTGCCGTCCGCGCTTTCAGAAAATCCGGTAAACCATGCGTCAACCAGTACGCCGTTTGCTTTTCCCATGCCGGTTTTTCCATAGATGAGAAAAGCGGCGGCGTTCGATTCGGTTACAAGCATCGCCTGTTTTAAAGCGTCAAGGGTCTGTCCGGAATAAACGGAATCGTCTCCGAAAATACGTTCCATGACTTCGGCCTGCTCTTTTGGGGAAATGAGCAGCGACGATTCAATCCAGAATCCGGTCAGCGCCCGGTTGCTGTTATTGGTGTTTTGCCGTCCTTCCCAGTCGGATATGTCGCAGTTGCCATAGGAAAGGCGGTCCAGCTCTTTTTGGATGGCGTCTTTTCCCGTTTCATCGATCAGCTCCCGGAAATACCAGACGCACGAATCACGGAACGCCTGGTAGAAGTCGGTGTCACGGTTCCAGTTTTCATTCCAGAACGTCTCTTTGCTCCATGTCCGCGTGGACGCTTCCGGTACGAGGACGCCATGCTCTAAGGCGATCAGTGATGAAATGATTTTAAAGGTGGAGCATGGGGATCTGCGCGTAGTGGCCAGGTCTTTATTGTAAATCAGATATTGTTCGTTGGAAGCGTCATAAATGACAGCGGCTCCGTTTAAGCCTCCAAAATAGTCGGACCAGTCCATCTCTTTGATTTGAGGCTTTTTGGAAAGCGCCTCGTCAGACGCCTGGCTGCGGCAGTTGTCTGCGCCATGACCGTGACCGTGGCTGTGTCCGGTTCCGTTACATGCAGCGTCGCTTCCGGAAGGAACGTCCTCGGTCGGGCGTTCGATCAGCTCCTGTATCTGCCGCATGCAAAGCCCTTTGACCTCTTCTGCCGTAATATCCGGCCGCACGTTTTGCAGCTCCAGAAACGCCCGGTATTTTCCAACGGACAATCCGGCCTCATGCGCTTTTTTCGCTTCGTCAAAATTGCCCGCAGAACGGCATACATGGTTTTTGCCGTGCATGCAGGTTTCAATCGCTGCGAGCATCTCGTCGTTTTTCTGTTCATTTTGCCCGGTCACGGAGATAAACAGCAGCTCGTCTGCATCCAGACAGGCTGTGATGCGCTTTGTTTGCAGGATTTGCTCAATTGCACGCGGGTAATCCATAAATTGTACGTCCAGATGTTTTGCCAGCTTTTGTCCGTCGTCGTTGTAAGATCGGACGGAAATCACCTTATCAAAGCGGTTGACGTAAAGCTCCAGCGATGGATTAATGTCAATGCTGATAATGGACGTTTTTGTAAAATAAAGCCGGTGTCCGCCCAATCCGATCAGCAAAAACAAAAAACAGGCCAGGATGGGAAGCATGCGCCAGGCGCAGGATGCTTTTTTTGACCGGTAATGGTTGGTCTGGTCGGTAAGAAATGCCTTTGTTGTTGTTTTTAACGCTTCCTCCGCATGTATGCTGTCAAACGTTTCTTTGATTCTGTTATGCATATCCGTCACCTCCCAGCTTCTCCCGCAATAATTTTTTGGCGCGCGTCAGATACGTGTATACCGTGTTTACATTTTTACCCAGAATCGTTCCGATTTCCGGGGCCGTATAGCCCTCGTAAAAATAGAGGTATATGGCGTTTCGGTATTTTGGAGGCAGGGACTGTACGGCTTCTAATACGTCGGAATATTCCTCTGACGGCGCAATGGCCTGTTCCTTTTGCTCCTGCATGGAAACGACATGGCTGCGAAAAAAGCTTTTCAGCAGGTCTTTACAGGCGTTGATCGTTACGCGGATCAGCCATGCTTTTTCGTGCGCCTCATTTTCAAAGACAACGGGACTTAGGACATATTTCAAAAATACCGTTTGAAATATGTCCTGCGTATCGTGGTAATTTTTCAGATGTATGGCGCAGATTCGCCGAACCATATCGGAATATTGTTCGATCGCCCTGTTTGCTTCCTGTTCGCTTCGCATACGCGCTCCCGTTTTTATCTGCCGCCGCGCCCCTGTCTGCCGCAGTTTTTGCCGCCGCGTCCCTGTTTGCCGCAGTTTTTGCCGCTGCGTCCCTGTTTGCCAGAGCCATTGCCGCGTTTTTGTTTGCCATTGCCGCATTTGTTCTTTTTATAATTATCGCAGATACCGTCCCCGTTGTCATCTACAAAATTTTGCCCCGGATTTGCTTTGGAGCCGTTTCGCGCTGCGTAAAAATCGCACACGCCATCGCCGTTTTTGTCGGTAAACGAACAGGTCTTTCCGCAAAACGAACAGACGCTTTTTTGGTCAGGATTTGAGATGCTTTTGCTTTTTGCAGTTTCTGATGCGGAAAAGCTTACCGTGCAGGGCGAAAGGATCAGCGCCGCTACCGCAATGCCTGTGATGATTTTTTTTGCTTTCATTTTTCATTTCCTCCGTTTAAAATCGATTAAAATTGAGACGTTTCATATAAAATACGATGCAAACCGGCAAATCCATTCAAAATATGGATGGATTTTTTTGACGGGTTGTGTTTTTTGGCGCGCGGGATTATAATGCCCCTGTAAGAAGCCAGAAAGGTATTGTGAAATGAGAAAAAATATACTGGTCGTTGAGGATGATATGCATGTTGGGAATATGATGGAGGAGGCGCTTGTCAGAGAAGGGTATGGCGTCTGGCGCGCGTATTCCGGAACGGAAGCGCTGCTTGTTCTGGAACGGGCAAAGCCGGATCTGATCTTGCTGGATCTGATGCTGCCGGGGTTAAATGGAGAAGATGTGCTTTCGCAGACTGGGGGCGCGCCGGTGATCGTAGTCAGCGCCAAAGCGGATATTGACAGCAAGGTGGAGCTGCTTTTGGGCGGCGCCGCCGATTATGTGGCAAAGCCGTTCCATATAAGAGAGCTTCTGGCCCGAATTGCCGTGCAGCTTCGCAATACGAAAGAAACTTCCGACAATCCGGTTCTGACGTTTGATGCGATTGCGCTCAATATGGATTTGCATATCGTAACGGTAGACGCAGCAGAAGTCAGACTGACCAGAACGGAATATGCCATTTTAAAAATGCTTATGCAGAATCCGGCGCAGGTCATTACGAAGTCTCAGCTTTTGGACCGCATCAGCGCGGATACGCCCGATTGTACGGAAAGCTCGCTTAAGGTGCATATGAGTAATTTGCGGAAGAAATTGCGAAACGCAGGCGGAACAGATTATATCGAAGCCGTCTGGGGCATTGGCTTTCGGCTGCGGACGGAATAAATCTTTACCGATTCTTTCCGTTTTGTTTCCAGGTTTCTTTACAGATGTCTGGTAGAATTTCGACATCATAAAAAGGAGGCCAATGTTATGGAGTATGTATTGAAAACAGAAGCGCTGACAAAGCATTACAAAAATTTTAAAGCGTTAAACGGGCTGAATATGCAAATACCAAAAGGAGCCATCTATGGCTTTGTTGGGAAAAACGGGGCGGGAAAGACGACGTTAATCCGCATTATCTGCGGACTGCAGGAGCCTGTGTCCGGCGGATATCTGCTGTATGGCAGAAAGCATACGGATAAGGAAATTGCAAAGTCGCGCAGAAGGATGGGGGCTGTTGTGGAGACGCCGGCCGTCTATTCTGCTATGACGGCGGCGGATAATCTGAAGCAGCAGTATCGCGTGCTGGGCCTGCCTTCGTTTGACGGACTGGATGACATATTAAAAACCGTGGGTCTTGCGGGCGTGGGAAACAAAAAAGTGAAGCATTTTTCACTTGGAATGCGCCAGCGGCTCGGCATTGCAGTGGCGCTCGTGGGAAGCCCTGATTTTCTGATTTTGGATGAACCGGCAAACGGGCTTGACCCACAGGGCATAGTCGAGATCCGGGAGCTGATTTTAAAGCTGAATCGGGAGCATCAGATTACGATTTTGATTTCAAGCCATATTCTGGATGAGCTTTCCAGACTTGCAACGCATTATGGATTTATTGAAAATGGGCGCATCCTAAAGGAAATCAGCGGAAAAGAGCTGGAGGATGTCCTGAGGAAATGCGTCCGCATGGAAGTCAGTCACGTAAAATCGCTTGCCGTTGTGCTGGATGGAATGGGAATGGAGTATCGCATTCTTTCGGATACGGAAGCGGACGTTTATGCAAATGTTCCGGTTTCAAAGCTGACCGCGGCTCTGGCAAAGGAAGGATGCGAAGTAATTGCCATGCATGAGCGGGAGGAAAGTCTCGAAAGCTATTATATCAGCCTGATGGGAGGTGGAGCGCATGCGTAAATTAGTGTCGGCTCATTTTTCCCGTCTCAGGAAAGACAGGATGTTCTGGATTTGCATGGGGGCAATGTTTGCATATGCTGTTTTTTATATATGGAGCGGATGCAGGAAAGAGCAGTTTCTGCCGGGAGAGGAGCGCAGTCTGTCTGCGTGTTATTTTCATTTTGCCATTCCGATCGGACTGTTTTGCGCATTGTTTGACAGCCTGTTTCTGGGGACGGAATACAGTGATGGAACGATTCGAAATAAAATTGTGGCGGGACATACAAGAACGGAAATTTATCTTGCCGCGCTGCTTCTGACATTTTCTGCCGGCCTGCTTCTGATGGCGGCGTGGACGGCGGGCACTCTGGTTGCCGCTTTGGCGTCCGGCACATGGAATATGGGCATGGGGCTTCTGCGTCTGTTCCTGTATCTGTTGATTGCTGTGCTGGAGGTTGCTGTTTTTTCCGCGCTGTTTACCTGGATTGGCATGCTCTCGGAAAACAAAGCCGTTACGGAGATGATTTCCGTGCTGCTGTTTCTGGCGCTGCTGTTGTTTTCCAGTATGCTCTATAACGCGCTCAGTCAGCCGGAGACATACTGTGGCATTGAAATGACGATGGATGGAATGCGAACGAGCGAGGCAATGCAAAATCCGCGCTACGTGGGCGGCTTTCTGCGGAGCGTCTATGCATGCATGCTGGATGTTCTGCCTGCCGGACAGGGATTGCAGCTATGGCTGCTGGAAGTGGGCCGTCCCGTTTTCATGCTGCTGTCTTCCGCTTTTATTACGGCTGCTGCGACGCTTGGCGGGATGGCTTCGTTTCGCAGGAAGAATATAAAGTAAGGAGCCGGTTATGGAAATAGGATTCGGGGCGTTTGCCGGCGGCATGGCCGTGCTGACAGTCGTTTTGCTTGTTAAAATTTATATGCTGCAAAAAGCCGCAATAGAAATCGAACGCGCATTTGCAGAAAGGCTTGCCACGGATACGAATACGCTCATTTCCATTTCCAGCCGTGACAGGTCGATGCGCCGTCTGGCAAATGCCATCAATGGAGCGCTTTTGACGCTGCGTGCGCAGAGACGCCGGTATTTGCAGGGGGATATGGAGTTAAAGCGCGCCGTTACGAATATTTCACACGATCTGCGAACGCCTCTGACGGCGATTTGCGGCTATCTGGATTTACTGGAGCAGGAGGAGCAGACGGATGCGGCAAAACGGCATATTGCGATTATGCGGGACCGGGCGGAAATGATGACAGGGCTGACGGAAGAGTTATTTCGGTATTTTACGCTGGCTTTTGGCGAAAAGGAAGCGGTAAGAGAGCCTGTGGCGGTAAATGGCGTGCTGGAAGAGAGCATAGCGGCGTTTTATACGATTCTGAAAGAACGGGGCATTGCGCCTGTGGTGCGTATGCCGGGGAGAAAAGTAGTTCGAATGCTTGAGCGATCGGCGCTGTCCCGCGTCTGTTCCAACCTGCTGCACAATGCCGCGGCGTACAGTGACGGTGATCTGGAGGTTGTATTGTCGGAAACGGGCGAACTTGTTTTTTCCAATACGGCGGCCGGGCTTGACGCGGTGCAGGCTGGCCGGCTGTTTGACCGTTTTTACACGGTTGAGGCGGCCAGTCAGTCGACGGGGCTTGGCCTTGCAATTACAAAAACGCTGGTGGAACAGATGGGCGGAAGCATAGCGGCGGAATATAAAGCGAACAGGCTGCGCATTTGCGTTGCGCTGCCGGAGGAGGAGTGCGGCTGCGGCGATAAATAAAGCATGTGATATTTGCCATACTAAGAAAGAACTGTTATAATGCTTTCGTAAGGGGTGCATGCAGTCAGGAAAAAGAAGTCAGGCGTGCCTGAAACAGAAAGGAAGGAAATTATGGAACAGAAATTTTATATTTGTGAAACTTGTGGAAATATCATTGAGATGGTGAAAGACGTTGGCGTTCCGGTGATGTGCTGCGGCAAGAAAATGAAAGAGCTGGCTGCGGGCACGACGGACGCTGCGCTTGAAAAGCACGTTCCGGATTATAAGGTGGAGGGCAATCGCGTCATTGTCACGGTAGGCTCTGTGGAACATCCCATGCTGCCGGAACATTATATCGAATGGGTTGCATTGCAGACGAAGCAGGGCGTGCAGCGCAAGTTTTTACGTCCGGAGGACAAGCCGACGACATGCTTTTCTCTTTGTGATGGCGATGAAGTGGAAGCGGTTTATGCATACTGCAATCTGCACAGCCTTTGGAAAGCGTAGGCATGGCGTAAAGCAGATGAGAGATAACGCGCAAAAGGGGACGGGATTCGTTCCCTTTTTGCATGACGGAAAAGTCTTGCGTTTCTGTTGCAGCGGCAGATTTCCGGCAGGGAATTAAAAGATTAGGATTGCAGGAAAACCTTGCCCTGTGCTATAATGACATGGTTGCTTTTATACAGAAACTTTTGGAATGAAATTGGATAAAGGAGAGATCACAATGGAAATTACATACGATATCAGGTATGTGGGTGTAAACGATCATGAATTGGATCTGTTTGAAGGACAGTATGAAGTGGAACACGGCATGGCGTATAATTCTTATGTTATTTTAGATGAAAAAACAGCCGTGCTGGATTCGGTGGACGCCCGTTTTGGGGATGCATGGCTGGAACAGGTCAAAGCGGCGCTGCAGACGCGCCAGCCGGATTATCTGATTGTGCAGCATATGGAACCGGATCACTCCGCAAACATTGCAGCGTTTATGGAAGCGTTTCCGCAGGCAAAGCTGGTTGCAAGCGCAAAATCATTTACGATGATGAAGCAGTTTTTCGGCACGGATTTTTCGGACAGGCAGGTCGTTGTCAAAGATGGCGATACGCTTTCGCTTGGAAAGCATGAACTGACCTTTCTGGCTGCGCCGATGGTGCACTGGCCGGAGGTTATCGTGACGTATGACGCCTGTGACAAAGTTCTGTTTTCCGCCGACGCGTTTGGAAAGTTTGGCGCGTTGGACGTGGAAGAGGACTGGGCATGCGAAGCGCGCCGTTATTATGTCGGCATAGTGGGCAAATTTGGCGTTCAGGTGCAGAATCTTCTGAAAAAAGTCTCCGATTTGGACATTCAGACCATCTGCCCGCTGCATGGTCCCGTTTTAAAGGAAAACCTTTCTTATTATATAGATCTTTACCATACATGGTCCACCTATTCCGTGGAATCCGAGGGCGTTATGATTGCGTATACGTCGGTTTATGGAAACACAAAAAAAGCGGCGCTTCTTCTTGCGGAAAAACTGGAAGAGAAGGGATGCCCGAAAGTCGTTATCAACGATCTTGCACGGTGCGATATGGCGGAAGCCGTAGAGGATGCGTTCCGTTATGGCAGGCTCGTGCTTGCGACTACGACGTATAACGGAGACGTGTTCCCGTTTATGCGTGAATTTCTTTCCGAACTGAAGGAACGTAACTTCCAGAACCGCAGGATTGGCCTGATTGAAAATGGCTCCTGGGCGCCAACGGCAGTCAAAGCCATGCGGAATATGCTGGAAGGATGCAAAAATCTGACGTTTGTCGATACGACGGTAAAGATTATGTCCGCATTAAATGAAGAGAGCGCGGCTGCAATAGATGCGCTGGCAGAGGAGATCTGCGCGGATTAAAATTTATTCGGATTTTGGCTCCCGCTGTTGCTGCGGGGGCCTGTTTTTTCGTCTGATCCGGTGAAGCTGCGGCTTTAGCGTAAGGTCTGATACGACAAGGCCGTCCCGAAGGCGTAAAATGTATTCTAACGCGTTTGCCACATCTTCCGGCAAAAGCCGCGCCTCCGCCTCTTCCCCTACGGTAAAATCGGCGTTTCGATAAAGATTGGTATCTGTCATATCCGGATAGATGGCGACGACTTTTACGCCATACTTTCTTGCTTCATCAAACAGGCTGCGTGAAAAGCCGGCCAGACCTGCTTTGGTCGCGCCATATGCGCATCCGTGCGGACTGGAGCCAAGCGCCGTTACGGACGAAAGGTTGATAATATAGCCCCGATTCTTTTTCAAATCGCGCAGAAGCTGCTGCGAAAGAAGCAGGGGAACTTCCAGATTGGTTCGAACCATCTGTTGTATTTTTGCGGGATTCAGCTCTTCATGCAGCCCGTAATACGCGACGCCGGCGTTGTTGACCAGGATGCAGACGCGATGTTTTGCGGCAATCTGTTTTACCGTATCCAAAAGCTCTTTTGTCTGAAGCACGTCGCAAACGGTGGGATGAAAGCGGCTGTCGGCCCATGCGTCCGCGGGGAAGGTCCTTCCAATGCCAAATACCTCGTAATCAAGCCGGCAGAGCATTCTGCTGACTGCAAGTCCAATGCCGGAGGACGCTCCGGTCACAATAGCTGTATTACGCATAGTCCTCTCTCCATAAAAATATTTTTTCTTCCGGAAGCCATTCTTTCAGTTTTGTGACAAGAAACTGTTCCATTTGCAGAGAAAGCGCTTCCGGATACTGATATACGCCTTTGACGTTTTGAAACGGGAATTGTATGACGGCCGAATGCGGCTGGTTCTTTCGCATTTTTTTCAGGTAATCCTGTGAGACGCGAAACGTTCCAACGCTTATGTCCAGCAATTTTTCCGCCGGAATCCGGGAAAAAACCTGTTTTAGCATGTCTGTATAGCGTTTCTTCCAGTCGGCGCAGTAGAGCATGGGATCAAAGCAGAGCCGGACGCAATACCCCTGCCGCAGGGCGTCGGCTGCGCATGCAATCCGTCGTGCCAGCGATGGCGTGCCATGTTCGCATGCATCAATGACTGTCTGTGGAGACAGCGTAAAGGCAAAAATAACGCGTGAAGCAAAGCGCTGCGCCGTCAGGCGGGGCAGGGTTGCAGATTTTGTACGAATTTCTATTTTTAACGCTTCCTGTTTTTCTGCAAATGCGATCCACTCTCTGACATAGCCGGCGACGGCTTCCAATGCGGGCAAATCGGCGTCATAGGATACGCACAGGTACAGAGGATGCTTTGCCAGCAGCCGTCTGGCTTCTGAAAAAATGTCTTCCAGATTGACGAAAACCACAAGGTTTCCAGATGGATACATGCCTTTCAGATAACAGTATTCGCAGTCGTATATGCAGTTCATCATACAGGAGGCGTAATAAAAATGCCTGTTTCCAAAGCTCTGGCAGACAGGGGCGCCTTTGTAGAGCAGATTGCCCTGTTTTTGCGCCAGAATCAGCTTTTGCGCCTTATGCTGAAGCGCATAGCTTTGCCTGCTGCGGCAGAATACGTCTTTGTAGTGGCCGATTTCGATGATCTGCGCATTTTGGAAGGCGGAGAGGATTCGTTTTGCGCGGGGATGGTTTTTTACTGCGCGTTCCACATAAATATGGGAAAAGGCAGGATTAAAGCAATCTTCGTTTGAGTTCTTCAAGGCGGTTTTTTCCTTCTCTTTTTGATTTGCATGGAAGCTTCTGTTCCTGATACATGGCGCGTATGACGGATGTATAATCTCTGCCGGATAACAGAGCGAAACGCACATGCTGCCTGATGGCGTCTGACATGGCGCAGGAGCAGTGCATGTCTGCGTACAGTTTTTTCAGAAGCGTCTCATCTGCGGCGCAGAAGTCTTCTTTTTGGTCCGTTTTATGTGCCGCTTTCTGCAGACGGTCCAGATATCCGGAAATGTCGTCTATATGGCGTGCGATCAGATCTGCTGTCTGTTCCTGCGTCACTTCTTTTGGATTCCCGTCGTCGGATACGATTTTTAAAAACGACATCTGATGCGGTCCCAGAAAACAGGCGCCGGCCTGGTAAATGGAAGCGGCTTCCATATCATATAAAACGGGATTTTCTGTATGGGCTGTTTCCTGTACCGGTTTTGCGCAGGTGATGACGGCGGCTTCCGGAAACGGATGGCGGTAGAGCAAATCCGGGTAGAACGTTCTGCCTGTTGCGGCTTCCTGAATCTGATTGCAGAAAAACAGCGTTCCTGTTTGCGCTTTGCCTGCGGCAATGCCAGGATTTACAAGAAAATCGCCGTATCCGACGGAATATTGCGTACAGACGCTGCCCGTTACAATGGCGGCGGCAATGCTTCCAACGCCTGTAACGGCTAAACGTATGCCCGCGTCCTCGTTGGAGAAGATCGGAAAGCGCGTCTGCGCCGTTTCTTTTTTCAGATGGTAATGCTGTATGATGGCGCGCGCCTCGCAGTGCATGGCGGTAAACAGATAGATCATAGCGCGGCTTCTAAAACGTTCAAAAGCGCCGTACAGCCTTTTAAAACGTCTGTATAGGTTTCGTCAAAATTTCCGGTATACCAGGGGTCTGCAATGTCGCGGGGAGAATCTGCGAATGTGAGGAGCTTGTGGATTTTTTTCTGCGGATCGCCGTTTGTGATGCGCGTCATATTGCGGATGTTGGCGGAATCCATGCCAATCAGATAGTCGTATTTGTCATAGTCTGCTTTTGTCATGCGGACGGCATGGTGGGGGATCAGCGGAACGCCCATCTGCTTTAATTTTGTAACGGTGCCGTAATGCGGCGGATTGCCGATTTCGTCGTTGTGCGTGGCGGCGGATGCGATGTGGATTTTTTCACTTAAATGTTTCTGGCTGACGAGATGCGTCATGACGCTTTCGCACATTGTGCTGCGGCAGATGTTGCCGTGGCAAACGAAAAGTACTCGAATCATATAAAAACTCCTTTCATAAAGCAAAAATATGCCGTGTTTTTTCCTGTGAGGCATCATATTCTTCTACCACATTGATAAGTCTATAATGCTTCTTACTGATAAATACTTCTACGCAGTCTCTTTATATCGTGTATAAACATACTCATAAATCTGTTGGCGGTATACCGAAATACTTACTTCGTCATAACATTCCGGCAGCTGCGCCCAAAGAGTATCACGAATCAGATTATCTACGGCCGCTTTCGTTTCCTGTTTAT
>CANSKO010000007.1 GCA_947647505.1 uncultured Roseburia sp. | reverse complement strand
CCGCTGATTAAGCTCAAATCATCTTCCAGTAAAAATAATCGCTTCATTTGTTATCCCGCTCCTTCCCTTTTTCGTCCTGCCGTCAATCGGCTTTTTGGCGTCCTTTGGTATCAGCCACATACTGCCAAATTTTGAAACGCCTGGTATGCGTTTCCCCTCGCAAAGTTTCTGCACTCGTCTTTCTGAAATGCCCCATTTGCCTGCTGCTTCTGCACAAGACATATATTCCATACGTCACCATCCTTTCCTCAAAGTTTATCAGTATAACTATATACGGCATGGCGAACAATAGCAAGTGTAAAAAATAGGCGCTATTCAGGTTCACAATAGAAAATGTATAAGCATATCCAAAAAGAAAGGGGGGACAGTAAAATATAACTGGATAAATGAATATGGCAAAAAGACCAGTAGAAAAATACGACTTCAAGGCTTTGGGTGAAGCGATGAAAGCAGCGTTTTTTGTTTTCTTTGGCAAAATTTTCCGTATTTGTGCCCTCCTTGTCGGTCAGAAATTGCTTATTGGGGAGTGTCCCAAAACCTCTATGAGAACGGAAAGGAGCAAAAAGCCTGTGAAAGGACGGAAAAATGCTGGTGTCCTCTTATGCCCGTAAATCAAGGCTTTTTTGAGATAATCAACCATTTTTATATATAATTTGGCAATTCTTTGATATCATCAGGGTTTTCATTGAATCGGTAAAATAATATTAACACAAAAATAGTCCTCTTCCTGATACCACTGAAAAGAGCCACAATTCTTTTCTACCGTATGTTTTAAATTCAGCATTCCAATCCCATGATTTCTTTTATCTGACTTATGGGATTTGGGAAGGCCGTTTTTATCAATATTTTCTTTTTTGATTTGGGCAGACATAGAATTTTTTATTACATATTCTGCATAAGATTTTCCTTTTTGCACCTTTATAATAATCTTTGCATTTTCCAGTTTGTTTTCCGTAATCTCTTCTACCGCATTTTGAAATATATTTGAAAATATAGTGCAAACATCCGTATCCTCCATGTCAAATCGAATCGGACATCTGCCAATGATTTTAATTGTAACATTTTCAGAAAGCATTGCGAAAAAGTAGTTCATTATTGTATCTACCATTTCATTGCCCGTTACATAATATGTATTTTGTATTTTCCTAAAGCCTCCGAGAATGCTTTCCAGATATCGATTGGACTCCTCTATTTTCTTCTTGCTCAAAAGTTCTTCCAGATAAACAAGATGATTTGTCATATCATGTCTGTATTTTCTGGTATCCGTTTCCTTTTTCAATATTTGTTTATAATAATTAACCTGCGATTCTTTTAGTAATTGTTCTGTTTTTAACAACTGCTCCATTTCTTCGTGCGTGTTTTTAATATAAACTACAAAAATTGCCAAAAAAAATATACTGAAAAGCACTGTAATATTTAATAAACTATAGAGAAAATCAAATCTCTTATCCGAAAAGTATATAAATATTTGATTAAAAATCCCTAAACAAATTAACATGGAAATTGCTATAATTCCTATTACAAAATATATTATTGATTTAATATGTGGATATTTAAATTTTTTCATCTGATTTTTTACTAAATTTAAAATTACAATACTGATTGCTATAATACATTTAAGTGCAAAATATTTCTCATTATCGACATAAATGTTATTAATTTCCACTAAAAACTTTCCATCTAAACGCGTAAATACACTATTTATACATTCAAATAACAAATTGAAAAGTATTAATTTCACTCCTTTTTCTAAAATCGTTCCTTCAATTGAAACAAACATTATACCAATAACAGAAAACGTCACCAGCACGTTTTTCCATGCTGCATCTTCAATTGGCAAGCTCCCAATGATTACGGGAAACAGTATGCCGGCCGCCATCCATGCTTTTGATTTCTGTTGGATTTCAAACAGTATTCTTAGCCCAAAATAATAGCAGGTGAGTTCTGCCAGATAGATTCCACAAAGAATTATGATTTCCATGATTTACCTCAGCGATATTTTAAGTCAAATTGCATGTAGGCCTGTTCGAATTCTTTTTTCTTTCTTCTTGCAACGGGAAGTTCTGTGTCTTTCATGTGAATGACGCCGTCTCTGTAGGACTGCACCTGTGCCATGTTGACGATGTATTTCCGGTGAATGCGGAAAAAGAGGCGTTTGTCCAGCTGCGTTTCCAGTTCCCGCAGGGAAGCCTCGCTTCTTAGCATTTTGTTTTTGACTCTGTATTCGCTGTAGCTGTCATACGTAACAACGTACTGGATTTCACTTTGGTGGACCTGATGTATGATGCGATTATAGTAAAGCGAAACGCTTTTACTGCCCAGCACTTTGCTCATACAGGCGTCCAATGCTTCCTGCACCTCGGATTGCTGGACGGGTTTGACGATGAAGCGAAATGCTTCGATGTAGAAAGCCTCTTTCATGCGTTCTACCATAACGGTTTCCATGATAATACGGCAGGATGCATTTTTACTTCGGATGATTCTGCCTGTTTCTATGCCGTCAAGCTCTGGCATTTCGATATCTAAAAATATAATGTCGAGTTTTTCCACATTAGCGATCAGTTCTCTGCCGGACGTATAAATATTCAATTTGTATTCTGCGTTATTCTTTTTGCAGTACGCATGAATATATCCTTGCAGTGTAAGAGTTTGTTCTATGATATCATCACATATTGCTATCTGTAGCATACGAAATCCCTCTTTTATCTGTCGTATTTTGTAAAGTTTTGGTATTTTCTGTATGTGGTTATTATACCACCGGAGCGAACCAGTTGTCCCGAATATGCGAATTGCGCATTTGAATTGCACGTTACATCCATTTCGAGCGTTTTTTACTGATTAAATAAAAATAATGCTGTTTCAATATTTATTATACTATATTTGTTTCTATATTACACATGATTTTTTTGTTTCTCTAATTTGTTTTGAGGTTTCAGGAGATGTATTTTCAGACGCGCGCGCATGCGCATCTGAAAATCACGTTCCATATGATATGCAATCCGGTTTATATCTTCCAAATCAGTCAGATACAAAACGGACGGATGCGCCGCATGGCAGAACGCGTCCGTTGGAAGAGACCGGGAGACCAATTTCATTTGCAATGATTTTGCCGTTGAATTTTTCCATTTCCGTTTCCAGCAGATAGGCCAGCACGGACGGCTGAAGTCCCGCGGTGTAAGAATTCATCAGAACAAACAGCGGCTTTCTGGAAAGCAGACGGGTACAAAGCCCAAGAAACGGATGAATGGAGGTTTCCATTTTCCAGATTTCTCCTTTCGGACCGCGGCCGTAAGAAGGCGGGTCCATAATAATTGCGTCATACGTATTGCCGCGGCGAATTTCCCGTTCGACAAACTTGACGCAGTCGTCAACCAGCCAGCGAATGGGCGCGTCCTTTAAACCGGATGCAACGGCGTTTTCTTTTGCCCAGGCGACCATGCCTTTGGATGCGTCCACATGCGTTACGGCTGCGCCGGCTGCCGCGGCAGACAGCGTAGCGCCTCCCGTATAGGCAAACAGGTTCAATACGCTTACCGGGCGGTTGGCACGACGGATTTTTTCCGCGCACCAGTCCCAGTTGACGGCCTGTTCCGGAAAAAGGCCGGTATGCTTAAAACTGAATGGCTTCAGACGAAATGTCAGATTGCGATAGTGAATCTCCCACTGAGCGGGAAGGTCTCTGAACTCCCACTCGCCTCCACCTGTACTGCTTCGATGGTAGCGCGCGTTGACCTGCTCCCATGCTGAATGGCTTCTTTTCGTATTCCAGATAATTTGAGGGTCCGGACGGACCAGAATATACTTTCCCCAACGTTCCAGCTTTTCACCGCCGGAACAGTCGATGACTTCATACTCCTTCCAGTTGTCTGCTAACCACATATCGGTTCCCCTCTTACATTCCCTGCTTTAATGCGTCAATCGCAGCCGAAAGATACGGGTTTTCCGTTTCATGAAATCGGCCCGCATCGGCCGCTTTCGCAAGCGCCGGGTCTATCGGAAGCCGGCCCAGCACAGGAAGGGAAAGCTCCGCCGCCGCTTCTTCGATATGGCTCTCTCCAAACAGATGCAGCTCCTTTCCGCAGTCAGGGCATTTTGCATAGCTGAAATTTTCTACCATGCCAAGCACTGGAATGTGCATCATTTCCGCCATATGATAGGCCTTTTTCACAATCAGCCGCACCAGCTCCTGTGGAGACGTTACAATAAGAATGCCGTCCACCGGAAGCGACTGAAATACGGTCAGCGGGACGTCTCCCGTCCCCGGCGGCATATCTACAAAGAGAATGTCCAGATCGCCCCAGATCACATCGGTCCAAAACTGCTTTACCGCTCCGCCAATCACCGGACCGCGCCAGATGACCGGCGCCTCTTCATCATCCATCAGAAGGTTGATGGACATGATTTTTATTCCGTTCTCCGCCGCCATTGCATACATGCCCGCATCGGTTCCGTATGCCGGACCATGCAGACCAAACATTTTGGGAATAGACGGGCCTGTAATATCCGCATCCATAATCCCAACTTCAAAGCCTGCGTTTCTCATTGCCACTGCAAGCGACGCCGTAACAAACGATTTTCCGACGCCTCCCTTTCCGCTGACTACGCCAATGACTTTTTTGACAGACGACTGCCCGTTCAGCTCCTCCTGCATGCTCTGCGGCCCTGCCTGTGACGGGCATCCCTCGCAGCTTTCTTTTGTGCAGCCGGATGCGCTGCTGCATTTACTGTTTTCTGGCATATGCATTCCTCTTTTCTTTTATTCTCAGACATGCCTTATATTATAATACGAACACTGCCGTCAGGCAAGCCCTTTATCTCTGTCAGAAAAGCTTCATGAAAAAAAGAGGATATCCTCCTCTTTTTTCAAAACACAGCCACATATCTCTTCCCTACCGCGTCACAGCCAGCAGCGCTCTGGAAATCGCGCTTCCCACCAGAAAGCAGGCCAGCGCTTCCACGACGCCGTTGACGCCGACAAACGCCACGACAAACAGCAGCGCATTGGATGCGCCAAGCGATGACGCAATGTCTTGAATATACTCGGTATGATAGAAAAAGAAAACCAGAGAGCCCATAAAAAACAGGGTATTAAGCAGCGGCCCGATCAGATTTGCCAGAAGCAGAGACGCCCTGCGAATCCGATTTGCCTTTAGCATACCCTGATACGCAACCCCTGTCAGCCAGCCCATCAAAATACGCGACACAACGCAGACAAAAAACGTAAATACCGGCTGAATGCCCAGCAAAACCGCGCCAAACGGACTCATTCCAAAGCACTGGATAAAGCTTGTAAGCCCAAACACGCCGCCCAGTACGGCGCCCGCCACAGGTCCCAGCGTAACGGCTCCCACCGTAACCGGAACAACGATCAGCGTAATCTCAAGGCCCGGCATCCGAATATATCCAATCGGCGTAAATGCCAGCAGCACAATAATTGCCGTCAACAGCGCCATTTCTACAAACTCTCTTGTTGAAAATTTCTTTTTTTCCATATTCTCTCTCCTTTTCTCTCCGCAAACATCCGCTTCCTGTGCAGCCGCTTTCGTATCAGGCGGCTTTTGCCCGCTCTCTCTTACGCTTCCGTCATTGCGCTTTCCTCTGGCGCCGCTTTCACGCTCTGCTTTTTCCGGTTGCGGATGCTCGCATAAAACGCGCCGGAAATATTGTGCCAGACGGAAAAAATCGCTCCCGGCAGCGTAGCCAGCGGATTTACCGCAAAATGAGCCGTTGCCAGGGAAATCGCAAGCCCACTGTTTTGCATGCCGACCTCAATGCCGATTGCCGTCACTTTCTTCTCCTCCAGCTTCCACCATTTTGCAGCCGCTGTCCCGACGATCAGGCCCACGCCATTATGAAGCGCCACAACAGCCAGAACCAGCGCGCCGCAGGTTATAATTTTCTCCGCATTGCTTCCCACGATTCCGGCGATAATCGTGACGATAGAGACGACGGACACCAGCGGCAGCAGATCTCTGATCTGTTCAATCTGCTTTGGAAACGCGCGGTAGAGCAGTATGCCCGCCAGCACGGGAAGCAGAACGACTTTCACGACAGACAGCATCATCGTAAAAAGCGACACTTCCACCCAGGAACCGGCCAGAAGGTACGTCAGAACAGGCGTACAGACAGGCGCAAGCAGCGTAGATACGATCGTCATGCCGACAGACAGCGGCACGTCGCCGCCCGCAACATATGTGATAACGTTGCTTGCCGTCCCTCCCGGACAGCAGCCGACCAAAATAACGCCAAGCGCCAGATCGGTCGGCAGATCAAACAGCTTTGCCAGCGCAAACGCCACAAGCGGCATTACCGTGTACTGAAGCGTACAGCCGGCCAGCAGTTCTTTTGGCCTTGTAAATACAATTTTAAAATCCTCCGCCCGGATGGTAAGGCCCATTCCAAACATGGCAAGCCCCAAAAAGAAGGTCGTATAATTGGTCGCCCAGGAAAACCCCTTCGGATAAAAAAAGGCCGCCGCAGAAACGATCAAAATCAGTATTGCAATATGACCGGATAAAAATCCGGATATCTGTTTCATTCGATGCATCGTTACCTCCCCTGTTTTTGCTGCCAGATTGCATACAGCCGGTCCAAAAGCAGATCGGCGCACGCTTCTTTTGTGCGAAGCCCCGTATCTTCTTCTCCCTCTTCAGAAATCAGCGTCAGGCGGTTCGTATCGCACCCAAATCCCGCGCCGCTTTCTTTGATGCTGTTTGCCGCAATCAGATCAACCTGCTTTTTTTTCAGCTTTTCTCTGGAATTGGAGCGCACATGCTCTGTCTCCATCGAAAAGCCGCAAATACACTGTCCTGCATGCTTTTCTCTGCCAAGCTCTGCAAGAATGTCTTTCGTCCGCTCCATCTTCAGCGTAAATGCGCCGTCCTGCTTTTTCATCTTTTGCGAATAAACCTGCACGGGCCGGTAATCCGCTACGGCAGCCGCTTTGATGATGATATCCTGCGCTTGCCTGTTTTGCATTACCTGCCGGTACATCTCCTCCGCCGTCGTCACCGAAACAACGTTTACGCCAGCCGGCTTCGCCAGTTCCGTCGGCCCCGTCACAAGCGTCACCTTCGCGCCACGCTTTCTGGCCCGCTCTGCGATTGCATATCCCATTTTCCCTGTGGAATGATTCGTAAAAAAGCGGACGGGATCCAGGCTTTCTCTGGTAGGCCCTGCCGTAACCAGAACGCGAAGCCCCGCAAGGTCATTCCGTTCGTCTTCTTTGGACAGCCTTTGCACAATATGCTCCATCAGCACGGATTCCTGCGGCAGCTTGCCGGCTCCAACCGCCTCGCATGCCAGCCGTCCGGTCTCCGGCGCAATTACCTCACAGCCAAACGACTGCAAACGCCTGATATTTTCCTGTACGATCGGATTCTGATACATATGTACATTCATCGCCGGCGCAAGCAGGATGGGACACGTCGCCGCAATCACCGAAGAAGTCAGAAGATCATCTGCAATGCCGCATGCCAGCTTTCCCAGAATATCCGCCGACGCGGGCGCGACCAGAAACAGATCCGCCTTCTGCCCCAGCGTAAGATGCGCAATGTCCTCTGCCACGGTCCGGTCAAACGTTTCCATATGGCAGGGATGCTTTGTCAGCGTTTCAAACGTGACCGGCGTAATAAACTGCGCCGCATGCTTTGTTAAAATCACGTGCACGTCGCAATTTTGCTTTACGAGCATGCTTGCCAGATTCGCCATTTTATAGGCGGCAATGCTTCCGGTAACGCCAAGCGTCACCCGCTTCCCGGTCAGCATGCGCCCTCCTGTTCCGCCAGGCTTCCATGCTTTTCATAACGGGAAACTCTCATTATGCGGTTGCCATCGTCCACAAACACAACCTTCGGCGGATGCGCGGCAATCTCCTCCTCCGTCATCTGCGCATAGCTCATAATAATGATGGTATCCCCGGCTAAAACCATGCGCGCCGCAGCCCCGTTTAAGCAGATGATCCCGCTCCCCGCTTCCGCCGCAATCACATACGTTTCAAATCTTGCCCCATTTTCCACGTCCACAATCTGCACCTTTTCATATTCCAGAATCCCCGCCGCTTCCATCAATGCCGCATCTATCGTAATGCTTCCGACATAATGCAGATTCGCCTGCGTCACCGTAGCCCTGTGGATTTTGCTTTTTAACATGGTGCGCGTCATTGCCATCCCTCCTTACGCTTCCAGAATAAAGTTATCGATCAGGCGCGTCGTGCCAATCCAGACGGCAATTGCCACAAGCGTCCTGCCCTTTGCCTGCCGTATCGTTTCCATGGTATCTGCATCGACCATTTCCACATAGTCGATTCTGGCCAGAGGCTCCGCCAAAATGATCTCCCGCATCGCGGATAAGACCGTCTCTGCGTCCCTCTCGCCCTGCTTTATCAGCTCCTCTCCCAGAAAAATCGCTCTGGAAAGCACAAGCGCGGCCGTTCGTTCCTCTTCATTCAGATATGTGTTCCGGGAGCTTTTGGCCAGCCCGTCCGCCTCGCGGATAATCGGGCAGCCCACAATCGCAATGTCCAGATTCAGATCCCGCGTCATACGCCGGATCACCGCAAGCTGCTGCGCATCCTTCTGTCCAAAATACGCGCGGTCCGGCATTACGATATGAAACAGCTTGCAGACCACCGTGCAGACGCCCTGAAAATGCGTCGGTCTGCTCTTCCCACACAGCCCGTCGCTGACGCGTTCCGCTTTCACATACGTCGAAAAATCCGGCGCATACATTTCCTCCGGCGCAGGATGAAACAAAAGATCCACGCCGGCCGCTTCGCACAGCGCACAGTCCGCGTCAAGATCTCTTGGATACGTTGACAAATCCTCCTGCGCGCCAAACTGAATCGGATTGACAAAATCGCTGACAACGACTTTGTCATTCTCCTTCACCGCCCTTTGTATCAGGCTTTCATGTCCTTCGTGCAAATATCCCATCGTAGGCACAAACCCGACAGAATGCCCCTGCCGTCTCCATTCCTTCACCTGCGCCCGCACCGCTTCGATCAAACCCGTAATTTCCATACTGCCTCCTTCTTTCTGCCAACATGAATAAGAATCCTGCTTTGCAGAATTCTCCGCCTGCCCGGAGGGCTTTTTGTATCATAGGGAAGTTCGGAAGACTTTCCTATGATATAAAAAATCCGGACAGAATCTGCCCGGTCATACGAAAAAAATCCTACTTAAAACGTGCCGCCCAACCGGTGCGGCCATTCGCCGTAAGAATTGCTTTTCTTTACTTGTCTGTAAATGCCGGGTACGGTTCTATGCGATACCGTCCACCGAAATAGTAGCATACTATCCTGTATGATGCAACACTTTTTATACAGGCATTAAAAAACCGCCGACAAAACGGCCGCGATCCGCTCTGCGCCCTTTCCATCCACCAGCTTCTGCATCCTCTGAGAACGCTCCTCCCGCAGCGCCGCATCGTCCCGCAGCCTTCGAATCAGACGCACCGCATTGGAAATCACATCGTCCCTTCTGGCATCGCCCGCATAATCCATCAGTCCGTCCGCCTCCATCTGCCGCGCATTATCCAGCTGATTGTCCGCAAACGTAAAGGAAACGGACGGGACGCCGCATGCGCACAGCTCGTACAGTGTCATGCCGCCGGCTGAAACGGCCAGATCCGTCTGGCGCATATACTGCTCTATGTCGGAAACAGCCCTGTGGATATGCACGGCCTCCTCTGTCCGATACGTCTCTTTCAGCTGCGCATAGCCCCCATGATACATACCGCAGATCACGTCAATCCGGCAGAATCCCTCGTCCTTCAGACGAAAAAGCAGACCCGCCAGCATGTCATGCGGATCAGACCCGCCGGATAACAGCAAAAGGCGTTTTGCCCGCTCCGAAATCGCTTTCGCCGGACAGCCGCAGAACGCGCGGCGCAGCGGCGCGTACGCCGTTCCAAGATACAGCCTTGCATCCGGATACCGCGCAGGGTAATCAAACTTCGCATAGTAGCCGGCATAGCAGATCAGTCCGTTTACCGGATAAACAAATGCATTCCGATCGTCGATATAATACGTTTCCACCAGAGCCGACAGGCGGCGCAAATACGCCTCCGTAACCTGATAGCTGTCGATCAGAAGGCGCGCAATTCCAAGCTCCTGTATGATCTCCTCTAATCTGGAAAGCTCCTGTTCCATCGCATTCCATTTGGTATAAAGAATGCGGTATGCATATCCCCGCTGCGCAAGAAGCGTCCGGGCCGCATCGTCCGCCAGAAGAAAAACCGTCTCTTCTCCCTGTTCCTTCGCCGCGTCCGCTATGGCAAGGCAGCGCATCATATGGCCCGTGGCAATTACGTCGTTCATATCGGTTCTGATATACAGCATTTCTTCATCCCCTCGTCTTTTTCAGCCTGTTCAGATAATCCGCAACCGAATCCTCCCATTGGAACGGACACAGCTTCTTTAACGCTTCCAGATCTCTGTTATTGTGAAAGCTTCCTTCTCCCTGCTGCTTTTGAAGCGTCCAGTTTCCAGTCCGAATCTGCGGCCATTTTTCCTGAAACAATTCTACGATCTTTCCATGCAGCTTTTGATAGGACGACGCAAACGTCTCCTCTTCTGCCTTTAGCTCACATGTCTGCTGGTACAAAATAAGCCCTTCATCCAGCCCGGAGCTGATCTGATGAATCGTAACGCCCTTTGGCGTATGATCGACAAAGCTCCAGATATTGGGGCTTGCGCCACGATTCCACGGTAAAAGCGAAATGTGCAGGTTTAATATCCTTCCTTCCATAAAAGCAATCACGTCATCCTGTATCTTATATTTGTAATTATAGCTTAACAGCAGATCCGGCCGCAGCCGTTTCAACTGCTCTACAGATACCCGATCGCTGCAAAGGCTGACTTCGCACTGCCCGCTTAACCATGTATACAGGCGCATTGCAATGTCATTATTTGTCAGAAACAAAACCTTATGAATCTTTGCGCCGTCTTCTTCTCCTCTGATCCGCTTCTCAAACACATGACCCTGGCATTCCATAAATCCGGCTTTTCTAAACGCCTTCTGTGACGCGGCATTTTTCGGCTTTGTCTTTCCGATCAGACGTATCGCGCACGGAAAATCCAAAGCGGCCTGTTCGCATGCCAGAAGCAGCATGCGCCTTCCATGTCCAAGCCCTCTTTGCTCCGCACAGACGCTGTAGCTGATAACAACATTCATATTTTTACCCCCCCCCGAAGCCTCAAGGCGAATCTGACCTGTGGGCCTCGCATCATACATATAAATATACTGTCTGCAATCGTCGGAAGACAGTATGTGCGCAAACCATTGTTTATGCTCTTCATAGCCGATTTCATGGGAAGAAAATGAATGTTTCCGTACCAGTGGATCATTTGCCCATGTAAACAATAAATCCATGTCATCTGCCGTAGCGCCCCTTAAATATCCCTGCATGCCGTCTGTCCCTCCCGGCTCCTCCGTCTATCCTTATCTGTTATCATAATGCATATTATAAAAAGAGCAAAACGGCTTTAATCCAAGTGAATTCCAGACGCCCTGCACAATAAAATTATCAAACTGCGTGCATGTAACAAAGCCTTTCCCCTGCTGATAGGCATCGTTGATAATATAAGCGATCATAGCCCGATATGCGCCAAGCTGTCTGTACTCATCCGATACGGACGACAATATGCCGGACATGGCAAAGTCATCCTGCTCCACCGTCACGTATCCCACAAGCGCTCCCTGATATTCCGCGACGACTGCCATTTCCTTTGACTGCGGCATAAGGCTTTCCGCAATCCATCGTCTGTAAATTTCGCCGGCCTTATCGCTGATCACATGCGATATATGGTACTGACCCTGATACGTTTCAAATGAATGCTGCGTCATCGTCAGAAATTCTTCTCTGTGTTCTTCAATATATGCGGAATCCGCCACAAAAATCCGAAGGCCATTTTTGTTGTTCTGGGCAACCTCACGATTGTAGATATATTGCTGCACCGTTCCTCCGCAAAACAAAAAGGAATGCTTTAATTGATTAAAAGCCCGAATCAAATCCACAATATGCGTTGGAATCTTCAGATTGTAATATCCCTTTCTGGCGTCAATCTCTGCCATTAAATGATCCAGCAGCCTGCAAATGCATGCCTCCTGCGCGAGGTCATGCATCGTATCAATATTATGAAAACAAAAATGCACCACATAAAAATCCGCTCCATAGATCTGCGTCAGCGGCCGGTTTACCGTAATGTCATATCCGTACAGAACTCCATCCGATTCAAACGAGCAGGACATCTCATCCCGCCTGCTTTTTAAAAGCTCCGCAAGCTCGCTGTAGTCTCTTTTTATAAACGCTTTTGCATATTTGTATTCATCGTCCATATAAGTGATCTTCGCCATTATAGCCCCCCTGTGCAGTTAATCCAGTAAAATCGTTGCGCTTCCATCCACCAGCAGCGTTCTGTCGCTGTCATAGCACTGTGTTTTTAATGATACATGATGTTTTTCTCTGTCAATTTCACAGACTTCGATTCGAATCGTACACTCCATATCATAATATACCGGACGACGAAACAACATCTCCTGCCGGATATAAACCGATCCGGCGCCCGGAAATTCATTGCCTATCACGCCGGAAAAATAACTTCCAATCAGCATGCCATGTACAATTTTTCTGCCAAATCTGGAGCCTGCCGCCTCTCTGCCATCCAGATGAATCGGATTGTAGTCCCCTGAAATTTCTGCAAACCGCATCCCCATCTCTTCCGATACGGCAAACTGCTTTTCATAATACTGCCCTGTATAGAAATCATCCACATGATTTCGTTCCAACCAAACTCCTCCCGTCATACCTCTCAAAACGACTGCGTCCCATCCTCTGCATTCTGCGTCTTTCCTGAAAGCTCCATTGGCGCAATCGGATCGCCAAACGCATATGCCTTCCCTGCCGGCTTTCCCAAAAGCTCCGAATAATATTTCGGCTTGATCCCAATCGCCGGACGAATGCTTCTGACATTATCCGGCGTAAAAGCTTCCCCTTTTGCAATCGGCCGGACCGCTACCAGAGAGCGGCGCATCAAAAGGCCGTTTTTTTCATGCTCCGTCCGTTCATACGACGGCCGACCCATCAGCTGCACGGCATGCCGCACATCCTCCGTCATTTTTGCAAATTCTTCCATTTCCATAGAAAAACCGGCGTCCGCGCTTTCTGTGGACCGGCTTAAGCAAACGTGCTTTTCCACGACGGACGCTCCAAGCGCCACGGCCGCAACGGGCGCAAGCGACCCCATCGAATGATCCGACAGGCCCACCGGAACGCCAAACCGCTTTTTCATTTCCGGTATCAGAGAGAGATTCATATCCTCATAGCGGGCCGGATACTGGCTGCAGCACTTTAATAGCACAATCCTGTCATTGCCCTGCTTTTTGCATGCCGTAACCGCCTCTTCGATTTCTTCCTCGCTCCCCATTCCGCAGGAGAGAAGGACGGGCTTTCCTTTTGCCGCCACATATTCGATCAGAGGCAGATCCACCAGCTCAAACGATGCGATCTTATAGCCTTCCACTCCAATCCCTTCCAGAAAATCCACTGCCGTCCGATCAAACGGCGTAGACAAAAAATCAACGCCAACCGCTTCACACTTCTCTTTCAGCGCCGCCTGCCACTCCCACGGCGTATACGCTTCCTGGTACAGACTGTAGTACGAATAGCCGTCCCAGAGGCCGCCCCGGATGCGATACGCCTCGCTGTCGCAGTCAATCGTAAGCGTATCCGCCGTATACGTCTGAATTTTCACGCAGTCCGCTCCGGCCTTTGCCGCCTCTTCTATGATTTCAAACGCCGTTTCGATTTTTCCGGCATGATTTGCGGACATTTCCGCAATCACATAAACGCCGCTTTCCATTTTTTCATATAATTTCATTGCTTCTCCTTTTGCATCATGCGGTATTTCAGTTCCGCCAGCTTCCAGTCCTCTTCGGAATCAATATCCTGCACTCTAAGCTCCGACGCCAGAATCGGCATAATGTCTTTGGAAACCATGCCGTTTAACTCCATATACCGCTTCACGTCGTACAGATAAAACTGTCCCGCGTCATGATACCACGGCGCAAGATCCTGTGAACGCGACTGTATATATTCCGGAAACCGGTACGCAATCGTCCCGTCTTCTCCCATCGCAAAGCTGCGCTGCGGCGGATACGAAAACCGGACGACCGGCATCACCTGCACCGGATGATGCGTTTCCATAACCTCCATTGCCTCCCGCAGCGTATCCGCCGTCAGAAACGGAGCCGTCGGATAGATGCAGCAGGCATATGCAAACTCCCTTCCCAGCTCCCGGTACCGGTGCAAAACCTCTAAAATCACATCCGCCGTCGTCGCAAAATCATCAGACGTCTCCTTACTCCGCAGAAACGGCACACATGCGCCGTATCGCCGCGCAATCTCCGCAATCTCCCCGCTGTCCGTTGAAACCATGACCTCTTCAAATAACCCGCTCTCTAAAGCGGCCTCAATCGAATATGCAAGCATCGGCCTGCCGCAGAATTCTTTGATATTCTTCTTCGGAATCCGCTTGCTGCCGCCCCTTGCCGTAATAATCGCTATATCTGCATGTTGCATTGCTTCCACCTCAATTCACCGGCTTTTCTTTTTCTGCGCGCAGCCTCTCTTTTACTTTCCGAATCACATACTCCTGCTCCTCATCCGAAAGCCCCGGATACAGCGGCAGGCTGAGCATGCGATCGTATATCTTCTCCGCATTCGGGCAGCATACGCCCCGGTAGCCGTGCGCCTGATAATATGGATGACGGTACACCGGAATATAATGCACATTTACGCCGATTCCATCTGCGCGCAGCCCTTCAAACAGCTTTCTCCTGTCGCCGTTTTTCAGCTGTATGACATACAGATGCCAGCCGCTTTCCGCCTCTGGCGCCTGATACGGCGTGATCACGTCCGCGCAGTCTGCAAACGCCAGATCGTAACGCTCCGCCAGCTCTCTTCTTCTGGCAAGAAACGCGTCCAGCTTTTTCATCTGACTGACGCCAAGCGCGCACTGTATGTCGGTAATCCTGTAGTTATACCCCAGGTCAATCTGTTCATAATACCAGGGGCCTTCGTCCCCTGTCATCTGCTCCCTGTCCCTTGTGATGCCGTGGCTGCGAAACAGGACAAGCTTCTGATACAGCTCCGCATCCCCCGTAACCACCATGCCGCCCTCCCCGGTCGTAATCGGCTTAACCGGATGAAAGCTAAACGTCGCAAGCTCAGACGACGCGCCCGTCTTTTGCCCTTTATACGAGGCCCCCAGCGCATGCGCGCCGTCCTCAATGACCGTCAGGCGATGCCGTCTCGCAATCTCATAAATGGCGTCCATATCGCAGGGCTGCCCGGCAAAATGCACCGGAATGACTGCTTTCGTCCGGTCTGTAATCTTACGCTCCAGATCCGCCGGATCGAGATTGTATGTTTTGGCGTCTACATCGGCAAACACCGGCGTTCCGCCGCAATACAGCACGCAGTTGGCCGACGCCGCAAACGTAAGCGGCGATGTGATCACCTCGTCCCCCGCTCCGATCCCGGCCGCAGCGCAGGCTGCGTGCAGCGCCGCCGTGCCATTTGCCACCGCAACCGCGTATTTCGCGCCGGTATAAGCGCAGACTGCCTGTTCAAACGCTTCCACGCATGGACCCGTCGTCAGAAAATCGCTTTTTAAAACGTCTGTGACCGCCCTAAGATCCTCCTCGTCCAGACTTTGCCTTCCATATGGTATGCTCTTACTCATGCTCCTTCTCTCCCGCCTTTCATCCGCTCCTGCGCAGGTCCGTAATTCCCGCACTTTTTATACCAGACCGCAGCCTCTTTTATGTCTCCAAGACATTCATAAATCACGCCGATGTTGTAGTACGACGCATACGAATTGATGCCGTCCGTCCTGCAATCCTTCTGACGGACCGCCTTTTGAAATTCCCGTATCGCTTCGTCAAATCTGGCGTTATGCATATAAATCAGCCCCATCAGAAACTGAAAGTCCGCGCTGCGCCCAAACGCTTCATAGATGTTTTCAAACAAAAGCGCCGCTTCCTTCTGATCGCTGTTTAAGAGCGCATAGCCATACGTCTCCACCATGTCGATCACATATTCAAGCTCCGGATTCAGATCGTATGAAAGCCCTCTGGAAAAATAGCCGCACGCCGCTTCATACTCCTCTGCCATGTAATGGCCCTTGCCAAGCTGATACAAAACATAAGGGATTTTCTGCGTTTCATCCGCCGCGCACAGGCGCGCAAGCTCCTGCTCAAGCAGCGCAATGTTGCGATAAGCTTTCTTTCGCTTCTGCTCTTCCGGCAAATCATAGCCCGTGTGCCGGATGACAAGCGGCACGCAGTATGTTTCATAGTCTCCGCCCTGCACCGCTTCCACCTGCTCATGTATTCTGCCCTCGTAATGATACTTCTCCTTCGGAAAAATCCGGTTGATCCATTCTTTCTTTTCCTGCACCTGATTCGTCCGGGTCAGCACATTGATCCGCTGAATGCGCCCTACGGCGTCCGGATGCTTCGCAATGCAGTCAGAAATCCGCTTTACATCCAGCGCGTCAATATATTCATCGCAGTCCAGCACAAGCACATGCGAATGCGACGCTTTGGAAACGGCAAAATTTTTTGCCGCGGCAAAATCATCGCGCCATGCAAACGCATACACCCGGTCCGTATACCTGCGGGCGATTTCTTTCGTCCGGTCCGTCGATCCCGTATCGGCTACGACGATTTCCGAAACATACGGCGCAATGCTTTTCAGGCACCGTTCAATCGTTTGCTCTTCATTTTTTGCTATAATACAGACGGATAGTTTTATCTGGCTCAAATATTCTCCTGCTTTCTCACTATAATTGTAAAATCATACAGCCCGTAATCGTGCAGCAGCGCAACATTCTGCGAAAAATGACGTTTCGCATAGTCAAACAAAGACAGCGGGTCGGCATAATACAAATCCTCCCGCATATGCTCTGCGTCCGAATATCCCGTCAGGCAGTTGAACGCGAAGCCTTTTTTAGAATACCGGCAAAATTCCTCCAATGTCCCCATGAGATACGCTGTCCATGCCTCATCTGTTACGCTTCTTTTCATGTTGAAAATCCCATTTGCAACAATATAATCATACGTCCGCTCCAGTTTTGTGCCCTGTACAAACGTTGCGTTTTTATGCATGCCATATTTTTTGTCTGCGCATGCAATCGTCTCTTTCACAAGGTCAATTCCCGTATACCGGCACGCATACCCCTTTTCCTGCAAATACCCAAAATAGTCTCCATACCCGCAGCCATAATCACACAGGGTAAAGCATTCGTCATTCTGCCCCCCCCCGAGCAATTTTGTCAACTGGTCAAAGCGCACCCTCTGCGCCTCTTTTGAATTCCAGTCCAGCGCCGCAAGCGTCGCGCCAAACCGATTCAGCCTGTCTTTAAAATACTCTTCCGTCTGCGTCAATATTTCCCGGCTTATCTCCACCCGTTTCCATCCTCTCTTTCTGCGCGCGCCGCATCGCCCCGCTCTTACTTTCGAACTATAATCGTAAAATCATACAGCCCGTAATCGTGCAGCAGCGCAACATTCTGCGAAAAATGGCGTTTCGCATAGTCAAACCAGAACAGCGGGTCGGCATAATACAAATCCTCCCGCATATGTTCTGCATCCGAATATCCCGTCAGGCAGTTAAAGGCGAAGCCTTTTTTGGAATGCATATGGAATGTTTCAATTATTTCCATCATATAATCGGTCCATACATCCGCTTCCACAGACTGCCGCACGTTAAAAATGCCGCTTTCCACAATATAGTCGTATGTCTGCTCAAGCTTTGTTCCCTGTACAAACACGGCGTCCTCCCTGCCGCCGTATGTCTCATTGGCGCAGGCAATCATGCTTTCGGAGAGATCCATTCCCGTATAGCTGCACCGATATCCCCTTTCCCGCAGATATTGCAGGTAATATCCATATCCGCAGCCATAATCGCAAACAGAAAAGGCCCGCTCGCCCTCCTGCGAAAACAGCTTCGTCAGCTGATCGTACCGTATGCGCTGCGCTTCTGTAGAATTCCAGCCAACGCCCTGAAACGTCGCTCCAAACGATTCCACTTTTTCCTTAAAAAAACGTTCCGTCTGCCGAAGCAGCTCTTTGTCTTCCCCCATCGCTCTCTTCCTTTCCATCTGCCTGTTTATGCTTCGAAACACTTCATATACTTCCCTGCGTCCGGCCCTTCATTAAAAATCAGATCCAGAACGGACACGTCGTGTTCAAACGCTTCCGACATCTGCCGATACTGTGGATATCCGGAATAATCCATCCATTCCAGCGTGATTTTTGCTTCTGCAAACAGCGATTCTTCCAGATAATTTTTGGCCGCGCCGCCGGACAGATAGGTCGTTCCGCCCGCTTCCCGCACAAGTGAAATCAACCGTTTCGTTTTCCCCTCCGCCAGACTGTACTCCGAGCTCCAGGACAGCCTGGTATCAATTCCAAGTATGGAGCAGATTTCCCGCAGAAACCGGTAATTGATTTTGCTCAGATAATCCTCCGTCCTGCATGCTTCATAAACGCGCCTGATCCGCTCCGCGTACCGGTCAAAAAACGCCGCTTTTGCATAGCAGTATTCCAGGCTTCTCCAATGCTTGTCCACCCATCTGTGGTCAATCACCCTTGCCTCCTGTATTTTCTGATGCAGCTTTCCCGTATGCGCGACCGGAATGCTCAACCATTTCGGCCCGTCCTTCGTCATGATTTTATTCCTGTTTCTCCAGTCATTTTTCGTATACTGCACGTCGTCATACAAAATAAATTCATCCACCAGGCCGATGATGTCAAAATATCCTTTCCACGGAATATAGTTCGACTGCAATATCGCAACTTTCTTATCCTTTTTCACGATCGTTTCATTCCCTTTCCAATCCCGCTCTGCGCAAGCGCCTCCGCCACGCGCGCAACCGTGCGGTTCAGATCATCCGCCGTAAGGCCGTACCACATCGGAAGGCGAATCAGGCGATTGCTCTCGCTTGTCGTATAACGGTCTTCCCCATGAAAACGTCCATATTTCTGACCGGCCGGAGACGAGTGCAGCGGGACATAGTGAAAAACGGCGTCAACGCCCCTCTCTTTCAGCTCCCGTATGACTTCCTGCCTCTGAAGGAGGTCTTTTACTTTTATGTAAAACATATGCGCATTATGCACGCACTCCTGTGGAACAACGGGAAGGTCCACTTCATACTGACACAGATTCTGATGATAGAACTCCCATATCCGGCGTCTGCCGTCATTGATTTCATCCGCAATTTCAAGCTGCGCATACAAAAGCGCCGCATTCAGTTCGCTGGGGAGATAAGAGGAGCCGATATCCATCCAGCTGTATTTATCTACCATGCCTCTGTAAAAGCGGGCGCGATTCGTCCCCTTTTCCCTTAAGATTTCCGCACGCTCCAGATAGCGCTCCTCATTCACCAGCAGCGCGCCCCCTTCGCCCATGGTATAATTCTTCGTCTCATGGAAGCTGTAGCACCCAAAGGTTCCGATTGTACCCAGCGCTTTTCCTTTATACGTCGCCATAACGCCCTGCGCAGCGTCCTCTACAACCGGCAGATCATATTTTTTTGCGATAGCCATTATCGCATCCATTTCACAGGCAACCCCGGCATAATGCACGACGACAATCGCCTTCGTACGCTTCGTAATCGCCGCTTCGATTCCGGCCTCGTCCATATTCATCGTATCCGGCCGAATATCCACAAACACTGCCTTTGCCCCCCGCAATACAAACGCATTCGCCGTTGTTACAAAAGTATAAGAGGGCAGGATGACTTCATCGCCGGGCTGTATATCAAGCAAAATCGCGCTCATCTCCAGCGCAGCCGTACAGGAAGTCGTCAACAGCGCTTTCTTTGCCGAAAACCGCTGCTCCATCCATTCCGAGCACAGCCTTGTATACACGCCGTCTCCCGCGATATTGCTGCTTTTTAATGTCTGTTCCACGTATTCCGCCGCTTTCGGCAGATAGACCGCTTTGTTGAAGGGTATCACTCCCGCCTCCCCCTTTCTTTCCTAAGAACAGGATTTTACCGCATCGCATATCTTTCGAAACGCTTCCATCTGATCTACATTTCGATTTGCCGCCGCTTTCCTGCAATTTTCCTTCTGTACCTGCATAAATTCCTGATCTGTCATATAACGCCGGATAAGCTCTGGCATTTCATCCATGCTTTGACAGACAAACCTGTCCCCAACCATTTCCGCCACGTCACAATCGCCCAGCGTAACGACGGGCGTCTCTTCCATGACTGCAAACAGGCCTCCCGTTCCGCCGCCCTGTCTTGGCGGATTGACAAAGACGTCTCCCACTCCGACCGCATGTTTAAAATCCGTCCGATGTCCCAGAAAATAAAACCGGTCCGCCCTGCTTCCTTCTAACATCCGTTTCTGAAATGCGGGGCACCTTCCGAACACGGCGATTCGGATCTGTTTCGAAAGATCCAGCATCTGAAACAGGATCCGTTCAAACGCCTCTTTCACTTCCAGATCCAGCCTGTTTCCGGCAAGGACAAGAACGAAGGCTTCCTCCGGTATGCCCAAATCCTTTCTCGAAACTTTCTGATGGAGCGCTTCCAAAAACTCATGCGTGGTAATATAAACAGACACTACCGTCTGCTCTTTCTCAAGCAGCGTATCCCAAAGCGCCCTCTCTTTGTCGGACACCTTTGCCAGAAACGCAATGATCTGTGCATTTGTAACCGGAAGACGCCCCGTCATTCCCATTGTAACCACGGTCGTAAACCCTCTGCACAGCCCGGCAAGCATCGTCTCGCTTCCCATTTCCAAAACGTATTCCGGCCGCCTCTCATAGACCATTTCCACTGCCATCCGCAGCGTTTCTATATAATTCGATCTCTGTAGCTCAAAGTTATGCCCTTTGATCTGCACGCCTGCAAATTCACGCACAAACGGCCCCGTCTTATACATAATATTCTGGATATAAATGCGTTTATTCCAATCCCAATAGCCTTCTACGCTCAGACAGTGGCAAATGAAGCATTCCACTTCGTATCCAAGACGCGCAAGGCTGCGGAAGGCCTGCATCACATAACCCGTCGGCGCATGGTATGCATTGACGAGCTGTGACGCCACAAGAATGACTTTCTTTTTTCGCGTTTCAAAAGGCGTCATCGCATACGCGCAGCCTATCTCCGTATGCATCTCCTGCAGCATGCCCTCATACAGCTCTCTTTCTCTCCGGTATTCCGCATAGTCCCTCCCTGCGCCATTCAAAAATAAACAGCTGCGGAACTGAATGCTGTCGTTTAACCGCTCCCATAAAGGGCTCTGCTTTGACAGCAGCAGTTTTGTTACAAAACGGATGATCTTCTGATCTCCCGTTTCCTGCAGCAGAACTCCCATAAAATAAATGGCCGCCGCATAATTCTCCCGCATCATTTCATAAACCGCAGAAAGACAGTCCCTTTGCCGCTCCTGCGTCATCGCCTGATACGCAGCCTTCATGCGCTTCAGGAGAGCCTCGCTGAAACGCTTTCCTGCGATCAGCTCCCCGAGCATTCCCTGTATCGCCGTATAAAATTCCTTTTCTTCGCTATTGTCCGCACAAATACCCATAAACCGTCTTCTCTCCCGCCATGTTCTCCGTCCGGTACATCGCCTGACGGTTTAATTTATAAAACGTTCCTTCGCGTTCCATCGTTTGCAGAATGTCCGGATCATACCTGCGGTTTAAAACGGAATGCAGATAAAACACATTCGCATTGCTGTATGCGCACTGTTCCAGCTCTTCTCTGACGTCGGCAAATTCCTCCACGGCCGCCGCAATGATATAGTCAATCAGAAAATAATCCACAAGCTCGTTTTCCACTTCCCAGTAGTACCACAGGCTCTCCATCAGAAAACGAAACAGCTTCCTGCCCTTTGGCGCATACCACAAATTCCCGGACCATCTTCCCTTTGTCACATCCGCTTCAAAGATCGGCTGGCAAAACCGAAGCGTAAAGATCTGCTCTTTCAGCCGTCCTGCGTCAATCGGGCCCGCCGCATAATACGTCGCGTCAATCCACATGCCGCCGTAGCGAAACAAAAGCTCCGCCCGCAGCAGATCGGACAGGTGCGTATACGATATCTTCCCTTCGTTAAATTTACGAATCACCGCCTCTGTAAACGTCACGTACTGCATACAGTTTTCCAGCGTAATCAGCCGAATCGTCGTCTGCTCCCGCGGCAGATTCCGCTTCAGGCTGCGCACGCAAAGGCGAATCAGCTCCGGCATCTCCCGCTCCCCCTGCCACCAGCAAATCCATACCGGTATTTTTCCGTGAAAATCATCCGGAACGGATGACGCCGCAGGAAGCTCTTCCTGTAAAACCCTGCCTCCCCGATAAATTTGCAGCATTGGGTGGATTTTCAGCCTGACATAACGTTCCATCAGATCCACCCGCTTCTTTGCATTGGAAAAATCCGAAGGCTCGATCAGCTTCATGTTCTCTTCCGTCACGGACTCGTTCTGCATCAGAAGCCAGACCCGAAACAGCCGCTCGGCCAAAAAGCCGATGACGCGCGCCTGATACGCGTCGTAGTCACTGTAGTCAAGCCGCTTCTCCACTTCAAAGAGAATGTCAAACAGCCAGCTGCAATAGCGGTCGAAAATCGTCTTGCGCGTAATCCACATATTGCCAATCGAAACCAGAATCGTCTGCATTGCAGCATCAAACGCGCCGACATATTCCGGATATTTTTCAAGAAGCGTTTCGCGGCATATATCCAGGTCTTTTGCAGCATGCCGTCTGGCATAGTGGTCATAGACGTCCTTCTCTTCTTTTACGCAGCTGCTGTTTGGAACGATAATGGAATGCTTTTCAAGCGTCTCTTCCACATACGGCTGATCGAGCAGTTTTTCCTCCCTTGTAAAATAGCGGCGGTAATGACAGATTCCAATATTGTCGCAATCCACATTTTTCCAGAGCCAGTAAATGCCCGTCAGCTCACACCAGACGGCATTTTTTTCCGAAATATGATCTCCCGTATCGTCCCCGACATAACCGAAGTCTTCTTTCCCCGCCCTGCCGACATGCAGCGGAATATACATGTCATCCGGAATCGCGTCTATTTTCTTATGCGTCATTACATATATTCTCGTATCCATGCCATTCTACCTCGTATCCAGAAGAAAATACGGCCTTCCTTCCAGGTTCAGATCTATGATGCGCAGCTCCTTCTGCAAATCCTTCAGAGGCTTCCCCACGCGGTCCGTAAGCACATACGTCGCGGACGCCATCGTCTGCTTTGCAACCAACACGGCGTCCGCTTTCCGATCCAGAGCCTCTGCGCCAAGCAAAAACGCAAGATCATACGTTTTCTCCCGCTTCTCTTCCAGAAAAGCCGGCGCCTCCGTCACATGATCGTAAATCTGATTCCAGACCGGAAGAGAAATCTCTGAAAAAAAATCTACGCCGTCCAGCAAAACGTCCTCCGGAACGCCCCGCCCCATCACTTTTCGCGAAACGCTCCCGATGCGTTTTAAAAACATGCCGACATCAAGGATGGAACGCGGCTCAAGCTGCTCGATCGCTTCATAATACATATAGATATCGTTTTCATTTTTTAAAATCACAAGCCTTCTCCTCCGGCGCCTTACTGCTCCGCGCCCGTCAGCTTTCTGGCAAGGGCCATTACCTTCTCCATCGTCCTGACGTCTTCATGATGCTGCATCACGAGGCTAATCTGCCGCGCCAGCAGCCTGTGAATCGCCCTTCTCATATTTATGCTGCGTTCTACAAACAATTCGTGATAAAGCGACGGATCCGGCAGCTGTGACGTATCCGGCTCTACTGTCCGCATCTTTTCCACAAACTGCCGCACTTCCGCCTCCATGCCATCGACAAGCTCTTTGACGCTTCCGTTTGGGACGGGATGTAAAAGCCTTTCATCGACCTTTCCGCTCAAAAGCTCTTCCTCCGTACACGAGGTGACATAAGGCGTAAAACAATCTATCCTGTCATAATAATCCTGATTCTCTTCTACAATCAAAATAACCGGCACATCCAGCGCAATGCACGGAAGCGCGCAATGCAGCCGCTTCGTGATAACCAGATCGGCTCCCTGATAACGCTTTAAATACGTCTCTACTCGTTCTTCCCGCTTTTCCCAGTCCATCCATCCCTTTTCCTGCTTCGTAAAGCGATGCGTCAGATTCAGAACCTCTCTGTCCAAAAGCCTGCTTCTGACGTATTCCGAAACACGATCCGAGACGTCCGTCAGAAAAACCATGTGATTGGGCTGTACATCCGCATATTTTTGCAGTGTCAGCGTCAGACATCCTGAAAAATAACTGTCTACGCCTTTCTGCTGAAGCATCTCCATCGTCTTTGGGTCGCGGCATCCAATTGGCGTATACTTTTTCAGATACTCTACCCCCGCGCCGTCCAGATACGCGTAGTCTCCGTATATCATCGGATCTATATTAAAATGCGTCCCTGAAAAAAACGGAAGCAGATAAGGAGAAGGCGGAAACGCGTAACTGTAATGAATATACCAGCCATTCAAAATAGCGGCTACATACTCCTTTTTCTCCGGCAAAAACAGATCCATATTCTCTCTGTCAATATAGTAATCAATTTGGGGAAGAAAGCGCTTTCCCGCGTAACTTAAAATATCGTCTCCCAGATTCTCCGTATCTTTATAATAAATCAGTCCATATTTCATATCTGCTTCTCCTTCTGCTGCAGCCCCGGCGCTTTACGCCTTACATGACAGACAAGCCAACTTCTGTTGCTGCAAAAGCTGGCTTGCGATTCCTTCTCCTTTATGCGGTTACTTCCCTTGCTGCTTCTCCCAGCTGTTCAAATACCGGTATCAGCTCTGTAAACGCCGCCGCCATTGCCGCGTCGTCATTGTCTTTGATTGCGCTGCTTAACTGCATGACTTTTGCATTGAACGTTTCTTTGTGAATGCGCTCTTTTCCTTCATTGAGCAGCCCCATCGTGCCGTTTACCACCTCAATCTCCCAGTTTAACGCGTCGGCGATTCCCTTTAAAAACTGATTCGTGTCATCCATGCGTTCTCCCGTAAGCTCTTTGACGATTATTTTCATATTTTTTACAATGCGATCATTGAATTCGATTAAAACCTCCAGCGCTTCCTTCTGTTCCGCTCTGTTCTCTTCCATGATTTTCACCCGGCCAACCGGCCTTTCCTTTCTTCTTAAATTATATTCGGACGCTATCTATTATATCGGCATTTTTCTTTCATTCTTAAGTCCGTCCCATACCCTTCTCCCGAAAGGAAAATCTTTACACTTATCTCGCCTGTAACAGCCGCATGCACTTGTCGACAATCCCGCGCAGCTCGTCATTCTCCTGTTTCAGCTGCCGAAACAGCTGATCCATGTAGCCCGTCTGAATTTCCGGCCACAGCATCTCCTCCAGAAGCTCCGTATAGTACGGCGTCTTTTTCGCATATTCCCACCAGAACGCCTCCAGCGCATAGCGCACTTCCCTATGTCGCCACGGCTTCGGTCCCGCATAATGCACGATGGCCGTATGCTCCTTTACCCAGTCATACGCATACCCGGCGTTAAAAGCCGTGCGCGCCAGAAGGTTATAGCGCTCCGGCTCCATATAGCGAACATCCTGATGAAAAACGTAATTCAGTAAATCCTGATCATGAAAGACCAGATCGTCCCGGATACGGACCGCCTGTTCCATCAGGCGCGCAAAGCTCGTTGTCTCACGCAGCTTTGCAAGGTTAAAAAGCAGAACGCCCGCATTAAAATACATTCCGTCTCTGCGGATGCTGGCAAAAAATTCCGCCTGATGAATCTGCTGGCCGGCAGAGGCCGTAACGTCCCTGCAAACACAAAAGCTCTTCCCCTCAAAATCCGTTTCGTAGAATGCGCGCAGCGACTGATTGACGATCAGATCCGCATCCAGATACAAAACCCGCTCTAGCTCCTCTGGCAGCAGTTCGGGCAGCTTCAGACGAAAATACGTCTCCATCGTAATCGTCTCATCAAACGGAAGCTCCTTTGGAAACAACGTCCTGTCGATTTTAAGAAACTGAAACTGCTGTCCATACCCTGTGACCAGCTCTTCGATGCGCCGCGTCCATTTTACCCCCCCCCGGTCAATATCCGCCGACAGCAGATACAGACGCAGCTTCCCGGAACGGTTGTTTTCCAGCAACGACGTCAGCATGACGCAGAGATATCTGGCAAACGCCTGATTTGCCGCAACTGCGATATGCATTACATCATTCATAGCCCCTCCTGTCCCATTCCCGTCTGCCTTTCATTGCAGACCATGATTTTATTGTGATATTCCAGGCGGTCCTTTGCAAGCAAAAGCCCCTGCATCAAATCCGCAGGCGCAAGCCGGTGCGTAATCAGCTCCGACAGGCGCAGCTTTCCCTCCGCACAGGCCGCCGCCGTTTTGTGCCAGTCATCCTCCTTTGAATGAAAAAAAGAAGAGTTCCACGTTCCGGTCAGACGAATCTGACGGCGCAGCAGCTTCCAGTATGTCGCCTGATCCAGCTTCATATCTCCTTTGGGATTTCCGATCATAAGAATCTGCCCGCCCGGTTTGACGCACTCGATGCAACCGGAAAGCGTCTCATCCGAGCCGGCGCATTCGATCGCAGCGTCCGCTCCCCGTCCGCCTGTATGCTCCATAATCCAGGAAACAGCGTCCGCTCCCTCATCGCCCGCATTCAAATAAGCATATGCTTCCGACGCCGTTTCCTGCATCTTCGCGCCGTGTCCCGGATTGTGCCCGACCGCAAATACACGGCGCACGCCAAATATGCGCAGCCACTGCGTCACGAGCAGTCCAATGGTTCCAAGCCCAAACAGAGCGACCGTCGTCTCAGGAGAGATCGAAATCCTTCGGATTGCGTGCAGCGCAACGGCGGCAGGCTCAAACATCGCAGCCTCTTCCATCTGCACGGCATCGGGAAGCTCCATCAGATTCCATGCCGGCACAGAGACAAGCTCCGCAAAGCCGCCGTCCCTTCTGGAACCCAGATAATCATAATTGCGGCACATCTCATACTGCCCGCTTTGGCAGGGATCGCATTCTTTGCATGGAATCAGCGGAAACACGCCTACGCGCTTTCCCATCCATGCAGCGTCTTTTCCATGCGCCTCTATGACCCTGCCCGCAAACTCATGGCCCGGTATCGTCGGAAAATGATACGTGCCCGTCTGAAAAATTCTTGGAATATCAGACCCGCAGACCCCGGCCGCTTCCACCCGGACCAAAACCCATCCCTCTTTTCGTTTTGGCACAGGCGCGTCCGCATATTCCAGTTGTCCGATTCCATGTAATGTCCAGGCCTTCATCTTTCCTCCATAGCATTCTCAAACTGCTTCAAATCTTCCAGCGTCGTGATTTTAAAATTGCTTTTTTCCCCTTCTATCAGGGCAATCTGCATTCCGGCCCGGATCGCAGGCTCACTGCTGCCGCGCACGGCGGACAGCTCCGCTTCGGACAATGCTGCATTGGCGCGCAGGTACGGTCCGAATGCAAACGCTTCCGGCGCCTGTCCGGCCAGAATCTTATCCCGATGCAGCAGCGCGTCCACTTTTTTCCCGTCTTCGCTGTAATACACCGTATCGGTCATCGGCAGCACCGGCATCGCGCCGTCTGCGCGCGCGGCGGCTTCCACGCAGCTTTGCAGCAGCCGTTCGGACGCAAGCGGCCTTACCGCATCCTGCACCAGCACAATATCCCGTTCGTCCGCCGTTTCTTTTAAGGCGAGCAGTCCATGCAGAATCGACTGCTGCCGGCTTGTTCCCGGCTCTGCAAACTGTCGAAATTTGGAGCCGGACGCAGACAGCGTCCGATACAGCCGCTTCCGCTCTTCCAGAATAAACTCCTGCCATAACGGGTCCGCCACGATGACGTACGCGTCGATGCATGCGGCCCGCTCGATCGTCTCGATGCAGTAGCTTATAATCGACCGGCCACGCACGACATAATATTGCTTAGGCCTTTGAATTTCCTTTAACCGGCTTCCAACGCCTCCCGAAAGAATCACAGCAGCGTTCATTCGTCTCTCCTTTCGGCCGTATCCTCCCTCAGACGCAGTACGTTCTGATTTCGTTCAACAGCTCTTTGTATGGCCTGTTTTTCCCAAACAGCACGGTCGTTCCAAGCACAAAGCCCCGAACGCCTTCCGGCGCGTACGTCTCAATCTTATTCAGCGAACACGCGCCGTCCCAGTAGACCTCAATCCCGTATTCTTTCCTTGCATCCAGAAACTGCCCCAGCTTCTTTCCTATGTACGGCAAAAACACCTGCCCGGCGCTGCCCGGATTTACGCTCATGACAAGCGCCCGCTTTGCCAGATACAAAAGCTCTCTGACGGATTCAAAAGACGTTCCGGGATTGACGGCGATGCCCGGCGTAACGCCGGCGTCAATAATGGCCTGCAACGTGCTGGCCGGATGATAGTCCGCCTCGGGATGCACATAAATCACGTCTGCGCCGGCCTGGATAAAGCCTTTTAAATAGCTCAATGGCCGTTTGATCATCAGATGCACCTCCACCGGCTTTTTCGTCAGCCTGCGGATGCATTTTAAATCCTGAATGCCCATGCAAAAGTAGGGCACGAACTGCCCGTCCATAATGTCCACATGGAAAGAATCGACGCCTCCCTCTTCCAATAAGCGTATTTCCTTTTCCAGATGCGCATAATCCGCGCACATCATAGATGCCGATAATTCCGTCTGCATCCCATTCTCCTCCTATGGCAAAATTTTGATCCGTTTTCGTCCATATCGCCTTCCCACAGAATACGAAAGCCATGCGCGTCTGCGGACGTCTCTCTGACGGGATTATATCACAAAAACAGACGAAAGTAAATTTACTTTCGCCTGATTGCATCTTTATACCAGCATCGTTCTTCCTGTATGCGCAATGTTTAAATCGTGCCTGTTGCAGAGAAAATACAGCGTCATCAGATTCTCTCCCAGATAGCCAATGTACCGGTCCGAGCGTTCCTCCCCTTTTGGAACGCTCAGCTCCTCCGTGCGCTCCAAAATCGGGAACAGCCATTTACAATAATCGTCCAGCGCCTTCCGTTTCGCAAGCAGCATATTATAATTGTACAGATACGGCTGTGACAGCACAAATGAAAACGCCTCCTCGTACTCCGGACAGAGTTCTAAAAGCGCCTGGCGCATCGCCTCCCAGTCCGATTCTTTGACGTATCTGGAATGATGCTCCAGAATATCCGGCTCATGCACCGTTGGAAAAGGAAGCACAACGTCAATGTCGTTTTCCTTCAGGCGCTTCAGATCTTCCGTATGCAGATCCAGCATTCTCCGGTAATGAAACAAGCCGTAATACGCATCCTTTGTCTGGTTCTTCCACATCCAGTAAAGCGCCGTCAGTTCACAGTAATTGCCATTCTTTTTTGAAATATTTTCGCCTGTGTCATCGGCATACGGAAAGCTCTCTTTTTTGCCGGACGCAGCGCCCACATGGAGCGGGCAAATCCATTCCGGCAAATCGTACGAACGCTTCAGCTCCCTGTCTCTGCCGCTTTTTGCCATAAACGCGCGCACATCTGGCGCATCGCCTCCCGCCGGCATGGCATGAATCGACGGAAACCTGCCAATGGCCGTATAATACCGTTCCATAAGACGGGCTTCCTTCCCGGAATCCATACACGTATAGTGGAAAAATCCATATTTACGCAAATCCCGGACAATCTCTTCCTGCACGTCTTCCGGCGCCGCTATCAATATATGGCGGTCTTTTTCTTTCACATCGCAAAGCCTGTAAACAGGAAGCCCCGCCAACGTCGTTGGATTGTTGTGCAAAGATTTCACAAGAAACCCTGTCACGTCATGCTGCGGATACAGCTCCCTCACTGCAACGCAAGCGCCCAGAGCAAGCGCCTTTGCGCCATAGATATAGATCTGCACAGATGCCTCTCCCCCTTTCTTTCGTCGTCCCACCATGGATTTTTACCCACCCGCCAGATTTTAGCCCATATACTTTAACGCATCCTGACAGGAGCACTCCTCCAAGCTAGAATAATTCGTATAGCAGGAATTGTCCTTGCTCCAACAGATGTTTCTGCGGATTACCTTTGCCGGAACGCCCGCTATAATCACATGATCCTCAAACGAACGCGACGTCACTGCCCTTGCGCCTACGACAGAGCCGGTTCCTATGCGCGCGCCGGCAAACAGCGACGCATCCGCGCAAACCCAGACCTGATCTCCAATCACAACGTCTGTCGGCGCATTGATCCGCTGATGGGTATTCCTGTCAAAAATATAATGCGCGTCATGCGTTCGAATGACTACGCCTCTCGCAAACAGACAATCCGCTCCAATTTGAACAGACGCATACGCGACATAAATCTGTACGCCAATCAGCCTCGTTTTCGAACCGATTTCGCAGGTTCCATGATTCCCCAGCTGAATCATAAGGCTGTTTGTCAGAATGTCTGTTCCAAACCGCACGCAGCCGCCCTGCCCTCTGACAGCAATCTGTATGCCATCCGGCAGCGTCTCATCATAATAGACCGTGTTGCCGCAAGCGTCTCTCCAAACGCCTTCCTCCCCTTCCGCCCGGATATCCTCACTCGTAATCACGCGTTTTTGAAGCGCTTCATCTGCAAGAACATAAGAAATTCCCATTGCATTCAAATCTTTTGCAATCGACGTCTGCACCGTATAGTCACTGGCAAAAATAACGGCTTTTACGCCCTTCATCCCCGCCAGCTCTTTTTGGGATATGACAGGAATGCCATCATAGCAGTCAACGTCTCTCCCTTCCCACTTTTTGTCACACAGAAAGGACAGGGTGATTTTTTCCTGCACCGCTTTGTGAACAGCCGCATAATAATCTCCCACTCCATATCCTACATAGATGATTTCTTCTGTCTGCATATCTGTCCTCAGCATCCCTTCATACCGGAAAGTATGTACATAATCATATGATTCAGCACGAGATGCACATCCTCCGTGATCTGCATATTTTCAATGGCGACGTGTATATTGTACGCCGCAAGCTCCTTTAATTTTCCGCCGGAATATCCTGTCAGGGCAATCGTCACCGCGCCCGCTTCGTTCGCGTACTCAAACGCCCTGACTACATTCGCAGAATTTCCGCTTCCGGAAATGCCAATGACGATATCTTCTTTTTTCAGCTTGTTTTTCAGCGGAACGACAAAAATATCGTCGTATCCAATGTCGTTTGCAATCGCCATCATCATCGGGACGTTGTCGCTTAAGCATTCGATGTCGTATTTGACTTCCTGCTCATAGCTGATGCCCTTGTTAAAATCGCATTCGAGATGCGAAGCCGTAGACGCGCTTCCTCCATTGCCGCAGACAAATATCCGCTTTCCCGACAGCCTTGCCCGCTCCAGCACGTTCATCACGTCATTGATATCGTCTACCGGCAGAGCCGCAAGCGTCGCCTTCTCAAGCGCGATGTACTGCCGGATCTGTTCTCTGTAATCCATCGTCATCCTTCCTTTTCCTGCCTTAAAATCCATTCCGCCGCCTGCAAAAGATTGTCCGCCAGAAAATCCGGCCGCGCCTTATACTTACCGTCTTCTCCACGCAGCCCCGTGCCAAGCAAAACCGTACCAAGCCCGGCATTTTTTCCCGTCTGTATATCCGCCGTACTGTCTCCCACAATATAGGATGACGCAAGGTCGATATGATACTTCTTCATCATTGCGTCAATCATGCCCGTCGATGGCTTACGGCAATTACACGCCACTTTGTATGCCGGGTTTTCTTCCGGATACCCGCGGTCGGGATGGTGCGGACAAAAAACGATATCGTCAAGATACGCGCCGGCATTTCCAAGCAGAACCTGCATTTTCCTGTGAATTCGCTTCACATCTTCGATCCCGCACATGCCGCGCGCTACGACGGGCTGATTGGTAACGACGATCACCAGATAGTCCGACGCGTTCAAGCGGCGAATCGCTTCCGCCGCGCCCTCTTCCAGCGCAAACTGCTCCTCCCGATGCAAAAGGCCGCAGTAACGATTGATCGTTCCGTCTCTGTCTAAAAATACGCATTTTTGCTTATGCTCCAGATTCTTTCTGTCTGGCACGCCCGCCTCCTGCTCCCTGCAAACGGCGTAAAACCGCTCTACCGTTCCGGCGTCTTTGACGTATTCCGGCGTCCGATAGCCAAACACCTGCCCCTGCCGCATCAAAGGCAGCAAAAGATCCTGTTCCAGATCCGCCCGCTTTGCTCTGTAAAGCTTCTGCAATACATCAGGAGAAAGCACAAACAATCCGGCATTGACGCAGTTGTCATACCAGTAATTCCGTTCCTGATTCTTTGCGTCTATGCCCGTCACACGCCCTGCCCCGTCCAGCAAAACGAGGTCCGAGTCCTGCGGATGCGCGTTCGGATGCGCCAGAAGCGTCGCCCTCGCGCCCTTCGCTTCATGGAACGCGATCATCCTGTTCCAGTCAATATCAAACAGGATATCGCCAAAGATCAAAAGAAAGTCTCTCTCCTGCAATTCCTCTTTCAGACCGTAAAGCCCCCCCGCCGAGCCAAGCGGCTCTTTCTCTTCCAGATATTGTATCCGTACGCCAAACCGACTGCCGTCCCCAAAATAGTCCCGGATTTTTTCGCCCAGATGTCCAATGACAATCCAGAAATCCAAAATGCCATACCGGCTGATCTGTTCGATCTGCCACTGAAGCATTGGCTTTCCGTTCATCGAAAGCATCGGCTTTGGAATCGCGTCTTTGGTAAGCCGGCGCATCCGCGTGCCTTTTCCTCCCGCCTGAATGACGGCCACATACTGCTTCCTCATCATCCGTTCCATCCTCACCGCTTCCAGTTGAGCTCTTTGATATTGCCATCAAAAAGAACTCCCCCATAGCGGTTATTTCCGCACTGCATCCGCTCCGGAAAATACGGTCTGGAATCTGCGATTACGCCCTGCGCCCCATCTTTGAAAATCGGCTCCTTTGGAACGATCACACTGACGTTATTTGCATACGTTTTCACCGCCGCACGTTTGCAGCTGAATCCGCTTTGTATAATATTATACATCAGCAATCCGGCGTTCCAGAAGCTTACATGCCCCTCAACCACTCTTCCGCCCGTCTCATACGGGACGGTAATCGCCACCTGTCCGTTTTCCTTACAGCATAAAAACAGCTTTTGTATGAAAGCTCCCACCGCCATCTGATGCTCCAGCACGTGCGACGTCCAGACCAGATCATACGTTTCCGAAAAAGCATGGCCGATAAAATCTTCTTTGATAAATTGAAAGCCATCTTCTTTGATCCTGCAATCCGCCCAAAGATCCACTCCCGTCACCTGTTTTCCATGCTCCAGAAAGATCCTTGAATGGTTCCCCGTTCCGCATCCAACGTCTAAGACCGTATGAATCGCCTCATCTTCCAGACAGCGAATCAGCGCATCCTGCGCTTTTAATTCGTCTCCTTTGATAAAATAAATATTTTCAAACGGAACGCCTTTTTCTTCCAGCCGGTTTGCAACCGTTTTGTCCCAGGAAATGAGCAGCGCCACGTAGGAGCCGTCCAGAGGAAGCGTATCCAGCGCGTCCATGCCGCAAACTCCTCTGTGATACGGACTGACTTCCCCGTCAATTCGAATGATTTCCTGATCCACTCCCCACTTTTGCGTCAGATACTGATACATCGCGATGCATTCTTCCGTCCACGGAGAGATGATAATCTTTTTTCCTTCCAGCTTTCTGTTCTTTACCAGCCAGTCGATCTTTCGTTCTATTCCAAAATTATATAATCGATACATTTCTTCCTCCCTGCTGCAAAAACACGCTTTCATTCAACAAACATCGCACGCACGGCTGCCGCATCCGCTTTCCTCTTTTCATTTTTTTCCCGTCTTGCCCCGGACGCCCAGGACCCGTCGTAATGGTGAATGGCATACGTATAGTTCGTAATATGGACTTCTCCCGTCAAAAGGTTTTTAGGCGAAAGCACCTCCATCGGATACACCGTCATGCCGCAAACCTCCTGCATCGCCGTTCCATACCGCATCCCAAGCCGCCTTAAATCCGTTGTCTGCCAGACGGGGGAAGCCGTCTCTTCAAACGTCCCGTCCGCTTTTTGAAACTGCGCCGTCTGATATCGCTTCAGCAGATTCCCAATGACAGGATGCCGCTTTACCGCTCCAAACCCAAGTCCAAGCGCCGCCTCTCCCGGCCCCTGCATGCCGCAGAACGCTTCATTATAACGCAGATCATCCAGATTTTTGATCAGCTCCACGTCTGTGTCCAGATAGACGCCGCCGTGCTCGTAAATAATTTTCAGGCGAAAGTAATCTGGAACGAAGCCGTATATTCCGCTCTCATATGCCTGCTTCGCAAACAGATTTTCCCCGATATCACAGGTGTCCTCGTTCCATTCCACAATGCGGTACTCCGGACAGTGTCTGCGCCAGCTTTCAATGCAGCGCTTATAGAGATCCGGCAGCTCCTTTTTTCCAAACCAGCAGTAATGTATCGTCGGCGGAATCCGCTTCTCCTCTCTCCGCCGGATGCAAAGCCGGCCGTATTCGCTCAGCGCATACATAAAAGAAAAAATATAGCACTCTGCCTGATTCAGTTCAGAGACCGCATTCAGCTGTTCCACAATTTGCGCATAATAGCTGCACGTAATAAAAATCACCAGATCCGACCGTTCCTCTTTCAAAAGGTCCTCCAGATTCAAAATAGAACAGACGCGATCCCCCAGCCTGTATGCCCTTCCACGTCTGGCAGGATCGTTGTCCACCAGATAAGAGACGCGTTCCGTCCACGGATATCCCCCGTAATTTTTCAAAATCCGTTCAAAATCCGATCCGATTCCATAACAGGCAATTTTTTTGCCCGCGCATCGCGCAGAAAATGTCTTCATATCGCAATTTCTTAAAACCATCCCTGTTCCATTCCATCCTTTGCAAAATAGTGTTCACAAAACACATCCAGACGCCATATTTTTTCATCGTCCAGACACAGCTCGTACACCAGCTTTTGCTTGATCGGCACATGATTCTGCTCCGTTGTAATCACCAGAAGATCAAACGCCAGCTCTTTGAGCTGTTCCGGGGGCATAATCCGCATCCCGGCATGCATCGTCCCCCATTTCTTTGGATTGTTATCGGAAAGCCCCAGCACAAGATAATCCGGATTCTGCAAAATGCCAAGCTCCCTGATATAATGCTCGCATACAATGCCCGCGCCAAAAAAAACGACGCGCATTCTGCCATCCGTTTCATTTTGAATGCCTTCCTTCATATCCGCAAGAATCCGCTTCCCGCAGGCTCCGTCCAGAAACGGCATGGACGCTTCCAGAACCGCCGCCCGTTTTGTTCGGAAATCGCCTGTCGCATTGCTTCGAAAACGCTCGACAAACGACGCCATATCCTCAGCCGAGGTTCCCTGCTCATAAGAATCCACCAGCGATTTTACGGCATTTGTCAGCGGCTCTTCATAATCCTGATTGCGCATGTACAAAACAGGCACGTCACACAGCCCCGCTTCCACCATCAGCGCGCTGCGGTCCACCATGATCGCATCTGCGGTATACAGAGAATTCCTGTAATCGTCCGAGCGATCCAGCACGGCGTTTTCCTGCCGCTTCAGCGTTTCAAACAAACGATTGACGTCTCCGGCAAACTGCTGCGGCATTACGCCGGAAAAAAAGATCGGATGCGGCAGAATGACAAAAAGCAGATCCTGATACTGCTGTAATTGCTCTGCAAACCGAATATATTCGGACAAATACGGCGTAACCTGAAGCTGCCGGATGCCTTCGTAGATCAGCTTTGGAAAATGCATTTTCCAGACGATGACTTTGCGCCCATCCGCCTTTTTGCTCACTTCCTCACTCCGTTGAAAACCGCCGCCGCAGACGGCGTCAAACTTGGGCGAGCCGGTCGCCCGCACCGCATGGCGGTTCGGGCAATACATCTGATAATCCTCCTGCATGATTTTGGAAAACGTATAGATGCGCCAGCTGTTTCTTACAACATACGTATAAAAATGCGCCAGACGCGCATCTGCGGTGTCTGCAATTTCGATGCCGTAGGGAATATAGAGAATACGGATTCCCTTCCGCTTCAGATGGATAGACAGGGCCGGGGGATTGCGATACAGCACGTCATGCGGCGGCTGATACAGCGCCACGTGCGGCAAAAATGCGTCGATCCTGTCTTCGGAATAGATTTCATACGGCAGCCGCCTTTCCCGAAGAAACGCTTCCGAATGCTCCATCTGCGCCTTTTCCACCGCCAGATCGTCTACATAATAAATTCGGATATCCACTGCGTCATCCATTCTGCACGCCTCATAAAAGCTTTCAATGGACGGCCAGTACGATGCGACCTGAAACATTACCGCCACTCTGATTTTCTCGTGTTCCACATACGGAATATATGTTTGTTTTTTCATCCTCACGCATCCCTTTCCGCCAATGCCGCGCGCACCGTCATCTCCACCGCCTCATCCGAAGTGTAACGGGCCTGCCAGCCGGCCTTATGAATGTTATCCAGACCGTATCGAAAGCGCGGAACGTCTCCCTTCCAGCCGCCTTCGCCTCCGGTATAGCAATACGTTACGCCAAAAAGCCCTTTTTCCCGACAGATGACATCGGCAATTCCCGTCACGCTCGTCTCACCCGATACGCCTACGTTATACAGCGTCACGCCATCCTCTTCTCCATCCATAAACTGACAAATCGCATCGATCAGATCACGGATATAAATATATGGCTTTGTCTGTCTGCCGTCCCCTAAAATTTCAAGCCGCTTCGGATCTTTTTCAAGCTTTCGAATAAAATCATAAATTACGCCATGCGTCAGACCCGGCCCGATCACATTGGGAAAGCGAAACACCAGCGCGCGTATGTCGTTCATATAGGAAAACGCATGGATGAGCGCCTCTGCGCCAAGCTTTGCCGCCCCATAATAAGAAACCGGCGCAAGATCCGGCGTATGCTCATCCAGCAAAATATCCCGCTTATCCCCGTACACAGCAGACGTGGAAGCAAAAAACATCCGTTTTACGCCGTATCGCCGCATGCAGTTTAAAATCTGAAACGTCGTGGAATACGTATTCTGATATTCCACCTCTGGGTTTTGCGCGCTTGCCCGTATGTCGGAATTCGCCGCCAGATGAAACACATAATCCGGCTTCGCTTCCACAAAAACGCTCCGTAGCGCCGCTTCCTCCGACGCGTCGCCCCGACACAGCAAAAACCCGGCTCTTTCCGTCAAATCCGAAATATTTCGCTCCGTTCCCAGCGAAAAATTATCCATACAGGTGACGGTATGCCCGCTTTGCAGCAAAGCGCGGCACAGATGGCTTCCAATAAAGCCTGCTCCTCCAACCACAAGCGCCCTCATCTTACATCCTCCCAGTATTTGTCGCCAATATATACAATCGAGCTGCCGTCATGCTCAAAGCGAAACGGAAACGGTTTTTTCCGAAGCGCCTTACACAGCCCCTCCTGCTTTTCCTTTGGACAGTAGAACAGGAAAAAACCGCCGCCGCCCGCGCCCAAAAGCTTACCGCCCAGCGCGCCGTTTTGCATTGCGCATGCATACAGCGCGTCAATCGCGGCATTTGAAATGCTGCCCGCCAGCTCCCGCTTCTTCTGCCAGCTTTCATGCAGGATCGCGCCAAAGTCTCTCAGCTCGCCGCATTCCAGCGAGCGCTTCATCGCCTCCGCCAGACTGCACATGCGCAGCAGATTATCCGTCTTTTCTCTGTATCCAATGTTTTTCTTCTGTTCGGCAAGAATCTGATTCGCATCATGCGTCAGTCCCGTGTAAAACAGAATCAGATTTTCCTGCAATTCCTTTAACGTATCCCTTCCGGCGATGACCGGCTGTACCGAAACCGTATCGTCTTTGTGAAACCGGATAAAATTCAGCCCTCCGTAAGCCGCCGCATACTGATCCTGCTTGCCAATTGGCGCATGCAGCTTTTCGATTTCCACCTGACAGGCTTCCTCGGCCAGCTTTCCTTTGGAAACGTATTTTCCCTGATAACAGTAGAGCGTGTGCAGCAGACCGACCGTAAACGCGCTGGAAGAGCCAAGCCCCGTGCCGCCCGGCACGTCCGCGGTGCTGGAAATCTCAACGCCCTGAATCTGCTTTTCATTTAACACACAATGAAAAATAGAATGCGAAATCTCGCGCAAATCCTTTACAATTTCATTCTGCGAATATTTCAGCGCCGTCCGACCGGCGTCAAAATAGGGATGTATGCTCAGATACATATAACGATTGATCGTTGTGCCGATCACACACCCGCCATGCTCTCTGTAAAAATCCGCAATGTCGCTCCCTCCGCCGCAAAAGCTGACGCGAAACGGCGTTTTTGTTATAATCACGCGTTCTCCCCTCCTGCCTGCTTTACTGCCCAAAAAGCTGCCAGAGCTTTCTCAGATTTCGGCCCGTCAGCTCTTCCAGATCTCTGACGTCCTGTTCCAGAAATGCCGAAGACAGCGCGATCTGCTTTGCCGTCGGCCGGACGCCGTATACCTTTTTCGCCGCATCGTACTGCGCCTCCACAGCCTCAAGCTCCGCTTCCATTTCTATCCGTTTTGCAACGTCCGCTTTCTCCTGCATATGCGAATGCTCCCAGTACAGCTCCCTTCTCCGCTTCGCAATCTGATACCCTGCATACTCCAAAAACACAAAGTCCCTTTTATTTTCATGCGGAAGGCCGTCTTCCGGATACACATCCGCAGAACCGATAAAGCGCAGGATATCCTGTATCCCTTCCCGCGGATTTAAGACAAGCTCTTCAAAGAAAACCGTTTTGATCTGTTCCTTTGGAAACAGCGCATAAAACTGTCTGAGCCAGTGCGCAAAATGCACGGACAATTTCTGCTCCCGCTCTGTCAGAAGATTTAAAAAATCTGTAAACAGCTCTTCGTAATAGCCCCTCTCCCGATACGCCTTTATCTCTTCCAGCCCGTATCCTTTGCAAATGCGCATCTTAAACTCCGAAAACAGGGCTTTAACAGGATTGCGCATCAGAAACACAAGCTTTACATCCCCGCCCCAGATCCGGCGGATTTCTTCTGCATGCCTGCAAAACGTCGGCTCCACCATTCCTACAATCTGGTTATCCAGAATATGGTCAAAAAACTGCCGCTTTAAAAACGCCTCCGGGTCCGCAACGTCTTTGTTCCAGCTGAAAAACAGCGTTTCCTTCTGATCCGGCAAATAAATTCGCTTCATTTTCTTCAAAGCGGAAAAAACAGACGTCGTGCCGCATTTGTGAAAACCGGCCACGCAAAAATCAATGCCCCGATAGGGAACAACCCGACCTCCCTCCGCCAGTTTTCTGCCAATGGCAAAATACAGCGCATCCGTCATACAGGCGCAGCTGGCCGCACAGCCGTCCACCGCTTCCAGAATCTCTCTCCGAAAGCTCAGAGAAACGGCAATTACAACGGCATGCGCTTTCTTTTCCCGGAAAAAGGCGGCCGCCTTCCTCACCGGCAACCCTCTGTATTCCTTTGGCGCATCCGCCTCATCCGTAACGACGATTCCCGCAATACGATCGCTTTGCCCCGTATCCAGCAGATAATCCGCCAGACGCGTTCCATATTCGCCAATGCCATATAACGCAATCCTTTGTTCCGCTTCCAGAAATTCCTTCAGCTGTTCTAACGTATACAGATTCTTAAAGTCGCCCTGCATTCGCCCTCTCCTCCGTTCTGTCATACGATCTGCGCGGCGCAGACCCCCATTTGCGCGAGACGCGCAGTCACCGCCGCCCGCACCTGCTCATTTTCTATCGCAATCACAATCCTGTCATAAGAAGCGGAGCAAATCTCCGCAATCGAAGACACGGGCAGCCTCGGGCGAAGCTTTTCATAATTCTGATCCACCCAGAGCGCAACCCTGCAATACGACGTCTTCCGCAGCTGCTCCATATAAGAGCGCCCCACAACGCCCGCGCCATACAATACGATCCGCTCTCCCTTCTCCACCCGGTCAAACGGAAACAGATGCCGTATCTGTTCCGTGACGTCGCCGGATACGCGTCTGCGCAGCGCAACGGAATGCATGTAAAACGCTTCAATCTGCCGCGCCATCTGCAGGTCGTCCCCAAGCACGCGCATCAGATGCCGATACAGAAGGTAAAGCTTGTCAAAATACGCCTCCTCCGCCAGATACCCTGCGACTGCTCCGCCCGTCCGCTGCCTGTGAAAATACCAGGCGGCGTCTTTGATTGCAATCGTCCGGGCCGCTTTTAGCATCGGATATACAACCGCTACGTCCTCTCCATAATGAAAACCGTCCTCCGTAAGCGTCTGATACGCCAGAACCGCCAGCTCCCTTTTTACGATTTTGTTCCAGAGCGCAGGATCAATGCCGCAGCGTCCCGTCCCGCTGTCCCAGATCATAACAGGCCAGATTCGTTCTGCAATTTCCTTTTCGCCATAGACGCCCTCCGAAAAGATGCAGGCTTCCTTTTTCTGCGCCGTTTCATCCGTATACCGGATAATGCCAAAAATCACAATGTCCACGCCATTTTGCATCAGAGGCGCCGCAAGCGCATAGGAAACCGGCGCGATAAAATCGTCCGCGTCAGCAAACGTAACATACGCGTATCTGCTTGCTTCCACGCCCTTTCGCCGGGCGGCGATCGGCCCTTTATTCTTCTGATGAAACACGCGGATTCTGTTATCCTCTCTGGCATACGCCTCACAGACGTCCCCGCTGCCATCCGTAGAACCGTCGTCTACTAAAATCAGCTCTATCTCCCGGAAGGTATTGCGCTGTATGCTCTCAATGCATTGCGGAAGATACTGCCTGACATTATACACCGGCACAATCACGGAAATCCCATTTTCCATACTGCTTCTCCTATTTTAGAATCACAAGCGTCCCTGCACGGTCGGCTAACGGCGTTTTTTTCAATGTGACGCCGCTCTCCTTTTCAAACCGGTCCACCGCCAGCTTTACGCCGTCCAGATAAAACGTGTTGTAGTCGTGCAAAAACAGCATGCCGCCCTCTGAAAGACGCGGATAAAAAAATTTCAATCCCTGATATGTCGATTCCTCAAAATCCACGTCCAGAGAAACAAACGCATACTTCTCCTGCGAAGCTTCCTGCGTCACCGTCTCCGGGAAAAAGCCCTTGCATACCACGCAGTTCTCGGGATGCGGAAGATTGGAAAGCATGCGCGCAACCGACGTCGCCTTATGCGCCGATACGAAATTCTCACTGCATCTTCCCATACGGATTTCCTGCTCCGCCTCTTCCTGCCCAAATCCTTCAAACGTGTCAAACAGATACAGCTTTTTATCCGGAAACGTCGCGTTCATCAGCGAAGAAAACGTCCCGCGGAATACGCCAAGCTCTGCGATCGCCCCCTCTGTCCGCTGCTTTTTGATTTCACGCGCCGCAAATTCAAACGTGCGAAACCGAAAATAATCCTCCATGTAAACAGGCGCGCCGTACGCGTCGTTCCCAATCAGGCGGTCCGCATCCTTCTGATCCGATTCATTGACCTTCACCAGCCGCATCACGCGGTCCTGCAAGCTCAAAAACAGCTCCTGTGAAAATTCCGCAAGCTTTAAAAACCGTTTGTAACAGATCGGCTCTCTGACATGATCCGTCAGCACGATCTTTTCCCATTCCAGCCCCATTTCTATACAGGCTTCCAGGATCTCTCCAAAATACTGATTCGCAATCACAAGCGCATCCGCTTCTTTCAGGATTTCCTTCAAATCCTCCGGCGCATAGACGCGATACCCCAGAAACGACTCGTTTTTTGAATAGGTGTCCACAAATCCGTATATCCTGCATGCCTTAAAATAGCCCCGTTCCAGAAACTGGCGCGCCCGCTCCCCGGTTCCCCAGAGTATAATTGTCCGCTCCATGCGTATCTCCTCCCTTTCCTTCTCTCAGTCATCGCCCGCAAAATCCGCAACATCCGGTCTGCCGCCGCACGATTCCCATTCCGTTTCAAAGCGAACGCAGTGCCTGCAAAGCGGAACGTCGCGCTCCAGCAGCGCAAGAAGCTCCGTCCCTTTCGGGCAGTCCTCCAAAGAAAGAATCCCCTCATTTGGAAGGCTTTTGTCAAACGCCGCGTTAAAACGATCAATATACATAAGCGTTGGGCAGCGCGCAATCTTTCCATTCCAGATATTGACGCACTGATCCGAAATGCATGCGTGCGGATGCCTGCTGTGCGCCGAAAGCGACAGCGGCCGGATAAACTTCTGTTTCGCCTCATAAGGCTGAATCTGATACATAACGCCGTATTCGTCCAGTTTTTCCTGAATGCGCCCTCTGATGCGATACGTCGGCCGGTATTCCGAAATCTGGATTACGACGCCCTGTTCCCGGATCGTATTTAAGATTTCCCCATCCAGCTGCGGAATCAAAAGCCCGTTCGTCACGATCTGTATCTGCGTATCCGGCAAAAGCGCCCGGATTGCAGCCGCATACCGGCCAATTTCCGGGTTCAGAAACGGCTCTCCGCCCAGAATCGAAAACAGCATGATGTGCGGCATCTTCTCCTTTAAAAGCGCAACGTCATGCATCCTCTCTTCAAAATCCGGCAGCTCTTTTTCAAAAACGGGAGAGAAATGCGTGCAGCCTTTGCAATTTAAATTACAGTGATCTGCAATATGCATTTCCACTTTTGGCAAAACGCAAGGTCCAAAATCGCTCAGATCCCTGCATTCCTCTTCCAGAAAATCTCCTTGTTCCCCCTCCTTTTCTTCCCGGTTTAAAAACCAGTAAATACGCTCCATCCCCGCCCGCTTCAGCTGGTTGTATACCATGCCCGCAATCATCGGCTGCTGAATCGTAATCACGACGCAGTCCTTTTGTCCGTCCGCCTCTGCAATCGGAATAATGGGGTATCCGCAGTAATCCCCTGTTTTCTTACTGTCGGCAAAGCCTTTCAGCGTGCCGCGCGCGCTGCCCCTTCTTTTGTATCGTTCCAGCGCTTCCCTTCCCCATTTTCCGGCTCCATAAAATATGATCTCCATGTCTTACCTCGCTTCCAATGCGCTCCATTCCTGCAAATCCGCCGCATCCACACAATTTCTGCACAAAAGCCCGCAATCCTCCTGCAGCTGCATCATCTGCCGCCGAATGCCTGTCCATGCATCCTGCTTCAAAAGCTCTTCGTACGTATTTTCCAGCAGATTTCCGATTACATGCTTTAAGCCAAAATCCATGCAGCACAGCGTAACCGTTCCATCCGGAAGCAGCACCCACTGATTCTGGCGATGCGCTTTGGTGCAGTAAATCTTTCCGGATTTGTAAACGCCCTGCCGCAAATTTTCATCCGCCTTTAAATTGCCGGCCCGGTCCATCAGCGCTGTTCCGATCTCCGTTTTTCCATCCGCCAGCTCCAAAAAAGCGTCCACCGGCTCTCCATGACAGTGCGCCTTATCAAGAAACGCCCTTCCATTTGGCTTTTTCTGCTCCAACGCCAGCTTTACAACCTCCCAGTACTCCTTTGTTGTGAGAATCCTGGCATTCTGGTTTTTATCCGGAATATGCAGCTCGACCCGGACGAACGGAATATCCTTAATCTGCTCATACTGCGCGCGCGAAACCCCCTCAAATGTCGTAAACAGCTCAAGCCGATACCCCATTTCATGCGCAAACAAAAGCATCTCCACCGCATCCTTATGGTGGAACGGCTCTACAAATCCGGCAAAAGAAATAATGGCGTCCTTTGGCATATGCAGAATGCATCTCTTATAATCGGAAAGCTCCATATACGCTTTTCTGCGCTTATCTTCCCGAAAATATGCGTTCAGCAGCATCTGCTGCGGGCAATAGCGGCAGGCAATGCCGCAGCCAATCTTTGCCGTAATTTCCAGCTTCGGAAGCTTTGCCATCATCTCCGGCGCAATTCCGCCATGCAAAAGAAACGGATTTTCCAGATACAGCAGATGTTTGTGCCCGTTTGCCACAAGCAGCTCTACCGCTTCCCTCAGATATTTTTCCGAAACGGCAAGCACAAACAGCGCCGTATCCTCCGGCGGCACAGTCGAAAGAGCCACGACAGGAACGCCTTCGACTGCCTTTGGATTCCCCTCTGTGCATTCCACCACAACCGCTTTGACCCTGAACGCTCTGTCGTTTAAATCCTGTAGAAGCGCTCTTCCATAACGTCCCGCGCCATACAGAAATACCGTATCATATCGCCGGATGGATTCAAGTATATCCTGCTCGTTTACGCCCTTTCTGATATTACCCTTCATGCATCCGCCTCCCTTTTTGCATCACGTCATTCATGTAATGCTTTTTTCCATATTCGATCATGCTGCTTTTGAAATCTGTAAAAGAAATGATGCGCTCCGGCGGATATCCCATTGCCAGTATCTGCTCTCGAATCTCTTTTTCATACTTCCTGCTGCCAATGCAGATCCATTCCGCTCCCGTCAGCTCCTCCGGCGACAAAACCGAATATCCATAACATTCTCTTACCGTCCGGTCGTTGTCGATAAAGCCCTCTACTGCAATACCGACTGACCAGAATAATTTGCAGCTCATTCTGCCATAGGCTCCGGCGCCCCAGATATGCCAGGATACGCCTTCCCGACACAGGCTTCTGACAAACGCGCCGTCTTTTTTCCAGACAAGATTATAAAGCGTCAGTAAAAAACGGTCCTCCATTCCGCCATAAAACGCATTCCGACGCCTCACCGTCTCCTCCGACGCCGGCTGCGCACAGGCAATTTCCCGCACTTCCTCAAATACCAAAAGACTTTGAATGGAGCTGAAGCCGTCGCAGCGATAATTGACAACGGCGTCCGGAATCGTCTGAAACCGACAGCCCTGCCGATACGCCCGCAGCGTCCAGTCATAATCCGCAACGATCTGATACCGGAGGTCAAACGTCCCAATCCGTTCAAACACTTCTCTTTTTGCAAACATGCCCTGATGATAATATATCATATGTATCTGCAAGTCTTCAATATCCCGATAAGATTCCCTGTCCCGGTATACATGGTCTCCCAGGACGCAGTTTGCCATGCAGACCAGAATATCCGGCCCATCCGCCGCAAAGCAGTCGCTGATTTTTCCAAATATCTCCGGTTCATACCAGTCGTCGCTGTTTAAAAACGCAATCACGTCTCCCGTCGCTTTTGCGATTCCCTTATTCATCGCGTCGTATACGCCGTCATCCGGCTCACTGCTCCAATATGCCACATGCGTCTCATATTCTTTTATGATTTCAGGCGTCCCATCCGTTGAGCCTCCGTCTATAAGAATCAGCTCTTTCTGCGGATAGCTTTGCCCGATCACGCTTTCTATCGCCTGACGAATCGTCTCCTGCGCATTATACGTCGCCATAATAACCGATATTTTCATATGAATCCTCCCTGTGCGGCCAGATGTCCCTGCGCAGCCTACTCTCTGACGAAATAAAACAATCCGTACCGATATTCCCCATCGTGTCCGTCCTGATCGTATTTGTGCAGATCTACATGATATTCGATTCGTCTTTCCGCAGCACAGGAAAACTCTTTTAATGTCAGGTCAGAAAATGCATCTGCAATCGTCTGCGCATAAAAGACACGGTGCGCGTTAAACTCTACCCGCTCTCTTCCAACCGGAACGGACAGGTAGAGTCTGCCGCCCTTTTTGATCTTCTTCTGTAAATTGGCAAAACAGGTAAAGCAGGCTTCCGGATCAATGGGATCTCCGTATCTTCCCAATCCAAAATGCTCCAGCGAACACAGAGCCGACATACTTTCCACCGACGCGTCGGCAACCTGCTTTAAAGACGTCGCATCGTCAACAATCGTATGCAGATGCTCTACCTCTCCGGGAAACGCTCTGACGTCAATCAACGACACCTCAATATCCATCGCCAGAAGATGCGCAATAAATCCATCGATTCTGGATCCAATGTCAAAATGACGCTCCACGCCGCTTTGCCGTATTTTTCTGGCCGCCCATAAATCCTGCCAGAAATAATTGTGCATGGCGCCGGCCATTGCATACCTGTCTCCCGCAATGGGCCATAAATGCTTTGTATCAATCCGAAAGTTCTCCCGGACATTTAAGCTTTCGTACGTTTTCATATCTTCTGTAATAAAGCTCTCACGCCACAGTCCAAATGTATGACAGTAATTCGTAAAATTTTTCACGCCAAGAATCTCCCGGATGACCTCTGTATCCGTTTGCCCCGGCCTGCTTTTCGCCGCGCGCAGAAAAATCACCTTTTCCAGATCGATGCCTTTATCGACGCATAGCTGATAAATCTGATCCGTATACGAATTGGCGACCAGAATATAATCGTAATCCTTTGGCATTTCCTCTACGGAAAACACCTTCTTTCCCTGATAAAATTCCTTTCCCCTTACCGTCTCCAGAAAGCCCGTCAGCTCTCCTTCGATTCCATTGCACAAAAGCTCGTCTGCAATTTTACCTGTTCCCCAGATCAATATTTTTTTCATCCATTTCTCTCCATCTCATATCTGCAAAACTGTCTGATATCTTCAAATTCCTCCGCATGCTCCAAAATCCATGCCCGCTCCTTCTTCCACCATTCTATCTGCAAAAGCCTGTTTCTCTCTTCCTCTTCAAACCGATACCGGATATGGCGCGCCGGCACGCCGCCCACTACTTCATATGGCCTGGTGTCCTTTACGACGACCGCTCCCGCCGCGATGACGCTTCCGTCTGCAATCGTTACGCCCTCCATAATTCTTGCCCCCATGCCAATCCATACGTCGTTTCCAATTACGACCGCATATTCCCCATCCGCCGTTCTTGTCTCCGTAAATTTATTTTCCCGCACAAAGGAATACCCGATGGCATTGTCTCTGGAATAAAACGCCGGGTGCATCGATACCATGCCGGACGTCGGATGCTGCCCCGTGATAATCGTTACGTCCGGCCCAATGCAGGTATATCTGCCCACGCGGGCATGCAAAATTCTGGCATTCGCCGACAGGTAAGAATATCTGCCCAGTCTGCTGTCAATCAGCTGCGTCCCGTTCAGCAAAAGATTGTCTCCCTCAAGATACGAATTCTTTATATAGCTTCCGGGGTCTATTTTACCCCCCCCCGACGCAGAATAGAGGTTTTCCACAATCTGCTCTGTCAGTCCAAGCTCTGTCAGCATCGCTTCTATTTCTTCCCTGACCGCCGGGTTACTGACCGTAATAAAAATCCGAATCCGATCCCGGATGCCCTTTAATTCGCGATAGCAGAGGACGGGCTTTCCGCAAAAGCTTCCTCCAATCTTCTTTTTATCCCGATCCGCAAAGCAGAGCACGCCCATGCCTTCTCTGTGCAGCTTTTCCAGCCATCGGCGCCCATATTCCCCGGCCCCGGCCAGTACGATGCCCTTTTTTTCCTCCGTAATCCCCGCCTCCTTTACCAGCTGCGCCGTATCGTTCCAGATATTTTCACATGTCTCCATCGTGTCATACAGATTGATTGCATTGCCGGGTATGCCATACCGGATGTTTTCTTCGGTCACTCTGAACGAATTGCCCCACTGTCCCAAAATCCGATAGTCCTCTCTCGCCGTCGTCAGCCAGTATCTGCGCCGCCCATGCTCCGGCTGCTCCGCATACAGATCAACGCATAGCTGCGCCTCCTCCACTCCAAGCAGCTCCCCCATTCCAATCCGTTCAAAAAAAGCGTCGTACTTTACTGCTTCCGCAACGCCGCCGAAGCAGTATTCCTTTTTCTCTCCTTCCAGAATCGGAATCTGATAGTCGTTCACCGTGCGCAGCACATGCGTTCCGGCTTCGTTAAAATTCGTCGCAAGCGCCGTGTAGGGATAAACAAAATAAAGCTTCTTTTCCGCACAGTACCGGATATGATGTTTCAGCCAGGAGGAGGCCGGCCAGCTGCAAACGACGGCCGGAACCTCCGCCGCATCAAACGCCGTCTCTTTCCGCTCCAGATACCATGCATAAAAAGCGTTCCACTGCGTTCTGGTCCAGACCTGTCCCCAGGAGCATGCAAACTGCATAAAGAAATTGTCAAACCGGCTGCGCGCCGGCTCAAACGGCTTTCCCGCGTTTGGATTCAGACGATGGGAATACAGCGCAATGCCCGCAACCTGCGCATCCTCTGCGAACGCTTCGATTGCGCGCTCCGCGTATTGAAAAAAATCCCATGCCGGCACAATGTCGTCCTCAAATACGATCACGGCGTCCAGATCATAAGCGTTGACGTAATTGCCGCAGCGCAGTACATGCTCCCGCAATCCCAGATTCGTTTCATAAAACCGCAGGATTTTCTCTCCATGCTCCCACGCAAACGCTTCCGCCAGCGTTCGAACGCAATCGTCTTCGTAATAGTCGAGGCTTATAATCAGCGTAATGTCCGTCCTGCAATAATGGGCCCTGTTCAGAAAATGCAGCAGACGCCGCAGCGATTTTGGCCGGTTATAGCCAATGGCAACGATTCCGATTTTCTTATTCATCTTCTTTTCGCCTCTCCTTTCTGTCATGGCGTGTGAAGCAGCTCCTGTATGGAAATCACACGTTCCACGCCGCGTCCCTTAAGCTCACTGACAATTTCCGCAGACGCAGACGCGGCGGTAACGACAATTGTCGTATCCTGCAAATTCAGCTCCGTCAAAGCCTGCGCCGACACAAACGGAATTCCGTCATAAAGCCATTCGTCGCCGCTCATTCTTTTGTCAACGATAGCCGCTATGGGGATCTCCCCTTTCTGACAGGCCGCAATCAGATGCAGGGCCGGCTCCGTCGCCCCGTACAGGATGATCTTCTGAATCTTACGTTTTCTGCACTGTTCCAGAATCGTGCCGCCCCGGTCATACAGGCGCAGCCAGTCCTCTGCAATCCGAAATCTGCGCAGGGCGCCCTGCGTATGGCTTTTCTGCTGCGCAAGCTGCTTTTTCAGTCTGCCGATTTCTTCCTTTAACCGCTTTTTCTCTCTTTCCTGGAGCAGAACCAGCAAAGCCAGTCCTCCCGTAAGGATCGAAACCATCTGCCAAACCATTCCGCTCTCCTCCCTGTCTAAGCGTCGATCACTGCCTTTTTCCAGAAGTAGGGCACAAGCGCTCCCCACAGCTGCTCTCCGCTTATGCCTTCCGAATGATTCCCGGAATAAAACTTCTGTACCTTCATGCACACTTCCAGCGGATGAATCAGCCCGCATTCATAAAAATCCCTGGAATGGACCGTATCGAAAAGAAATTCCTTCCACTCTCCGGAAAACCATTCCGTCACAGGCGAGTTGAAGCCAATTTTCCGTTTCCGAAAGATCACGTCCCGATCCATAAACTGCGCGGCCATATCCCGCACAATGGATTTGGTATATCCGTTTCGTATTTTGGAAGTCCAGGGAATGGAAAACGCGAAGCATACAATTCTCCAGTCCATAAACGGCATGCGGATCTCAACTCCGTTCCCCATACTGTATCTGTCATAGCAGCGAAACAGCGTCGGAAGCGTCTGTCTGTGCGTTTCTTCATACAGACGCCGGTTCAGCGCATCCCCCGTCTTCCAGCTTTCACCGCCCTCCTCTCCTTCCAGAGCATCCATGCGGCATAGCATCTGATCCCAGGAAACCTTCTCTTCTTCTGTAACGGCGTCATTGTATACCTGCAATAATCTTTTTAACCGGCGCGGACTGTTCCGCATATCTTTTCCCGCATGCCACAGATCAAACGTATATCCCCCGAACATCTCATCTGCGCCGTGCCCGTCTATCGTAACTTTGATTCCGGCGTCCGCCATGCTCCCGTACGTCTGCATAAACGGAACCGGCGGCGTCAGATAAGGATCTTCGCACAGATACATGTAACGATACAGCGTTTGGGGCGATATTTTTCCGGAGATCTCCACTTTTTTCAGATCCACGCCAATATAATCCGAAGCGGCCTGCGCATAAGCCGTCTCGTCTATCGACGTCCCCGGCATGCTGGCTACAAACGTATGCTGCCAGTCCCGGCTGACATACGAATCGTCGCCGTCTGCAATCTTTCGCATCGCGCCCGCTACAGCGCTCGAATCTACGCCGCCGCTTAATGCCGTTCCGATTGGGACGTCGCTGCGCATCCGTATCCTGCAGGCGTCAAGAAACAGCTCCGTCAGGCGTTCTACCTGCTTTTGATACGTACGCGGCGCTTCCGTCACATGCGCAAGCGTATCCCACCATCGTCTGACGGAAAGCCTGTTTTTTTCATATACGCCGCAGTGTCCCGCCAGAATCTTCTGAATGCCCAGAATGCAGCACTCTTTCGTCGCCTCATAACGCAAAAGCGCGTTTTGCGCAAAGATCTGGTAATTGACGGTCCGATGCCGCATAATTGGAAAGAACGCTTTCATTTCCGACGCAAAGTAAAACTGTCCATCCTGTTCGTAATAATACAGCGGCTTAATGCCAAAACGATCCCGGCTCAAAAACAGCGTTTTTTTCAGATCATCCCAGATCGCAAGCCCCCACATGCCGTTGCATTTTAACTGAAATTCCTCTCCCCATTCGATATACGCATACAGCATTACTTCCGTATCGCCCGCCGTCCGAAACGGATAGCCTTTTTCCTCCAGCTCTTTGCGCAATTCAATATAATTGTACAATTCTCCGTTATACACAATCCAGTATCGGCCGCTTACGTCCGCCATCGGCTGATTCGCAGAAGCGGACGTATCCAGAATGGATAGCCTTGCATGCGCTAAAACCGCGCCTTCTAACGCTTTTACATGCTGTGCATCCGGCCCTCTGTGTGAAATTGTATGCAGACACTCCCATGCCTTCTCCATGGAAAGCTTTCCCGTACAGCCAAAAATTCCGCACATGCTATCCCTTCCTTTTCCGTATCCAGCCTCTGTTTCCATCACCTGTAAGGGCCATCGCTTTTCCGTTCCGACAGGCGGCGCGCAGATCCCCTGATTGGCGCATCACGCGCCATCCCTCCCGCAGGTTGCCCGGTAAATTGCCTCGCCGCAGCAAATTCCATCCGCCGTTTCAGGGCTTTTCGGCTGGAAATCCTGCACGATCTGAAGATACAGCTCAAGGCTCATATCCGTTTCATAGAACAACTGCATTTTTTTATCGGATTTCCCGTAAGAAATCCCGCCATCGTCTACGATGCGCTCCCACATGCGCAGCCATTCCGCATCGTCTGCAACCATCCTGATTTCCGCCGCATCCATCTGCTCTGATGCGACAAGCTGCTCCCATTCATGCAGACCGGATGTTGCGATAAATCCGTTTTCAAAATATGTCACCGCCTGAAACAGCGGAGCGCCGGCTTCTTTTTGCCCCTCTCTTCGTTCCAGCGGCACGGCGCTGATCTGATGCGTTCTGGTATCCAGCACGATCCAGTGATCCGATTCATAGGGCAGCAGGACGATGCGCTCACGCAGAACCGCAGCATTCCCATACAGCGCATATGCCCCTTCCTTCCCCTTCTCCCGCATTGGAATGCGATAGCCTGCTCCGCTCTGCGGCTCATAACCTACAATATCCGGATAATCCCGCTCCGGAAAAAACCAGAGCGTTTCATTGTGATACGCCATCCTGCAAAACGCCATCTTCGGATACTTCCACTCCCATTTGCGCATCTGCTTCGTTTGCAGATCAAACGTCACAAACCAGTCGCTCTCATGCGGACACATGCAGATCTGCCCCGATACGCAGGCGCCCGCGCAAAACAGCGACGCTCCCATCTTTTCCCTGTGAAACCCGTCCGGCCAGTTTTCATAACGCTCGATCTGCTCTGTAGGCAGGTGAAATCTCACAAGCGCGTCGTACGATTCCGGAATCAGCCACAAATCCTCTCCGTGCCGCACCAGATCCGAAAATTTATTCAGCGTGCCGCAGCAATCCGCATTGGGCAGGGCAATCGTCTGCATGGCTCCGTCCTTAAGCTGAAGCTTTGCAATATGCGTTCCCGCAGAAGGAAAAAAATAGACTGCATTCTGATACACATACGCGAACTGATGCAGATTGGCTTCCCGCTCCTCCTCCAAAAACCTTCCGATATACGTAATGTCTCCCGTTTTGGGATGCATCCGAAACAATCCGTTTCTCGTCCATGCGGAAAAGTAAAGCGCTCCATCTACTTCCGCCGCTGCAAAAAAAGACAACTGCTTCATCTCTGACCCCCTTTCCCTTCCGTTCCATAGCGGAATTGTTCGTTCTGCTCGCGTTTCAGACGCGCACGATCCGTCTTGCCATTTTGATTAACCGGAAATGCGCAAAGACGCACGATTCTGTTGGGCAGCATGTAAGCGGGCAGCGATCTGCGCAGCTCCCTTCGGACTTCTCCCCGCTCCGCCGTTCCGATATAAAACGCCACAAGCGCCTGATGCTCTGCGTCGTATATGCAGCATGTCTGCAAAACGCCCTGGATCTTTGCCATTTCCAGCTCGATTTCCTCCAATTCCACGCGATGCCCCAGACGCTTGATCTGAAAATCCATTCTTCCGGCAAAATAAAGCCTTCCCTGCGCATCGTAATATCCAAGATCGCCCGTATGATAGGTGAGCTCCGCTGCGCCGCCTTCAAACGAATGCTTTACAAACCGCTTCGCCTGCTCGTCTTCGTTGTGATAATATCCCGACGCCAGCGTATTGCCGCCCACACAAATCTCTCCCGTGCAGTTCGGCTGCCGTATCGCCTCCTGCTTTTCATCCAAAAGCCAGATCTTCCTTTTGGGAAACGGCTTTCCAATCGGAATTTTGCTCCCGATCGGATCGTCTGGCGCAATGCGATGCCAGGTGCAGTTGCACGTCACCTCCGTCGGTCCGTACAAATTATAACACACCGCTTCCGGCAGAGCGTCTCTTATGATCTTAAGCTGTCCGGGCGGCATAACTTCCCCGCTGAAAAACACTTTGCGGATGGACTTTGGAATCATCCGGCAAAACTCCGGCTCCCGCGTCGCCATGCAAAGCGCGGTCACAGCCCAGATCAGCACAGTGACGTTTTGTTCCGACAGCCGGGCCAGCAGCAATCCCGGTTTGGAAAACAGCTCTTTTGGAATCAGCGCAAGCGTCGCCCCGCTGCATACCGCTGCGTAAATGTCTTTTACGGAAACGTCAAAGTCAAACGGCGCCTGATTGCCAATGCAGTCGTCCTCCGTGATGCCGCCAATCTCCATAAAATCCTCTATAAAATCCAGCACAGCTCTATGGCTGACTGTGACAAGCTTTGGAACGCCCGTAGAGCCGGACGTAAACATGCCATACAGCAGGTCTCCCTCCTGCGCCCTTCTGCCTGCTTCGGCCTCTTCCTCCCCGTCAAACACGTGCGCCAGTTCCAGAATGCTGCCCGAAAAGCCGCATTCCCTTAGCTTCTCCATATAGCGGCTTTCCGTCACTGCGCAGGAAGCGTCAAGAATTTCCAAAAGCTTCCGAATCCTTGCAGATGGAAAGTCGGGATTGACCGGCACGTAAAAGCATCCGGCATATGCGACGCCAAACAAAACGGCCAGCACGTCCGCGCTTTTTTCCAGAAATACGATGACCGGCTTTTGAAACGCCGTTTTTTTCGCGATGCAGACGCCCGCTTTTTTTGCCAGCGCACGCAGCTCCCCATAGCGATACCGCTTCCTGCCGTCGTCCACGGCGATTTTATCCGGCAGCCGTCCGGCCGTCCGTTCAAGATATTCCAGAACATGTTTCATCGCTGCACCGGCTCCTCCTTAAAATATTGCGCAATCTCTTTCATCCTGGCCTCCTGCTTTACATGAAACGGGCATCTTTTCTCGCAATGCTTACATGCGACGCAGGCGTTGGCCTTTCCTTCCAGATTCTGATAATGCTGCGCCGCCAGCGCGTCTCCCACGCGGGCAAGGTCATAATATTTATTGATCAGGCCAATGTTAAGGCCCTTTGGACAGGGCAGGCAGTGATTGCAGTATACGCACGTCCCTTCTATTTTCTCAGGGGTTACGTCTGCCAGCTTTGCATAATCGCGTTCTTCCTCCGAAGCTTCCAGAAATGCAAGCGCGCGTTTTAAATATTCCGCGTTCGGCACGCCGGGCAGAACCGTCAGCACAGCCGGCCGGTCCAACGCATATTGTATGCACTGATTTGTCGTAAACGCACAGTGAAACGGCGATATCCGCTCATCCAAAAGCCGTCTTCCTCCAAATGGCTTCATAACGGAAAGACCTACGCCCGCGCTTTCGCACTCCTGATACAGACGATATCTGTTTTCTCTGTTTCCGATGGCATACGGTCCGTCCGAAGCATAATCATAGGCCATATTAACGCTGAACATTGCCATATCGATCAGGCCCGTATCCAGGAATCTGCGCAGAATGTCCGGGTTGTGCGTAGAACAGCCCAGATGCCGTATTTTCCCGTCTGCCTTCATCCCCTTCATGTAATCCCAAAGGCCATGCCGCATAACATGGCGAAAGTCTTCTTCTTCATCTATGCAATGTACATATCCCATATCCGCATATTCGATTTTCAGCATCTGCATCTGCTTTTGAATGGCTCCTTTGATCCTGTCCAGATCCCGCGTCCATCCGTACGGGCCATTTTCATAGACTGCGCCAAAATGCATCTGTATGGCATACGCGCTGCGCGGCACGCCCTCCCATGCCTTCGCATACGATAAAAACGCTTCCTCCCGCTCCACAATCATGTCAAAATAATTGACGCCATGCGAAAGCGCCGTTCGAACCGTCCGCTCCACCTCCGTCAGATCGCTGTGATGATAATAGACCGTTCCAAGCCCGATGACGCCAACCTTTTCTTTTCCATGCGGAATTTCCCGATATCTCATTGCTGCCTCCGATTTCTCATCCCATCAGATCGACGCCGTATTTTCCAAGAATTTCCTTCCCTTTTTCATAGGAGCTGAAATCAATAATATCATCCATTTCCATCATAATGTCAAACTTCTCTTCCAGTGTGGCAATCAAATCCATATGGCCCACGGAATCCCATGCGCTGATATCCTGATACGCCAGCGTTTTCGCCTCTTCCTCCGTAATCGAAAAGCATTCCGTAAATGCGCTTGTATATGTGTTCAGTCGTTCCATTTTATTTTCTTTCTCCTTTTATCCGACAATTTGCTGTTGTTTCGGGAAGCAGGCCCAGCTCCCGGCATTTTTTTAAAATCCTCTCCGTCATCTGTGAAACGGTAAGTCCGCAGCTTTCCAGCAGCTGCTCATATTCCGCCGACTGTGGGTAAACGTCTTCAACCGCCAGCATCAGCTGTACCGGCCGTTTCTCCTTCTGCGCCATATACTCTGCAACTGCGCTTCCCAGGCCGCCCGCCCGCATATGCTCCTCCATCGTCACAGCCAGCCCAAATTCCTCTATCGCATCCAGCGCCGCTTCATCAAGAGGCTTAATCGTATGCATATTCATTACTTTACAGGAAATTCCGCTTTTGCACAACTCCTCTGCGACATTTAAAGCCGCTGCCGCCATTGTCCCGGCTGCAATCAGCGCCACGTCTCTTCCTTCCCGCAGACATACGGCCCGCCCGATTGCAAAGTCATACTCCTGCGTATAGACAACCGGCGTATTGGCCCGTCCCGTCAGCCTCAGATACGCAGGCCCCGGATGCGCGCGCAGCGCATACATCGCTTTGACAAGCTCCGCGCCGTCTGCCGGAGAAATCACCGTCAGATTCGGAATCGCCCGCATATCCGCAATATCTTCCAGCGCCATGTGGGTCGGGCTGAAATTTCCATCTGAAAGGCCGCCCGATATCCCAATCAGCTTTACGCCAAGCTTCATATATCCCAGACTGACCCGGATCTGATCCAGCGCGCGGGCCGTAAGAAATGTCGCATACGTGCCGGCAAACACATGAAAGCCTTCTTTCTGCATCCCCGCGGCAACGCCGATTAAATTCTGTTCCGCAATGCCAACGTCAACAAACTGATCGGGAAATGTTTCCGAAAAGTCCTCCGCGCCCATATAACGAGCCATATCCGCCGTTGCAAAGACAAATGCGCGATCTTCTTTCGCAAATTCCTTTAAAAGTATGCCCACTGTCCTGCGCATGCCAAGCATGGACCAGATTCTGGCATTTTTTCTCGTTATTTCCTGCATGCCCCAAGCTCCTCCATCGCCTGTCCGTACAAGGCTTCCGTCAAAAAAGCGCTGTGCCATTCCACTCTGTTTTCTGCAAAGGAGACGCCTTTTCCCTTGACAGTGTGCGCCAGTATCACCTTTGGCGCGTCCGTCTGAAGCAGCAGCGCTTCGCGAATCTTTCGCACGTTGTGCCCATCTGTCTCCAAAACGGAAAAGCCCATGCCGCTCCATCTGTCTTTCAAAGACCCGGCGCGCAGAATCTTCTCTGTCGGCCCTCCATACTGCAGGCCATTGACGTCCACAAGAATGACGATTTGCTTCAGGCCAAAATGGATTGCCGATGCAGCCGCTTCCCAGACGGCTCCCTCGTTGCACTCGCCGTCGCCCAGCATAACATAGATCTTTGACTGTCCGTTGCGCTTCTTCTGCATGGCCAGCCCCATGCCCACGCTCAGGGAAAGCCCCTGCCCCAGACTTCCGCCCGATATCTCAATGCCTTTTTCCTCATTTCTCTGCGGATGCTCATAATACGGCGACGTACCGTCCAAAGCCCCTGCTATATCCGCTTCGCTCAGAAAGCCCGCCTGTTTTAAAGCGGCATACAGCGCCATCGCGCCATGCGCCTTACTCATAATAAAACGATCCCGCCCCTCCCAGAGGGGCTCTTTTGGATTGTAATGCATAATCTCGCCATACAATACCGCCAGAAGTTCAATCGCCGATAAGCTGCCTCCGAGATGCGCGCCTTTTTTCCCGGAATGATACGCCATGCGCAAAACGTCTTTTCGCATTTCATATGCCATATCTTCCAGCTCTTTTCCTGTTTTCATTTCAGACTCCTTCTGAAACAGCCGCTTTCACCCGCTGTGAAATCCCCGCCGCATCCAGTCCGTTTTCCTGCCTGACATAAGCATGCCCGCCCGGCCGCACAAACGTATCCTGTATTCCAATGCGAATCTGGCGCGGCTTCCTCTCCTGTTCCATAAAATACTCCGCCGCTGCGCTTCCCAGACCGCCAATGACGCTGTGCTCTTCTATGGTGACGACAAGCCCATAGCCGCTGCATGCATATAACGCGTCCGTATCCAGAGGCTTGATCGTATGCATATGGAGCACTGCCGCCTGAATCCCGTCGGCTTCCAGCCGTTTTGCAGCTTCCAGCGCATCCGCAGTCATGCCGCCTGTCGCAATCAGCGCAACGTCCTTCCCTTCCCGCAGCCATACGGCCCTGCCGGGCGCAAATGCATATGGCTCCGTATAGACGACAGGCGCATTCAGTCCGCCGGACAGCCGGATGTAGACGGGTCCGTCATGCTCCAGCGCCATATACGCAGCCAGATATGCTTCTCCCGCATCGGCCGGCGATATCACCATCATATTGGGAATGCTCCGCATAATGGCGATATCTTCATACGAATAGTGCGAATTTCCAAACATTCCCATCGCAAATCCCGCCGCAGAGCCGATCAGCTTTACATTCGCTTTCTGGTAGCCCAGGTTGTGCCGGATCTGCTCGTAACCGCGCATCGTCAAAAACGTCGCAAACGTCGTCGCAAATACGACGTTGCCTTCAAACGCCAGACCAGCCGCCACGCCGATCAGATTCTGCTCCGCAATGCCGACATTGACAAAGCGCTCCGGCTGCTGCTGCATGACGCGGGACAGCCCCGACGTTGTGCCAAGATCCGCCGTCAGAATATAGCAATCGGATCGTTCTTCCAGCATTTCCGGCAGAGCAACGCCGCATATCGTCCCTCTCTGCCCAAGCCTGGACCACATCCTGGCAGTTTTCCTGCTTAACGTCTGCATGCCCCATCCTCCTCTTCCACTTCCCTGCGCGCTTTCCGATACAGCTCCTCATTCAGCTCCGCATGATGCCACGACGGATCGTTCTCCATAAACGACACGCCTTTTCCCTTCACCGTATCTGCAATGACGGCCAGCGGCCTGCCGTCCGTCCCGGCGCAATATGCCTCCATCAGCTGCCCGACGTCATGCCCGTCCACACAGACGGCTTTCCATCCAAACGCCTCCGCCTTTTCCGAAAGTCTGTCCAGTCCGGCTACCGCAAGCGTAGAGCCGTCTGACTGCAAATGATTTCGGTCAATAATCGCAATCAGATTGTCCAGCCTGTATTTGGATGCAAACAGCATACTCTCCCAGACAGCCCCTTCCTCACATTCGCCGTCGCCCAAAAGCACATAGACGCGCTGTTCTTTCGCACGCCTCTTTGCATGCAGCGCCATGCCCGCTCCAACCGACAGAGCCATGCCCAGGCTTCCGCCCGCATACTCAATCCCCCTGCAAACGTCCTTCTGCGGATGCCCCGTCAGAAACGCGCCATCCTGTTCAAACATGTTTAGCTCTTCTTCCGTCAGATATCCAATCTCATATAACGCCGTATAATATGCCAGCACGCAGTGCGCTTTGCCAATCAGAATCCGATCCCGCTCTTCCTTCCCGGGATCTTTCGCGTCCACCCGGGCGACGCCTCCATACAAAGCCGCCAGAATTTCAACCGCTGACAGCGCGCCTCCCAGATGCGCCCCTGTCTTTCCCGCCGCATATGCAAGATCCAGCGCTTTCAGACGCATTCTCTTTGCCATTTCTACAACTTGTTCTTTCTGCATCATATTCCGCCACTCCATCCCGTCTGCAGGTGCTTAATGAAGACATATTTCAGATCAATAATCTGAAACCCCATTGCAATCTCACTTCTCAAAGACGCCATATTATTCGTGGAAACATCGGCAATCAGGCATCTCGCGCGGCGCTTTTGTTCAATCTGAATCGAAAGAAAAAGCGAAAGAAAGCCAAGTCCGGCGCTCCGGTATTTGGGATAGATGCCTCCGAGTATGCCATACGACGCCTCCTCCTCCACCCGATGCACGCAAAAGCCAATCGCCTCGTCCCGGCAGATAAACTGATACGCTTCTCCTTTTCTCTGCAATTCATCGCCAATCCAGCCTTTGTAACGCGCCCGCGCCTGTTCCCCGTCAAACTGTCCGTCCAGCGTAATGCGGTCGGTCGTAAACATGCCCTGATCAATCTGTGCATACATCACGTCCAGGCCGCATGCATCCATCCGCACATACGTAACGTCTTTTGCCAGACGCTTTTGAAGCGGCGTCAGAACACAGCTCTTTAAATCGTGCCGTAAGCGCACCAACGTCTCCATAAAGACAAATCCTTCCTCCTGCATCATCTTCTGCATCGGAATCATGCCGGCCGGCATCTTTACCACCTGATACGGCGCCGTCACTTCTTTCAGGCGCTTTCTGCATGCTGCGACGTCGTCTTCCCGGTCTATGTCAATTTCCGCCGTCTCAACGCCGATATTTCGCTTTTCCCAGTATGCGTCCGTAATCTTCATCGTTTTCTGTCCTCTCTAAAACGCGCTTCCGATGCGCGCGGCCCGTCTATGCATCTTGTCAGCCTCTCTATTATATCATAACCGTCCCATATCATGCCAAGATCCAGCGTATGGCCAAACGGAACGATACGGTCAATGCCCCGGATATGATGCGCGCGTATGCCTTCGGCAAGCTCGCCCGGATCGACGCCGCACACGGCGCAGGTCTGTATCTTTCTGTCGTCCACATATTCGAACAGCTCCTCAAGCTCCTTTATGCCATACTGAAAAAAGAATCCATACGCTCCTCTGTATGCTGTGACGCTGTCTGAAAATGCCTGAAGATCCACCACATACAATCTGTTTTCATAGCAATGCACGCGCGCGTGCTCCAGCTTTTCGGCCATCCTGCACAGCAGCGTATATTTATCGCTCACTTTGCCCGCTTCCAGACCGTATTTCTGCGCCGCCTGACGCACGGCCCTCCAAAACCTCTTCTGCGCCGCTTTTCTCCTGTCTCCGTTTACCCCCCCCCACCAAAAAATTACGTGTGGACTGGAGCACGCATTCTGATCCATAAGATACGTATCATTATAAAAAGCTTCGGCCAGCCTGGAAAGCTCCGCTTCCTCCATCTTGAGCACAGCGTCTGTAGAAATGACGCCAAACGAATACCGGTCTGCAAACGTCACCTCCGTACTCATCGGCTGCATTGGAGATTTTCGAATCTGCGTGATTGTCGCGTCTCCTCCCCAGATGATTCTGACGTCGCACATGGCGGAAAGCTCATCCGTAGCGTCTTTCCTGTCCCGCTCATACAAAACGACCGCATTCTGCCGTCCGACCCATGCAAACTCCTCCCGTCCGACCATCTCCTGCATAATGCGGCACAGAATCACCGTCTGCACAAACCGTCTGGACGAAACTTTGATTACATTCGCATTTCCGGAAAGCAAACCGTATACCAGACTGTATGCAAAATTAATCGGCACATTTGACGGCGCCACGTGAAAGATAAGCCCCCTGCCCATTCTGTAACATCTTCTGCCCCAAAGATAATCGTCCCGCATCTGCATCAGACTGGCTTTTCTGATCCAAAAAGCAAACGTCTGGATATCGGAATAGCGTTTTGCCTCTTTATCCGACCGGATCGCGCCAGACAGAGCCTGTAAAAAGTCGCACTGTTTTTTTGCATAGGGCTCCTCTGCTATGACTTCTATCTCCGGCGCGCCAAACAGATATTCCACCTTACTTTGAATCATAGGCATCGCTGCACCCCCTCACTTCCGCATTCCGAATCCGTCCAATCACCCGAAAATACTTCCCCTTTCTTCCGCAGGGACAATCGTCTTCTCCCAGAATCACGCCTTCATCCTCCGTCAGAATGGAATGTCCGGGGTAAGACCCCGGCAAAAGAGACACTGCCTGTATCATGCCCTTTTCTCCTGTATCGGCTACCGTAAAATCCTCCGCGCGCCGCACAATGACATCCGAAAAAACGCTCGCGTGTAAATGCCCGCACTGACACTGCATATAGATGCAGCCCGTCTGTTCCACCATTCCGTAATAATCATATATTTCCGTTATGCCGCATGCCTGATGCAGACGTTCCCGAAACTCCTCCGGTGAAACGGCTTCTCCCGCCAGCTTTTTCCAGCCACCTCCATGAATCAAAACGGCCTGCCCAAGATCTATGCGCGCCGGCTGCTCTGAAAGCCGTTTATAAAAATGCTCCCATATCATAGCAGTGAATCCAAATACCAGCATCCGCTTCCCCCGATGCTTTTCCAGAAATTCCAGAATGCCGTTCCAATCCGGCTGCATATTCGAATCCAGCGCGTATTTCCGCTCCGACCCGAGGATCGAAAACCCAAGTATCCCCGCGCCTCTTGCCGAAAACATGCGTCTGTCCCGGATGACGGCCGGACTGTCTATAATCAGCATCGGCAGTCTGCTCCTGCCCGTAAAGTCCGCTACGATTTTTACGAGCGCTTTCTGCTGATTTGCCGCCGTCGCCTTATCCAGATAGATTTTGGACACTGCGCTTCCCGTCGTGCCGGAAGACGTCATCGTTTTCACGATCGCTTCCTTTGGCACGCTGCGCAAATCCATCTCTTTGAACAGCCGCACCGGAAGAAATGGCAGCTCCTCATACTGTGCGGCGTTTTGTGGATCTGCATGCAGCAGGCGCAGAATCTGTCCATATGCTTTGCAGTGATTTTGGTGGAAGATTGTCAGCCGCTTCAAAGCTGCGGTAAGCAGCTCCTGTTTTTGTTCTCTTTCCAGAGAAAACGGCGGAATTTCCAGTATTTCATCCAATTCCATGCTGTCTTTCCCTTCTGATCGCTCTGTCATATTGTTCCTTTTACCGATCTGCCCGCAGACGCTCCACATCCAGATCAAATAATTCCCTCCATTGAGAGATTTTTCTGTCACGGTCAAATTCCCTCTCGCTGGCTTTATAATTGTCCTCTTCCGCCGGATTATAAAACACCTCTTCGATGCTCTCATCTGCAATTCGGTAAAAGTCGGACGGACAAAAGCCCAGGGACTGCATCATGCCGGCCGCTTCCGATCCCTTTTTCAGATACACCTTTTTCTTCAGCCAGAAAAGCAGATAAAGCGTATCGAAGCTATATGCAATCTCCATTCCATAAACCGCGGCGTCCATGCGGTTCAAAAACGCCACAAACTGCGGATAAGGAAGAAACGCATCCATCGCGTGAAACCGGTCTCCAAAGATATTTTCGCCTTCTTTTTTTACCGCCTCCACGCAATCCGCTTCTCCATAAGACGTAATGCACCAGACGTCGATCTGCGTCTTAAATTTTGCCAGCGCCCGCAGGCTTTCCAGATTATAGTTTTCCCAGAAGCACGACTGGCCCAGAAGAATGTTTCTTCCCTTCCGATGCGGCTTTGGCCGGTCGGTAATCCATGCATAGGAAAATCCGTTTCCAAAGCGGACATGCTCCGGCATTCTGACATATCTGCACAGTCTGTCATATGTGAAATCATCCGAGCTGGCAATCACTTTACAATACTTCAGCGCCTCTTCAATATTTTGTTCATTTTGCCTGTCTGTGCCCACAGAACCCGACCACGGAATCCAGATGCCTTTCTGCCGGATCCGCTTTTTATTTTCACTTTCCGCAAAAAATTCCCGTATAACCGGGTCCAGCCACTCGCCATGAAACAATATTTTTCCGCAATCCCGCAGTATGGGCCGGCACGTCTCAAGCAGCGCGGCGCAGTCGGTTCCCCGCAGATTATACTGGCTGTCAATAATCATAACATTGCCGTATTTTTCGCTTAATTCCAGATATTTCTTCCAGTTTCCATACTTGTCGTCATGATTTGGCCCGTTGAATCCATAAACCAGAAACAGATGCTCCTCCATACAAAAAGCCCGCTCTATAAGATCGACCACGGGCAGAAAAAATTTATCATCCAAAACAACGTGAAAAACCTTCGCGTTTTTTATACGGGAATCAAACCTGTATTCCCGCTTCGCCTGCATGTAAAAGGAAATATACCCTTTATATCTTTTTTCATACAGCTCCTCCCGCATAAAATAATACGTCTCTTCATATCCAAGCTCCGCAAACTGCGGCACGATTTGCCTGTATGCCTCGACCGCAGTAAGAATGACGGCGTTTGCGTCTGTCTCCGGCTGTAATATCGTAAGGCCGTCTGTTACCGTTCCCCACTTCTTTGGATCGTTGTCATAAATGCATCGTATGCCCTGCGCGCCCGTAACGCGAAAAATACCGTCATTTCTTGGAGACGCCCCGAACACGATGATTTCTTTTTCCTTTATCCGCTCCATAAGCTGTTCGCCTGTTATGCAATTCCAGTTTTTATCAAAAATCATAGGCGTCCTTTCCCTGCTCCTTATGCAAATTTACAAATCCGTCTTTCTGTATACGGCTCTGGAAGGATTGAGCGACTGCGTCATATAAACCTGCTGAAACCGCCTGTCTCCCGTCATAAACGCATCAATCACGCGCTGCACCTGATAATCATGCAGCTGCTCTTTTGTATACAGATCTTCCCATTCCTGATACAGCTCTCTGTTTGCCTCCGCACAGCTCCAGAAGACGTCGTCAAAAATAAGATATCCATCCGGCTTAACCAGCTCTTTTAACAGGCAGCAGGCGGACGCATCGTGCAGAAACGTATGCGAGCCGTCTAAAAATGCAATATCAAATATGCCGTCCTGATGCCTGTTTCGCATTTCAAACAGCAGCTCGCTCAGACTCCAGCTGTAGGAATCACATGCCCTGTGAGAATTGCCTTTCCCCGTCACCTGACAGCAAATCCCCGGAACCATCCCAAGATCATGCAGCAGCCCTTCTACGACGTCTTCAAAATCAAAACACATATAGACGTCTTCTTTGTGCAGACGCCTGCAGACTTCAACGGACGTCGCGCCCCAGCCAACGCCAATTTCCGCAACGGTAATCGTCTTCCTTTCGTTCTTTTTCCTGCTGACCAGTTCCAGAAATTCTCTGCATGGCCAGCTGACCGTTTCCCCTTCCGGCGAACCAAGCTTTGAAAGCAGATGATATTTTTCGGAATAGACGGGCAGGTGAGCAAACAAATCCAAAATCTGATTTTCCGGCACAAGCTGCTGCACCGAGCGTAAAATTTCTTTATGATAATCCAGATTCCCACACGTTAAAAGCCAGATATACGCTTCGGGGTTTTTCACTTGATCCAGCGATGCAATCTCAGGATTCACAAGCGCCAGCTTATTGTCTACGATCAGCGCTTCCTCTACGCCGTATTTCCAGTTCAGAAGGGCTTTTGTCCGCATCCCAACGTCGCCAAAGGGATAGATCGCCAGTTTTTTACCCCCCCCCGGCCATTTTTCAGAAAACAGCGCACAGCCTCCTCCACTCTTTCATTAAAATCCTTCATATTGGCTTCCTCCTGTAAAAAGGGATTCACAAAGACATCTATCCTCATGAACCCCGCTTTAGACATTATATGCACACTTCCCTGTATCTAACTTATCATCCATGATAACTGCTATTACAATTTATATCGGATTTGTAAATAAAATTATTTAGCCATTTCCCCATATTATAAATAAAACAGGACCCGCAAGGCATTCCTCCTTACGAATCCTGTTTCGATTATTTATCGCGTTTACCATCTTTTTGCTTCCCATATTTGGAAAACGTCTTCCCGGTCTCAATGTAGAGATTTTTCTGCTCTTCCGGTATTCCGCGATAAATATTTACAAGGCGGCGCTCATCCGCATTATAAGGAGATCGCACAACCTCCCGGATCGTCGTCATTCCGTAAATATAATCTGTCGTTGTCTGAAAGTAGGTAGCAAGACGCATGACCATTCTTGCATCTGGCTGCCTGCGATTCTGGACGTATCCATTTAAAGTTGTTGTCGAGATATTCAAAGACTTCGCCAGATCTTTCTGGCTCATCCCTTCCTCATCCAACAGATTGCGCAGCTGCGTTCCGATGTCCACTTGTCATCCCTCCTTCTTGATGAGAGATATTGTAAAGCAAAATCATCCGGCACACCCCGAAAATCCTCAAAACGCATATAAATAATATTCACCTTATGAATAATACGCATATCGCATATAAATGAACGCCTGTTTTGCTAACCGCGGACATCTAAAAACGTCGCTTTTCCATGCAGTCCTGCCGGCATGGAGCCTGCCGGAACAAAAATACAGTCTCCCCTTACAAACAAAATGGCGTCGCCGTCCTCCATCCGGATTGTGCCGCAGCCCTCTACGCACAGCAGCGCCCGATACGACGTGGAATCCGCAGAATACGCCACCGGCGTCCTGCTCCGTTCCGTATGTAAAAGCATCCGATCAACCGCAAAGAAACGGCTGCTGCAAAGGCGCTCCCACGCGCATCCGGGGCGATACCTTAAAACCCGAAGAGGCTGCTTTGGCGCATCCTGACCGCTCAGATCTGCAACATCGAGCGCTTTTTCAATCTTTAATTCCCGTTTTTGTCCATTTTTATCCAGACGATCATAGTCGTACAGGCGATACGTCAGATTGGAATTCTCCTGTACTTCTGCAAGCACAACGCCCGCCCCGACTGCATGAATCATTCCGGCCGGAACATAAAACACATCGTTCTTTTTCACAGGAATTTTCTGAAGATATTTCTCTATGGAACCCTCTGCAATGCTTCGGCGCACGTCTTCCCTGCTCATTTCATGACGCAGCCCATAAAAAATCTTTGCGCCCTTTTCGGCGTGCAGCACATACCAAAGCTCTGATTTCCCCCGCTGCCCGTTTTCATGCGCTTTGGCATACGCATCATCCGGATGCACCTGAACCGATAAATCCTTCGCAGCGTCAATCAGCTTAATCAGGATCGGAAGCTCCCCGCCGCCCTTTGCATGCGCGCCCAGAAAATCCGGATGCCGCGTTAAAATCTCCGCCAGCGTTTTTCCTTTCCATACGCCGCTTGCAGCAAAGCATGGCCCGTCCGGATGCGTCGAGCACTCCCATGTCTCCGCAAGCGGCGTTCCGTCCGTTTCTTTTGAATATTCATCCCTCAGGCGTCTGCCGCCCCACAGATACTCTTTTCCATGCGGCTTCAAAAGAATCGGCTTTCTTTCACTCAAGCGGGAATTTTTGCTTGTCATCTACAGAAATCTCCTTGCCCAGCTGCACTTCAATCAGCTTTAAACCCGTTACTGCAACAATCGTATGACGACATCCGGCCTGCATGGTAATGACGTCGCCCGGACGCACCGTCTGCTCCATGCCATCCACGATCGTGCGCCCCGTGCCGGAAATCACGGTCCATACTTCATCGCGATGCTTATGGCTGTGATAATTCATTCTGTGCCCTTTATGCAGCGTCACCTTGATCGTCATGCTTTCGGCTTCCACATCCAGCACGCGAAAGCTCCCCCAGGATTTTTCCGCAAACATAATCTGCCGGTCCAGCTGCTCCACAAACGGCCGGATATAACTGGACTGCTCCTTATCGGCAACGAAAATGCCGTCCGCGCTGGCGGAAATAATCACATCCGTAAGCCCCATAGCCAAAATGGGAACGTCCATCTCATTGATGATATGCACATTTAAGCAGCTCTGATCCATTCTGGCGTCTCCCACACAGCATTCTTCCATCGCTTCCGTCAGCGTATTCCATGTGCCAAGATCCTTCCACTGCCCGCTAAAGCGCAGGACCTGAATGCGGTCCTCCTTCTCCGCCACAGCGTAATCAAAGCTGATCTTTTCAAGCGCGTCATATCGGTCAAATAAATCATAATAATCCGTAAATGCCGCATGCGCATGCGCCTGTTCCAGCAAATAGCCCAGCCTGCAGGCAAACACGCCTCCATTCCAGAGCGCGCCTTTTTGCATATACGCTTCCGCCGTCTCTTTATCCGGTTTTTCCTTAAAAGAAGAAACGCCGCTTACCTGCCCTGTGTCCTCCGGAATAATATAGCCGTATTTCTCACTTGGATATACGGGCGCAATTCCCATCAGAACAAGATTCGCCTCATCTTTCTCCACCTGCTCACACAAACGCCGAAGCGCATAAAACCAATCCTCATCCACGCAGGGGTCCACCGGGCAGATAATGACAGGCTCCTCCCGCCGTACGCCTTTTACATCCGCAAGATAGGCCGCAAACAGCGCAATCGCCGGAAACGTGTCTTTTCGGCATGGCTCCAGGGAAATATCCACGTCATCTCCCAGCTGGCTGCGAATGGAAGCGATCTGCGACCGGGCTGCCGCAATCGTCACAGACGCTTCCGGGAGGATGCCGCATATCTGACGGTACACGCGCTGCACCATGGACTCATAGGAGCCGTCGCTTTTTTTGAAAATTTTAAGAAACTGTTTGGACCGAATCTCATTCGATAACGGCCACAGCCGTTTTCCGGAACCTCCTGACAACAATACAATCTGCATAAGTCACTTCCCTTTCCGCTCTATCGCTCTGCCCGCATCGGATGGTTGCAAAAATCTTCGTACGCCAGACGAACGCCCTCTTCCAGCTCCGTTTGATACGTCCAGCCAAGCGCAGCCGCCCTGCTCACGTCTAACAGCTTGCGCGGCGTGCCGTTTGGCTTCGATGCGTCCCAGCGAATTTCTCCCTCGTATCCGACTATGCCGGCCACAAGCTTGGCCAGTTCTTTGATCCGCACTTCTTTTCCCGTGCCCGCATTGACGGTCTCGCAGCCGCTGTAACGCTCCATTAAAAACACGCACAAATCAGCCAGATCATCGACATACAAAAATTCACGCAGCGCAGAGCCGTCCCCCCAGCAGGTGACAAATGGCAGCCGCTGTTCTTTCGCTTCGTGAAAACGCCGGATCAGAGCCGGCAGGACGTGACTGTGCGTCGGATGGTAGTTGTCATTTGGCCCATACAGGTTGGTTGGCATAACGCTGATAAAATCCGTCCCGTACTGGCGGTTTAAATACGCGCAGTAGCGCAGACCGGAAATTTTCGCCAGCGCATAAGCTTCATTCGTCTCTTCCAGACTGGAGGTCAGCAGGCAGTCTTCCTTCATCGGCTGCGGCGCCATGCGGGGATAAATGCAGGAGCTGCCCAGAAATTCCAGCTTTTTACATCCATTCCGCCACGCGGCATGAATCACGTTCATCTGAAGCGTCATGTTCTCCCACATAAAGTCCGCCGGCGCTTCCTGATTGGCGGCAATGCCGCCCACTTTGGCCGCCGCAAGAAACACATACTCCGGCTTCTCCTCTGCAAAAAATGCCTCCACATCCGCCTGACGGCACAAATCCAGCTCCTGATGCGACCGGGTAATCAGGTTGCGGTACCCTTCCCGTTTCAGCCTCCGAACGAGCGCGGAACCGACCATGCCCCTGTGCCCCGCCACATAGATCTTAGACTGCTTCTCCATCGTCCGCCGCCCTCCTTTCCGCCGCCGCTTTTTTCATATCGCATCCAACCATCCGCTCCACCAGCTGCGCAAACGTCGTCCGGGTCGGATTCCAGCCCAGCTTTCGCCTGGCCCTGGACGGGTCGCCCAACAGACTTACAACATCGGTCGGACGATAAAAATCGGCATGCACCTCGACCAGAACTCTGCCGTTTGAAACGTCAATTCCCTTTTCTTCCGCGCCCTCTCCCTGAAACGCAAGCTCTATGCCCGCATAATGAAACGCAAGGCGACAGAATTCACGCACGGAATGCTGCTCGCCTGTCGCAATGACAAAATCTTCCGGCGCTTCATGCTGCAGCATCCGCCACATGCACTCCACATAGTCCTTTGCATAGCCCCAGTCGCGCAGCGCATTCAGATTCCCAAGATACAGCTTCTCCTGCAAGCCATGCGCAATCCGCGCCGCTGCAAGCGATATCTTCCTTGTCACAAACGTCTCGCCCCGCCGCTCCGATTCATGATTGAACAAAATACCGTTGCAGCAGAACATCCCATACGCCTCCCGATACTCTTTTACGATCCAGAAGCCATATTGCTTCGCAACGGCATAGGGGCTGTACGGATGAAACGGCGTATCCTCATTCTGCGGCGCCTCTTCCACTTTCCCATACAGTTCAGACGTCGACGCCTGATACACGCGGCATGTCTTCGCAAGCCCGCACAGGCGAACCGCCTCCAGCACGCGCAAAACGCCAACAGCCGCTATATCCGCCGTATACTCCGGCGCCGCAAAGCTGACCTGCACATGGCTTTGCGCCGCAAGATTATACAATTCGTCGGGACGAACCGCGCCGATTACCGCCATAAGGCTCATCGAATCGCTCAGATCGCCATAGTGCAGATGAAACCCTGCCTCTCCTTCCAGATGCGCAATCCGCTCCCTGTAATCTACGGAAGAGCGGCGAATCAGTCCATGCACCTCGTACCCCTTTTCCAGCAGAAATTCCGCAAGATAAGAACCGTCCTGTCCGGTAACGCCGGTAATCAATGCTGTTTTTCCCATATCAGATCTCCTTCAAATTCTGTATTAAGATCGGCTTGCCCGTCAGGCGGTAAAGCTCCACCAGCGAACTCATATCGCCATAATACGCATCCGACAGGGCAATCGCCCGGTGCAGATCGGTCGTATCGTCGTATATGCCCCAGTTTTCTTTTTGATACGTTTCCACAAGTTGATGGTATGCCGCAATCAGCTCCGGCCGCATTGCGGCACACGTCGTCTCACTGAGCGGATGCGGCCGCCAGAGAAGCGCAACAGCGTCATCTCCCTTCAAACGCGCAAACACAGCCGCAATCTTGCGCAAAACATCCGCTTCTCCCCGTAAAATGCCCGTCACGCTCGTATTATACAGCAGCACGCGCCGCCTGCTCCCGTCGTCGCGCTCGATTATCGCTCTCCAGCTTTCCGGGATTTCGATGGCCTCTCTGCCCGCCGCAATCACCCTGTCATACTTTGGAGACCCCAGCGCAACAAACTTTTCTTTTGCATCGCCAAACGCTCCGTGACAATGGTATTCGTCTTCAAACTTATGAAACTCCCGAATATAAATGTCCCTCACCCGCTCAGACTGCACCATGACCCGGTCTGCATGCAAAACGCCCGGCAAAAGGCAAAGCGCCGGAGGAACGGCGTGATGGAGGCATACAAAGTAGGGCACATAGACGAGAAGGTCCGTATGGCGCTTCAATTCCTTTGCATAAAAATCAGGATGGACGCTCGTCACCTTATTTGCATTGTCATACGGATTGTGGATATAGATAACGTCGGGACGCCGTTTCTCCGTCCTATATTCCTCCCATCGGACAATCGGCACATACGGCGGAAACTGATCGCCTTCATAATGCATCGCAACAAACGCTTTCTCTTCATTTCTGTCAAAATACGGAATCGGCACAACGTACGCGTCGCAGTCTGCATCCGCGTCCGCCGCCCTCCATATGCTCTCCAGGCTGTCCCACATCGACGCCTTATATGGGAAAAACGCAACCTCCCGCCGCCCTGCTATCCGCTCTTTTATCATAGCGGCGACATCGTCTGTCATCCGGTCAAACTGCGCGCTTTCGTATGCCCGAATGCCGGAGGCGCATGCGTACAGCGCCTCGCAGTAATCCTCCAGCTTTTGCACGATCGCGGCGCAATCGCTTTCCTGTACGCCTTCGGACTGCGCCTCAATCGTATTTCCCACGAGAATCGCATCCTCCTGGCGCTGCGCGAGCAGCTCCCGCGCTCTGTCATACTCCCCCGCTTCGTATGCACGCGCAATTTCGCCATGCATTCTGCCCATCTCGTTCAATTTTTCCAGAAGCTTGTTCTTTACGTGCCTTCTCATACCCTACACTCCATGCCAAAATTCCTGTTCCGCAAGACGCGCTTTCGCCGCTCCGCCTTTCACAGCCCTCCGCTTTAACGCATTACCGAAACGCTTCCATCCGCTCAATCTTCTGAAACGCTTCCACAAAATGCGTACGGCTGTCCGTCAGCAAAGCCGCCCGCTTCTTTGCAGCCTCAGACATCGCTTCGTAATAGCCCGGCTCCCTGCAATAGCGCAGGATCCGCTCTTTCATCGCTTCATAATTCTCTACCTGAAATGCCGTTCCGGCCGCTTCCGACACGTCGCCATACGCAAGCGTCACAACCGGAATGCCTTTATACAGCGCCTCCGCGGAAGACGTGCCGCCGCCTCTGCGGTATGGATTCACGTAAATGTCGCAGCATTCCATCACGGCAAGCGCCTCGCTCTGATCTTCCAGATAATGCGATTTTGCAAACAGCTGCGGCCATGCGGACACTTTCTGCTCAAAACTGTTAAACCTTCCCATAAACACAACTTCGATCGCAGCTTCCTGCGCAGCTGCCGCATCCAGCATCTGAAGAAACGCTTCCGTCACTTCCTGATCCAGCCGCCATCCCGTTACAAGCAAAAGCTTCGCATGCTCCGGCAATTCCAGCTCTTCCCGTTCATACTGTTTTGTCTGCTCCTTGAATACGTACGTAAACAGCGCTTTGACTGCATGCTCCGGCCGTATCCCAAGCGTCTGAAACATCGCATAGTCCGTCTCATGCAGCTCCCGCTCCAGCAGCTGAAACGTTCCGGTTGTCACCACAGATTCCGAAGGAACCGTTCCAACCGTAATTTCCGGAACCATCGCCCCGCACAAATCCGCGCACAGATCGCCGCCCGCGCCAATCGTGACGATGCAGTACGGCTTCTCTTCTGCAATCCTGCACATCAGATCTCCGATTACGTATAAGTCCGGCATATTATCTTTACACTGATAAAAGGAAAATACCGCATCCCGAAATCTGATATGCGTCAGACTGGAATGCTCCGGCAGATAGTTTGCCTTTGAGCGATTATAAAACGCCATGTCCCCCTTCATAACCTGCATCATGGCCGTATTGACGATAACAACTTCTTTCCCAAGATCCTTCCACAGGCAATACGCCCGGTCAAGCGTCGTCTTCGTCGGACCATGCAGATCGGTCAGAAACTGTGAGACAAACACATATACAAGATTCTGATTCCTCTCTTCTATTGGAATCCGGGAAAAGCGCTCTCCGCCCAGCGCATGATAAAACGCATCGTACAGTCTGCGGTATAATGCCGCCAGCCCCTTTTTCACTTCCGCGCTTTGCAGATTCTGATTGATAAACAGGCTCTGACTCACCTGCCAGTACAGGAAATATTTGTTATATTCCACCAATGCGTCGTCGTCTGACTCCAGGATTTCCTTTATCATCCATTCGGCATACGTCTTCTCTTCGCTGCATTTCATACAGAAGGACAAAAGGTGGACTTTCATCCACACCGGATACGCATCCATCCCGGACGTCAGTATATCGCACAGCTGCGCGATTTCATCCCGATGCCCGCTTCTGGGCGTAAGAAGCGTATCCTGCGCCAGCAGCCATTGCTCCATCTCACCAAATTTGGCATAATATTCCGCCTTCGTGCAGGTCTTTCGTTCCAGAAGCATCCCCTCTAACTCAGTCCACTCATTACCCCCTTCCATAATTTTTTTCAGAAATTCCTCTGCCCTGCAATCCCACGTATGAAAAGCCTCCGCCTTATCGCGCCCTCTTTTGGCCATGTCCTCCAGCTGCTCTGGCGCATTCAGATACGCCCGTATCCGCTCCGGCAGACGGTCTGATTGCGCAAGGTCAAACACGATCAGATCTTCTCCATCCCGAAAGCTTCCCTCCAAATATGCCGTCGCATCCGTCACAAGCACAGCCCCGCACAGCAGAATGCCCGCCATGCGCTCCGTAAAGCCGCGCTTATGCCACGACATAACGTTCAGCGACAGCTTTGAATCGGAAAAAACCGCTGCGCTCTCTTCCGGCGTCACATCCGCGTGACAGATCAGATTCGGGTGATGATACAGCGGACTGCCCTTCCAGCTGTCGCCAAATACGTCTACCCGTATCCCGCCATCCAGCAGCGCTTTGATCACGCGATACCGATAATAATGCATCGCGCAGTAAACCGTCCGCCTCACCTCATAAAACAATTCCAGAAACGTATCCTCCTCATAAATGATCCCATAATGCTGCAGCGTCCTGTGAAACGCCGCTTCCGCCGCAAGGTTCGGATGCCTGCGAAGAATCAGGAGAAATCGGTTTGCAAGAAACCGCAGCTTTCGCTCCATCTGATGAATCAGCAGAACTTCATGCAGGTAATCGCCGTACACACCGACAAACGAAACGTCATAACGTCTGCTCTGACGCTTTTCCTCCTGCATACAGCCGGCCGGCGGAAGCAAAAACGCCTTTCTTTTATAATACCGCGCCACAAACGCCAGATAATTCCGATCGAGCGTCAGCACGGAAAGCTTCCTGGGCGACTGCATCAGATGGCGTTTGACCCAGATTGGATGGTCAAACACGAAATTATAAAGCGGCGCATGCACCAGATCATGCAGATAGACGTCCTGATCTTTCATCTTCACGCTGAACGCCCATGTCTGCATGCCAATCACCGCTTTAAAATGTCTGCCGATCAGGGATGTCAGCGCATCCGCGCCCCCTTCCTCCAGGTCAAAATATTCCACGCGGTTCCCCTGTTCCGCAAGCGCCGCGCCAAACTGCTCTGCAAAGACATTCAGCACATTGTGGCAGATCGCTTCTCCCTTATAAAGCAGAATCGGCTGCACATCATCGTCGATCGCGTCGTATTCCGCTCCCCGCCGCAGCATGCTCTCCAGACAGGCCGCCGCCTCCTGCTGCCTTCCGATGGCGTCCGCAGCGCACAGCACGCTCTCTGCCGCCACGTCAAAGCAGCCGTTTGCAAGCAGTCTGTCTTTATATTTCGATATAATATAGCAGTCCGCGCAGATCCCGTCCCACTCCGATCCTTCGTCTACATCGGAAAGCCTCACATAGCGGGACGCATCCTCCGCGTCAGGCGCCCATTCCTCCGTCTTTGCATAGCCAAAATCTGCAAGGCGAAGCAGCCATTCGTACTGCCGCTTCGCCCGGATTTTCCTGTTCTTGCCGCCCGCTTCCTGTATCGCCTCTTTTGGTATGAAAAACACGCCTCTTGCCCGCTTTTCATCAAACAAAAGCTCGAGGAACCGCTTCTCTCTTTCTTCCGCATCCTTTAAAAAAACGATCTTTTTCATATGCCGCTCAGCCTCTGCGCAATCTCTTCCGTAGAAAGCCATTCCGTATTCGTTCCGGAGCTGTATTCAAATCCCGGCGCCACCTGTTTTCCTCCGGCCAGAATCTGCTCCTCCTTCCACCACTCAAAATGCGGATAAACGATGTAATGCTTTTCATATTCATAGGCAAGCATGGAATCTTCTCTTGTCACCATCACCTCGTGCAGCTTCTCTCCCTCGCGGATTCCAACCTCCGGCATCTCACAGCCCGGCAGCAGCGCCTGCGCAAGATCCGTAATCCGAAACGACGGAATCTTTGAAATAAACGTCTCACCGCCTTTTGCCTCCGAAAGCGCCTTGATGACAAGCTGCACGCCCTCTTCCAGGCTGATCCAGAACCGCGTCATACGGTAATCCGTAATCGGAAGCGACGTCTTCCCTTCCGCAATCAGGTTCCGAAAAAACGGAATCACCGATCCTCTGCTGCCCGCCACATTTCCATACCGCACAATCGAAAAGCAGACGTCTTTGGCGCCTGCATAGGCATTCGCCGCAATAAACAGCTTATCGGACACCAGCTTCGTTCCGCCATAGAGATTGATCGGATTCACCGCCTTGTCTGTTGAAAGCGCCACAACCCGCTTTACGCCGCGATCCAGGGCCGCGTCCACAATATTCATCGCGCCGTTGATATTCGTCTTCACCGCTTCCATCGGATTATATTCGCATGCGGGCACCTGTTTTAAGGCCGCGGCATGCACCACGTAATCCACGCCGTCAAACGCGCGCAAAAGCCGCTCTTTGTCTCTGACGTCTCCGATAAAAAAGCGCAGCTTTTCTCCGTATTCCTGAAACTGATTGCGCATCAGAAACTGCTTGTATTCATCTCTGGAATAGAGAATAATCTTCTTCGGTTCATAATGTGAAAGCACATACCGCGTAAACGCATGGCCAAACGAGCCGGTTCCCCCCGTAATTAAAATCGTCTTTCCGTTTAACATCCTGTAATCTCTCCTTTTATCCGGATTTTTCCTCATTTTAGGCTTGTTGCCCGTCTACCATTTAGTATATAATGATTACAGGTTTTTGACAACATGAAACGAGGTGATTTTCTTTGAATATCCTGTTTTATCGCTACGGAAGCATCTGCGAGCCGGACTTTATCGCCGGTTTTCTGGAGCTTGGCAATGCCGTATCGGAGCTGACCGACGAAATATACGACAAAAACATCCCGGACGCCGACCGCGTCCGACTTTTGCACAAAGCGCTTTCCTCGCATTCTTATGATTTCGTATTCAGCATTAATTTTTATCCGTTCATTTCAGAAGTCTGCAAGATTTACGGTATACTCTATCTCTGTCAGACGGTGGACTGCCCCGTGATGGATCTGTGGTCGCACTCCATTGAAAACAAATGCAACCGCATTTTTGTTTTTGACAGAGCGCAGTACAACGAGACGCATCCCAGAAATCCCGACTGCGTTTTCCACCTTCCGCTTGCGACGAATCCGGCGCGCTGGAATGCCGTTATTCAAAATGCGTCCGCCTCTTCCATTCGAAACTATAAAAGCGACGTATCGTTTGTCGGCTCTCTCTATACGGAAAAGTGCCCTTACGACCGACTGCACGGCGCATCCGGCTATCTGACCGGCTATCTGGAAGGGCTTATGGCCGCGCAGCGTCATATCTACGGCTATTATTTTCTGGAAGAGCTTTTGAATGATGAAATTGTGGAGGAATTTCGCCGTCATCTGCCCGGCTTCTACACTCCGCCGCAAAGCGCCGTCCGCAACGACCGTGCGGCTATGGCGCAGCTTTACCTCTGCGCCAAAATCTCCGCCGAAGAGCGCATACGCACGATGCAGGTTCTCGGCAGACGCTTTTCGGTTGACCTCTACACGGGAAGCGACACGAAAGGGCTTCCCGTAAGGAACCGGGGACTTGCCAAAACGCTTACGGAAATGCCCCTGATCTTTCATTACAGCAAAATCAATCTGAACATCACTTCCAAATCCATCCGCGAGGGACTTCCGCTGCGTATTTTTGACATACTTGGCTGCGGCGGCTTCCTGCTGACCAATTACCAGAGCGAATTATGCGATTATTTTACGCCCGGCACGGACTTAGACTGCTACGGAAGCGAAGACGAATTGCTGGAAAAAACGGAATACTATCTCACCCATGACAAAGACCGCGAAGAAATTGCGCGCTGCGGCTATGAAAAAGCAAAGCAGTTCCACAATTATCCAGAGCGCATCCTTCAGATGCTTTCCTTCGCGTTTGGCATTACAAATCCGCCACAATAGAAAGGGACGGCCCGCTTATGAAAATTCTTTTCCTCGACTCCCCCGCATTTGCAAAGCAGGACATGCTGGATGCGTTTGCAGCCTGTGGCGCCAGCTGCAGCCTGTTTTTCCACGAAGGTTACAACGAACGGCAGAACGCGGCCTATGCGCGCGCGTTTGACGAAGCCGTTTCCAGAGAAACGTATGACTTTGTATTTTCCTTCAACTATTTTCCAATCCTCTCCAACTGCTGCAAACGGCACAATTTAAAATACGTTTCCTACGTGTACGACAGCCCTCTGGCAGCGCTGTATTCCTGCACGCTGATACAGCCCTGCAATTATGTGTTTCTGTTCGATCAGGCGACATATCGCCAGTTTAAAGACGCCGGCGTCAAAACCGTTTATTATCTGCCTTTGGCGGCCAATGTCGATCGTCTGCGCGCGCACAGCGTTCCTCCTGCGCTGATGGAACGTCTGCGCTCTGACGTATCGTTCGTCGGCTCCCTTTACAACGAAGATCACAATTTTTTTGACCGTTTAACCGGCCTTTCCGACTATGCAAAAGGCTATCTTAACGCCATCATGTCAGCGCAGCAGAATATCTATGGTTCCTTTTTTCTGGAAGAGCTTCTGCATCCTGCTCTTTTAAAAGAACTGCAGGCGTCCGTTCCCTATACGCCCATGCCGGACGGAACGGAACGCCCTTCCTGGGTCTATGCCAATTATTTTCTTGCAAGAAAAATAACGAGCAACGAGCGGATCTCCCTTCTAAACAGAATTTCCGCTCAGTTCCCGTTAAAGCTGTATACCCACAAACCGTCTCCGCTGCTCCCGGACGCGCAGTTTATGGGTTCGGTGGAATATTACAACGATATGCCCCTCGTCTTTTTAAGCAGCCGCATCAATCTGAATATCTCTCTGAAAAGCATCTGCTCCGGCATTCCGCTTCGCTGCATGGACATTATGGGAACAGGCGCATTTCTTCTGACCAATTACCAGTCAGATTTTATGGACGCGTTCCTTCCGGGCGAGGATTTCGTCTATTATGAAAGCGAGGACGACTGCCTGAAAAAGATCCGCTACTATCTGTCGCACGAATCAGAACGGCTTCAGATTGCCGCAAACGCTGCCGGCAAAATGGCCGAATCGCATACGTTTATACACCGGGCGCAGACAATCCTTTCGGCGCTTCCATAAGCATCTCCCTGTAGTCCTCCTCAAACAAAGGCATGCCTTCCTGGTACGATTGAAGCAGCCGGATGCTTCTCTCCATAATGTCTTCGATGCCCATGTCTTCTTCCGTCAGAATGCTGTTCTTCATTTCGAGCTCCGCATCGCCGGCATACATAATGATCCATTCGCTAAACGGATGCTTTGCAATAATCTCATTCTGTTGCGTAACCTCTTTGAGCCTTTTTGCGATTTCTCTGGGCTTTATGGTTTTTGCTTTCTCTTTCAGCTCCCGCTCCATCCGTATGCCCTTTTCCAGATGCAGCTTAAACTCTTCCTTCAGCGCTTCCAGCTCATACAATTTTTTGAACAGACGCTCCTGCTGCGCTTCATCAAACAGAGGCGGCATTTTATCCATCCGTTCATACATGTCCTGCTCCCGTCTGCATTCCTGTGCAATCGCCTCTTTCAGCGTCAGGATTTCCGCCCCTTCGATCTTCGCTCCGCCTTCCGTCGCATCGATTACGCGCACCCGCGTCCCAAGCAATGCAATCTTTTTTTCAAACCACAGCTTATACTGGCTCATCTGAAAATCCGTCGTCAGAGGGTTTCCTTCCGCATCCTGCACCTCTACCAGATACCGATCGTTAATATAGGCGTCGTTATCGCCAAGAATGCCCTTGATCCCTTCCGTATGCGACTGTCCGCCGGTAAACGCCAGATCCTGTCCGATCAATATAATCGTCTGAAATCCCAGATAAAGCGCAATCTGAAACGCCTCTGCCGACACACAGCCCGCAGACTCGATTTTCGGAAACGCAAAGTCCATTTCCTTTTGCACGCTTTCATTCCACCATGCTTCAATCGGATCGCGATAGAATATTTTATCCATATAGGTTTGGACTGCATGCGGATTCGACAGGCATCCGCACGACCAGTGAAAATGTTCTTTTTTCCCCGTATCCAGAAAACGTTCCGGCGCATTTGCGTCAATGGTGCAGACCAGATCCGGTCGTATGCCTTCGCGCACCACGGTCCGAAGCGCAGCGTCTACGACAAAAATGAACGCTTTTCCTTCTGCTTTTTTTACTTCCTTTATATTTTTATCCAACGAAGGCCCCGCCGATATAATAATGGCCGGTATGCCTTCTATCCCTGTTTTTTGCAGCTCATTTCGTATCTGGCCAACATTCCTCTGTCCGATCATATGCCTCATATGGAACAGCTTGTTATGCGGAATGCTTCTTCCAAAATGCCTGCTCGTTTCTTTATTGACAACCTCGTTTCTTACCTGATCGATTACTTCATCCATAAATTGTTCGCACTCTTTGGGATAGAGCACGTCATATCCCGGCAAAATGCAAAATTCCAGCAGCTTGATGTAACTATACTCAATCGTTTTAAAAATAACATGACAAAGCGCCTCCCAGCCTTCAAACACGCAGGGCCATACGCGCTCATCCATCAAAAGCTCTTTCAGGTCATACTGACGCAGCGCCTCTGCCAGGATTTCTTTGTTCGGTTCGCAGACCACCAGGACATTGCTTGCATCGCATTTACGCAAAAGCTTCCGGATTGCAAGCCCGTCGCTGAATCCAAAGATAAAATAACGATAAAAGGGACGTATCTCATAACGATCCGCATACAGTCCGGCAGCCCCCTCCGGATCCAGTCTGCTGTTTAAATGCCAGACATAATCATCTCTTTCCACCGTCATGACTTTTCTGCCGTTTTCCAGCTCTGTCGTTTTCACATCCCGGACTGCATCCTGTACAATCAGCTGTTCGATTTCATCTGCCAGTAATTTATTTTTAAATGCCAGCGCTTTGACATTTTCTTTCCATTTTTCCATCTTCTATTTTCCCGCCTGAAATTTGATCTGATACAATTCTGCAGCCAATGTCGCTTTCTCCTGCAAACAATCCGCCATGCCAAGCAAATCCTTCTGTCTGTACGCTTCCAGCAGAACCTTATACATTTCAGAAACGAAAGCCTCTATCTGTTCTCTGTCTTCGTTTGTTTGCAGTAAAGCGTCGGAAACTGCTTTCAGTTTTCCAAAAAGAGGCCCGATTTGCTCCAGCGCTTCCTGTTCCCTGTTTTGATACAGTATGACGCTCACAGCATCGATTTCCTCCTGCAACGTTCGTTCGCCCATCGTTTTTCCTTTCACGCCATTCCTTCATGAAAAAGAGCCGGCACGCGAATGCCGGCTCTTTTATGTAGCTCCAAATTACTGTAATAAGGATAATACGCCCTGTGTAGACTGGTTAGCCTGAGCAAGCATCGACTGTCCTGCCTGAGCGAGGATGTTGTTCTTGCTGTATTCAACCATCTCAGCAGCCATATCCGTGTCACGGATACGAGACTCAGCAGCCTGTGTATTCTCTGCCGCTACATCAAGGTTAGCAATGGTATGCTCTAATCTGTTCTGCAGAGCGCCGAGTGCGGAACGCTGTGCCGATACTACGGACAGAGCGCCTGCGATTGCATCGATTGCGTCTCCAGCAGCTGAGAAGCTGCCAACATCCAGGCTCTTTACGCCGATCGACGAAGCATTCATATTGCCGATGGAGATCGTAATCTTCTGTCCTTTGAGAGAACCAACCTGAAGATTCTTCGATGCAAAGGTTCCGTCTAACAGGTTCATCGTGTTGAACTGTGTCGTAGACTGGATTCTGTTGATCTCAGATGTCAGCTGGTCAACCTCAGACTGAATTGCGCCTCTGTCAGCCGTCGTGTTCGGATCGTTTGCAGCCTGAACTGCAAGCTCGTTCATACGCTGTAAGATCGAGTGAACTTCGTTCAATGCGCCTTCAGCCGTCTGAATTAAGGAAATGCCATCCTGTGCATTGGTAGAAGCTCTGTTCAATCCGCGAACCTGGCTTCTCATCTTCTCAGAAATCGTCAATCCTGCCGCATCGTCTGCTGCACGGTTGATTCTGTAACCAGAAGATAATTTCTCAGATGATTTTGCCTGGCTTCCCGTCGTGATGCCTAACTGCCTGTTAGAGTTCATTGCTGTAAGATTGTGTTGTACTACCATGTGTTTTTCCTCCTTGAATATACCGCAGCTTCCATGCTGCAAAATTTGTTTTGATGTAGAACGCTCCTCTTTCCGGGCATATGCTCCGGTCAGATTCCCATTCTCAAGTAACAATTGTTATCTTGTTTACTTGAAATATATATCGGACGATTGTCACGATACTTTATACAAAAAAGCAAAATTTTTATTTTTATTTTTCGCCGTTTTGTCCCGGATCAGCTTTTGAAGCGTTTGCCCATCGTTTTTTCTTTCACGGCATTCTTCCATGAAAAAGAGCCGGCACGCGAATGCCGGCTCTTTTATGTAGCTCCAAATTACTGTAATAAGGATAATACGCCCTGTGTAGACTGGTTAGCCTGAGCAAGCATCGACTGTCCTGCCTGAGCGAGGATGTTGTTCTTGCTGTATTCAACCATCTCAGCAGCCATATCCGTGTCACGGATACGAGACTCAGCAGCCTGTGTATTCTCTGCCGCTACATCAAGGTTAGCAATGGTATGCTCTAATCTGTTCTGCAGAGCGCCGAGTGCGGAACGCTGTGCCGATACTACGGACAGAGCGCCTGCGATTGCATCGATTGCGTCTCCAGCAGCTGAGAAGCTGCCAACATCCAGGCTCTTTACGCCGATCGACGAAGCATTCATATTGCCGATGGAGATCGTAATCTTCTGTCCTTTGAGAGAACCAACCTGAAGATTCTTCGATGCAAAGGTTCCGTCTAACAGGTTCATCGTGTTGAACTGTGTCGTAGACTGGATTCTGTTGATCTCAGATGTCAGCTGGTCAACCTCAGACTGAATTGCGCCTCTGTCAGCCGTCGTGTTCGGATCGTTTGCAGCCTGAACTGCAAGCTCGTTCATACGCTGTAAGATCGAGTGAACTTCGTTCAATGCGCCTTCAGCCGTCTGAATTAAGGAAATGCCATCCTGTGCATTGGTAGAAGCTCTGTTCAATCCGCGAACCTGGCTTCTCATCTTCTCAGAAATCGTCAATCCTGCCGCATCGTCTGCTGCACGGTTGATTCTGTAACCAGAAGATAATTTCTCAGATGATTTTGCCTGGCTTCCCGTCGTGATGCCTAACTGCCTGTTAGAGTTCATTGCTGTAAGATTGTGTTGTACTACCATGTGTTTTTCCTCCTTGAATATACCGCAGCTTCCATGCTGCAAAATTTGTTTTGATGTAGAACGCTCCTCTTTCCGGGCATATGCTCCGGTCAGATTCCCATTCTCAAGTAACAATTGTTATCTTGTTTACTTGAAATATATATCGGACGATTGTCACGATACTTTATACTAAAAAGCAAAATTTTCATCTTACTTTTTATTATCAATCACCTGAGCGGAAAAGCTGCTTTGCTTCACCATGTTCTGGTAATACTGCCGCACTACCTTCTGGCTGTTGCGGACGCCCTTTACCTGATCGCGCACTTCCGCGAACTTACGGGTTACGTCTTCCCGGTTTCTAACCTCCTGCGCCTGAATCGCATTCGTCTTCGCCGTTATGTCCCGGATCAGCTCCTGCATCGCGGCAATCTCAGCCGCATACTGCTCCCGATTGCCCTGAAGCGTCTCTTTTACCCGCTCAAACATCTGTTCAAATCCTTCGTCCAGCAGATTTAACTGCTCCACCAGACGGGATTTGTTTTCCATATTCTTTTCAAAATCCTCCGGCAAAAGGTTCGGGTCTGAAAGCAGCAGCTTCTGCTGACGGTTCTGCTCTGTAATTTTATCCAGAATATCCCGTTTTTTTTCAAGGCTCTCCACCATGATTTTGATATAATCCGCTTCCATTCCCGCCTCCTGACTGATTATCTGCCTGCGCCGGCCTGGCGCATAACTTCTTTCCACGTATCACGCATCGTACGCAAATGTCCCAGAATTTCTTCCAGAATTTCTCTGTCTTTTTTTAAATTCGCCTCTACCAGCCTCTGGCTCAGATATGCATAAACACTCTCAAAATCCTTTGCCACCGGATATTTATGATTCAACGTAGCGACAAATTCTTCAATTATACGTTCCACTTTTACGATATTGTTGTGTGCTTTTGCAATATCTTTCTTTTCAACGGCGTCGATTGCAATATTGCAGAACTTGATCGCGCCCTCATAAAGCATAAGCGTCAGCTCCGCCGGCGTCGCGGTCATAATCCTGTTGTTTGCATATGCTGCATATCCCTGTTTGTTTGTCATGGATAACCTCCCTGTTTATATGACAATGCAATATGAATTAAACTCCAAACAGGCTCGCAAGATACGACTGCTGGCTCTGCAGCGTAGCAAGCGCAGATTCCATTGCCGCGAATTTCTTGTAATAAGAGTCCTCCATCTTCTGCAGCTTCTCTTCCCATTTGCTGATGGTCTTCGTATAATCGCTGTATTCCCTTGCCATCTCTTTGTCATTATATACATTGTTAAAGCTGCTCACGGAAGTAGAGCTCATCTTCTTATTGATTACGTCATATACGCCGCTTGTCAGCTGTTTCATAAATTCAACAACGGTATCCGGATCATTCGTCAGCGCTTCCATCAGCTTATCTTTATTGCCGCTCGTAAGCGTATCATCCGAATCTCCGTCAATATGAAATGCATTCTGCTCATTGTCCGCAGATTTTAAAATTCCAAGCGTATGTATGCCGAAGCTGGAAAGGCTGTAATTCTTTCCATTGATATTGAACGATTTCTGCATCGCTGCCGTCATGCCGCTCAACAGGCTGCCAAGCGAATCATCCCGGCGCAGCAGGGAATCTTTGATCTTCTTCTCCCACTCCTGCACTTCCGTATCGGTCAGAGAATCCTTCTCCTCACTCGTCAGCGGCTCGTATCCTCTGGAAGAATCCGCATTGTACAGCTTCGTCATCTCATTGATCAGTTCATTGTAATCTTTTATAATGTCCTTGATCTTATCGTAAAGTCCCTGCGTATTATTTCCTACCGTAACCGTCAGTTCTTCGCTCTTTGCCAGCGCATTGATCGTAAGCCCGTTGGCCGTAACCTGATTGGTATCGGATTCGTATATTGCGTCGTTGATATAAACGATCGCATTCTGGCCGTCCACGCGCGTCGCTCCCTGACTGTATTCCGGCGTAATGGTATTATTCAGAACGCCGACCGCATTTGTGATTTTTGCCGTAACGCTCTCTGCCGTAAAGTCTTTGTTATCCAAAAGCGCATGATCCTTTAACGTCTTCTGCGCATCGCCTATTTCTTTTTGCAGATCGGCAACCATCGTGTCCAGATTGCCATTCTGATATGCCGCCTGCACAGCTGCGATCTCCGCCGCATTTGTCTGTACGCCGTTTGCATCTACCGCCTCATAGGAATCAATCGTAGAAAGAGCGTTCTTATACGCCTTAACAGCGGAGGTGTCTACGACCGTCTTCGACACTACCGTACCGTCAGGCTTCTTCTCTTCTACCACTTTGGTGAAGCCGGCTTTCTTTTCCAGCTCCTCCAGCTTCGCTGCGCCTTCTTCCAGCGTAATGCCGTTTGCATCCAGCTCCGCCTGCGTATAGTTTGTTTTATTCTCATCCCTTGCCGTATAAGTGCCATCCGCCTTTTTGTCATACAGATTGCCATTGGCGTCAATGTATACGTTATTCAGCTTGCTTTCATTTAAAAGCGTATGAAACTGATCGTTCTCGTCCGCAGTCAGATTGGACAGCTTATCCGTTGTAACCTTATCCCGCAGCTCGTATGCATTCGCATAATTGATCTGCGCCGTATTATTCCGGATGGTATCCGGCGCTTTCCGCACCTCTTCCAGCATCGCTTCGATTTTGCTCTTCGTCGCCGCTTCATCATATACGCCGCCCGTATATACGGCATATGATTCCCACTGCTTATATATTTCCGTATCCGCTGCCGAACCCTTTACGCTTAAGCCCAGCTTCGCCAAAGCCGAAGAGCCGTCTGCGTCGCTTCCGGTCAGAGAGAAATCGTTGTCTTTTCCTGTCTTGGAAGAAGCTACGTAAATTCTGTGATGCGTAGCGTCAAAGCTCGCTTTTACGCCAGCATTGTTTAACGATTTGATAAAGCTTTCAATCGTCGTATCACCGCTTACCGCAATATCCTTTGCCTTGCCGTTTACGCCAACGGTGATCGTGCCGTCACCGCCCGTATAGCCCAGATCCGCCAGTGTGCTTTTCTCTGTAATGGAACGGTCCAGCTGACCGCCGGTAAGATATCCCGACTTTGCAACCTGATCCACCTTCACGCTGTAGGTTCCGTTAATTGCCGACGAAGACGCGCTGACTGTCGCTTTCGTCGCATCTGAAATCGTCGCCGTCCGAATGTTATATGCAGCGGAATAGCGCATATTCGTCAATTTGCTGTAAAAAGCGGAAACCTTGCTGTTCAAGCCTTTCCATATGTCCTGCTTCCAGGACAGCTTTGTCTGCGCTTTCGTGTACTTCTGTGTCTTCGTACGGTATGCGGATACCAGCTCTGATATGAGCGCTTCCGTATCCAATCCTGAATTCAAACCTGTAATTCGAATGGGCATGCTATCTCCTCCTATCTCTTTTCATCCACCATCAATCCTGCCATTTCCAGTACTTTTGCAATCATATCCAACGTTTTCTCCGGCGGATATTCTTTGATGACTTCTTTGGTGTCCTTATCCACAATTTTGATCGTAATACGATTCGTTCTGTCATGCACGCCAAAGATTGCTTCCGAGTTCTTTGCGTTGCGGTTGATCTCTTCTACCGCTTTTTTCATTGCTTCAGTTCCCATATATGCAACGGGATTTCCAGAATTGCTTCCACCATCCCCTTCCTGACCGGATACGAACGTATTTTGCCCGCTTCGCTCTGCCTGTTTCACTTCCGGCATGCGAAAAACCGTCGCTTTTTCCGGCGTCCGTTCCGGCGCGTCCGCTGCCTGCACGCTTCCCTGACATGCTGCAGACGGATTTGGTACTGCCCCAACTGCCATAGCCAACCACCTCCGTGTGATTTTATCTGTTCCTTTATTTTGTATTATATATCGGAAATTATGCGAAAGAATATTAGAACAACTTTTTCAACGCGTCCATTCCGTCCGGATGCAGCGCAGCCTTATTCTCGTCTTCAATCTGCAGGTAAACCTCTTTCCGATAAATCGGCACTTCCCTGGGCGCAGTGATGCCGATTTTAATCTGATCTCCCCGAATCTCAAGTATCGTCACTTCGATATTGTTGTTTACTACAAGGGATTCTCCTTTTCGTCTGGTCAATGCCAGCATATCTATTCACCCGCCTTCTTTTTTCCATTCTGAATCAGATCATAAATTTGATACCTGACCGCATAATCATCTTCCACGATCAACTGGCATCCCCGGTTTGTGTCCGTATTTACAATCACCGGCGCCTTTAAATTGACGGAAATGTTTTCAATTTCTTTTGGAACCGTCACCGTCACAAGGACATACATATTCTCCGAATTCAGTTCTCCAAGCGGCTCCAAAAGCTCGTTGTTTACGGTAGGGTTATAATCCGCAATCAGACCGGAAGGCTCCATAACCGGTATGGCAATCTGTCCGTCATCCATGGACTGCAGCCACATAATGCTGGATTTCTCTTCACGCTCGGAATCAAAAATCAGGGTAAAATGCTTAAGATCCGGAAATCCAATGATTCCCTGTTCTAAATATATAATTTTCGCATCCTCTATTTCAATTTCTCCAAACAGTCTTGTGTCTGCTTTCATGTCTACCTCGCTTTAAATATAATCCAATAACGTCTGTTTCTCGATCTTGGCCGCTGCAAGCAGAGATGCCTGGTATGCATTGAACGCTGCCGTATACTCAATCATGACGTCTGAAAGCTCCTTGTCTTCATTACAGGATTTCAGCTCCTCCTGCGTCAGCTGCAAATTGCTGATTCGCGCTTCCGTCATTTCCAGCTGGTCTCCTCTTGCGCCGATTTCCGTATAGGCAATGTTGAGCGTCTCCATGTATTTGTCAAATTTGCCGATGCCCGCACTGTAGAGATCCGTCAGACGGCTGTCCGCATAATCCGCTTCCGCCTGCGCAGCCTTCAGCCATTCCTCCACTTCCTCCACGCATCCGGCAAACTGCGCTTCGTCTTTCATCTGCTTGAGCCTGTCAACTTTATCGTGCGCATTGATTGCCGCCTGCACGGCGTCGATCATCTCCGTAACGTCCTGATAAATGCTCATATCGAACAATTCATCCGCCTGTAAATTAATCGTCAGCGTCTGATTCAGGGCAACCGTGTATTTGATGTCTTCGTAAATCTTATTGCCATCCGCATCATACTTGGTATAGTTGATCGTATTGTTCGCGTCCGTCCTGTCGCTGCAATTGTAATAATATTCCGGACGAAGGTCGCCTTTGTCAAACCCCGTCTTTTCATAATTGAATTCAATCGTAGCATGCCCCGAATTGATCAATTCCGCCACGCCGCTTCCAAATACCAGCTCTCCCGTGCTCTTGATCAGTCTGACTTCATATTTGTCCTCGATCCGTTTTGCGCCGACAGCCTCTTCCCACTCTTCTTCCGATTCGTACGGAGGATTCTTCAGCGTCCATCCGCCAATGGGATTTCCGTCCTTGTCATTTATTTTGATTGATCCGACAATACGGTCCACATCGTCATACGGCAGACGGATACGATAGTTCATATCCTTTGAAATCTCCGGAATCAAATTGGTTTTCTCTACGTCGGTAACCGTCGTGGGCACCTCAACGGACCCGCTGTAATATGCATGCTCTTCCAGATCTTTATAGGAAAATTTCTGTGAAATGCGATACACCGTATCCGGTTCATCTTTCATAAACGTAAGATTGGAATTCGTCTTATAGCCGGTAAAAATCTTCCTGCCCGCGTTATCCGCATTGCCTTCCGAATACAGCTGCGTCTTTAACGCCGTCAGATTCTTTAAAATCGTATTTCTGTCATCTGCCGTCAAATAAGAGTTCGTGCCGTTTACGCATTCCGTCTTAACGTCCGTCAGGATTTTATTCATATTTTTGATCGCCGTTTCCGTCGCCTCGAGCCATGCCTGCGCGTCCGGAATGTTTTTTTCATAGTACTGATTAATTTCACTGAGCGTGCTCCTCAAGCGCAGCGAGCGAACGGCAATTACGGGGTTCTCCCACGGATGCTGTATCTTTTTCTGAGACGACATCTGCAAATTCAAGGCATTTACATTGACTTTATTGCCGTTGATATTGGCAGTCGTATTTTTGACCATCATATTATTTGTTATTCGCATACTCTACCTCCTGTCAATGCAAATCCTATACGCCAGTTCCGTTGATTAATTTATCATACATTTCCGCCATGCACTGCATCATACGCGCAGCCAGATTATACGCATTCTGGAATCTGACGAGATCCAGCGCCTCTTCATCCTCGTCAACGCCCGATACGGACAGCCGCTGACTGGTAATCGAGCTTGAAATATCCGTAAAGTTTTCCAGAAACATCTCAGATTTCTCCGCATCAATCGAAATATCGGAATAAATACATTTCAGAAAATCCGAAGCGCTTCCGCCGCGGAACATTTTCACATCTGTCTTAAGCTTCAGCATCGCCTCTACAATATCATGCGCAGCCACATTGTCTTCCGAAATCTGTGTGCCGTCCGTCGTAGAAAAGATCCGCGAATCACGCACGCTCGCATCCGCCACGATGAAATTTAAAGCCGTCAGCTGATAATAGCTGTTGGACGTCGAGGTAATCACAGACGTTTTATCCGTTACGCCGTTTTCGTCTACGATCTGATCTTTGAAATCATACTCCGTGCCGTCGTATTTACTTGCAACGAAGAACGCGCCCATCGGGTCGTTGTTTAAATCCACGCCCTTTTGCTGGTATCCGTTAAACCGCTCGCTGAACGCACGGATGAACTCGCTCATCTGGCTCATGTAATAAGGAATGCCCATCGCGTCAACCGCTGTTCCGATTCTCGCCTGTTTGCCCTGGAGATCGGCGATCTGCGCCGAATCCAGCGTCTGGTCCAATGTAAACGTATAAGCTACGACATTTCCTTTTTCATCCAGCTCCGCCGAAAACCCGGAATACGTATACTCTTTATTTTTGATGGTGATTACGCCCTTCTCCGCCATCGTCATTGATTCCACTGTCTTCATGGTTGTCGGGCTGATTTTCACGGAAGAGCCTTCCACGCCGATGATTTTTCCCTGGAAGTTTTCGGCATTATTGCCATCCCGCATTTCCATAAGGGCTTTCAGGGAACCGTCCATGGAGTCCGCATTCATATTAAAATGCATTCCCGTATCCGACCAGACCACGTCATATAAGCCTTCCACATCCGTCTGGTTGATTTTATTTTCTCTGGGTATACAGCTAAGCTTCCTGTATTCATACGTATTTACAATCGTCTGCCCATCCAGTTTTACAATGTAATTGGTCCCGCCCAGATACATATCCGGGTAATTGCTGTTCGTCACCGGAGATTCCTCCACGGTAATCGGAACAATTTCCGAAAGCTCGTCAATGATAAGCGCACGCTGGTCCCGCAGCTCATTGGCATAGCCGCCCTGCAGCTCAATCGAATTGATCTGCTTCGTCAGCGCCGCGATCTTCTCCGCACTTGCATTAATGTTGGACACCAGCATCTTGATCTCATCGTTGCAGTCTTTCTGTAATCTGCAAAGGCCGTTGGCAACGTTCTGAAAATACGAAGTGAAAATCTGCGCTTCACTGATGAAATTCTTGCGCACGTTTTCATCTTCCGCATTGCTCATTAACGCGTTCATCTGATTGAACAGACTGTCAAATATCGTGTTAAAACCCGGATTTTCAATCCCGTCATCCTCGTAGTAACGCCCAACCTGCTCCAGATAGGTCAGCTTTCTCTCATAATGTCCTACGGAAGACTGATTCTTCCAGTATTTTGTATCATAATACGTATTTCGAATGGATTTGATCGAGGTCGTCGTAACGCCGCTTCCCGTCGTCCCGTATTTCTGATGCACGCGAAGCGATTCCGAAGCCTCCCGGTTCGCAACCTGCTTCGTATATCCTTTCGTCTGCACATTTGCGATATTATTTCCTGTTGTATTGATGGCCGCCTGAAACGCATTGACTGCGGATGCGGCGATATTTAATCCAAAAAATGTCGATGGCATATCCGAATCACCTCTCTCCTTAACCCATCTGATAAATCAGAGTTTCTAACATTTCACTGATTACATTGATAAACCTGCTGGAAGCATTGTATGCATTCTGGAACTTAATCATACTCGTCAGCTCCTCATCAGAAGAAACGCCGATGACCTGCTGTCTCGAATTGTCCGTCGCCAGAGCGGTTCCTTCCAGACCGGAAGCTGTCGAGCCAAAGACATCGCCCAGCGTCGCAAGCTCTCCCACCATCTTCTGATAAAATTCTCCAAACGTGCAGGGCGTCGTATCATGCGGGCTTAAATGCATGATGTCCTCTTCCCATATTTTTGCCAGATCCTCTCCAAGCTTATGCGCAACCGAAAGATTATCTTCCCTGCCCCTCTGATAATACGCCGGAAGCAATGACTCGCTCTCTAAAAGCTTTGGATTTACGTGAATGCTTCCCGTCGTATACTGCATCGCGGTATCCGTCGGATCTTCCGCATTATATATGTAATACGTCTTTCCGTCGTCGCCGGTAACTGTCGTATAACGGGAACAGCCCGTCCGTACAAACAGCTCCTGCGGCGGCAGCGATTCGTCTTCCGCGACATAGCAGTTTTCGGTATCCAGAATCTTTGTCTTTCCATCCGCTACGTATGTCACGCGATTACCATTCTCATCCGTACCGGTGATCGTCTGATTCAGCGTCACGTTCGGCGCGAACAGATCGTTGATTTTCGTCACAATCGTATGCACCAGATGATCGAATTCCGCCTCGATATTCATCACAACGGAATTGCCTAGCGTATCGTCGTATTGCTCCACGGATACGCCTTCCAGATCCAGGAAGTTCGCATATTTATCGCCACGCCCAAAAACCAGGGCCTTTAAAGAGCCTACATCGTTTTTATTCGCGGTGGAAATCTCTTCCGCAGAATTGTACACCTTATAGTACTGCCCTTTTGACGTATTGGACAAATGCTGCCAGTATGGCGTGATAAAGCCCGTCGTCTGATCAACCTGCTTTCCGATCTCATATACGTGCGCCTCATCTACAAACGAAACGTGCTCAAAGCTGACTTTTACAATTCCATTTGCAAGCTCCTTGCACGAAACCGCTCCATACGAAGCAAGCTCGTCGATGGCAAGATCTCTCTTATCTCTTAAATCCATCGCCGTCTCTATGCCGCCCGCCTCGATCTTCATAATCTGCATATTCAATTCATAGATCGTATTCCCCAGCTCGTTTACCTCGTCTATCGCATCGGAAACCTGCTGGTTCAGATTCATCTGGTAAGATTTCAGCCCGTTGAAAATGGCTTTTGACCGATTTTCAAACATGCTGGCCTTCTGAATTACCATATTCTGATTTGTTCTGTTTGAAGGATCCTTGCTGAATTCCTGAAACGCCACCCAAAAGCCCGTTTCTCCGGTCAGCGTTTCCTGAAACGCTTCCCCTTCCAGCTCCTGAAACAGCGTGTGCACTTCTGCAATCACTTCAAACGTAGTGGAATAAAAGCCCGAACGCCCCGACTGCGTCCGGTACAATTTATCCAAAAAAATATCCCTGGCATGTATGACATCGCCTATCGCTACGCCAAGGCCTGTTTGCGACGGACCAATCGCCGCCGTTCTCTGATACGTATCGTAATGTCGGTCTTCCTGCAAAATCCGCTCGCGCACATACCCCTTCGTATCTACGTTCGCAAAATTATTCGCAGTCATGTTCAGGGCGTTCTGGCTTGTTTTCAGCCCGGATTCCCCGATGAACAAACTTCCCATTGAATTGGCCATGATTCTTCCTCCCTGCTACTGTTTTGCATCAAATCCGCTGCTGCCCAGCAGATCTCCCGTATTATAGGCATCTTTGTTGTAATTCGCCGTTTCCGGCGCCTGCCGCATACTTCGAAACAAGGTGAGATCGAATTCTACCATTTCAAGCGCCTGATTGAGCAGCGCCTCATTCCTCCGGTTCCATTCCCGCATCTCATTTCCGGTCGTCATGATTTTTGCACGAACCTCGGAAAGGCGTTCCTGTTCTGCCGGCTGCTGCTCAAGATATCCGATCAGCCTGGTTACGGTCATCTCTTCAAAGTCCTTTCCAAGAACATCTCCCATATCTTTTAAAACAACGTCCCTGCGAATGTCAAGATTGCGAAGCAGGCTGGATATTTCCTGTTCCTGCTCCGTGATCTTTTCAAGCCCCGCTATGTCCGCTCCGATGATCGCCTGCTTTTTCTGCTTCGCCAGATCCACAAGCTTCTCATATTGAACATTTTCTTCTTCCAGGACTTCTATCAGATTATCCATTAAACTGGCCACTGGCATTCCTCTCTTCCAAACGCGCTTATTTCTGCAAAGCTCTGTACTTTTCTAACAGCTTGCCGGCAAAATCTCCAGAATCCACTTGATAATTCCCTGACTCCACTCTTGTTTTCAGTTGAGCGACCTTATCTTCCCTGATATCTGAAGCTTCTGCTACTGCCCGTTTTGCAATTTGATAGTCAAAACCTGTCTGCGAGATGGTCACTTTGTCACGTCCGATGGCAGAACCGGATAATCTCTGCGCTTTTCCCAATTTACTGCCCTGATACAATTGCGCCACCTGGTTGTACGTCTCTATACGCATGACAGCATCCCCTTTCTTCCATGAAATTTCACATCAAAAATGTGAAACTGTTTTCTTCGCTCTTACACTATTTATCGGTTATTTTTTCATTTACCTTAGCAATATCGGAAATTTTTTTGGATGCGGCGCAATTTAAAACAAAGGAAAGCAGCTCTTCCGAAAAGACTTCCCTGCCCGGCATAAAGCGCGTAAATTCCGGGCATCCGGCCTGCTGTTTTAACTCTGCCGGAGCAAGGGCCACATCCGCCTCACAAAGCATCGGAACGTCAAATACGCTGTCTCCTGCCGCAATCACAAGATCCGGCCCAAGCCGTTTCCGAAGCCGCATCAGAGCCGTTCCTTTGTTTAAATTCCGGGGCACAAGATAAACCTTTGCCCCGTTTGTAAAGACGTCCGCCCGCTCCGTCCGCAGCTCTCTTTTTAACATCCTTGCAGACGCCAGGGGCTTTTCACTTTTCGTAAAAAGGAAAAGCCCCCGGATATTGCGCACTTCAAAATTACGATTTTTGTCCTGCCGCATCAGATCCTCTCCAACCGCAAGCGCGTCCCTGCTTTCTTCCACAAGCGCAAGCGACTGCGCGTACCAGGACGCATCCTCCGCCCCATCCAAAAGCAGGACGCCGCCGTTGCACGTCAACGCGCAGGGAAACGCCTCCATGCCAAAATCAATCCGCGCATATTGCTCTTCGGTCCTTGTCGTCACCGGAACGACGCATGTATGCCTTCGCGCTTCCCGCAAAAGCGCATGCGTCTTCTCCGTCACAAAAGATATCTCCCGGTTCTGATAAACTTCCACGCATCGTTTCACCGCTCCGATATTGCGGCGATACGAGTACAAAAGCGTGTTGTCCAGATCACAGGCAAACAAAATCATATCAGGCTCCCCTGTTTACGATCAGCTTGCGCAGCAAATCCACAGGAATCATTGTCACCGCCAGAAGCGCGACTGCAATCCAGCCGCTTATGCCAAACGGCACGCAGCTGAACATATTGCCAATCCAGGTAAATGCGGCAAACGGAACGAGGCCTGCATTGACGATTAACGCCTGCACCAGCAGAATCAAAACAAACACTTTTAAAAACCCGGTATTTTCATTCAGTCCCTTAAAAATGCCAAACGCATCGTCTCTGACATTAAATCCGTTAAAGAGCGCGCTGACGATAAACAGCACAAAATATCCCGTCAGATGCTGCGCTTCCGTTTCAAACAATCCGACGAAAAACGGCAGCTTCAGATACAGAAAGCTGATCAGGACCAGCCATGCGCCCATCGTAAGAATCTGCGCCATCATCTTTTTGCTTACAATGCTCTCATCTCTTCTCCTCGGCTTCTCATCCATATACTTCCGCAGCGCCGGCTCATTGCCAAGCATAATGGCGCCAAGCCCATCCATCACCAGATTGACAAACAGAAGGTGCGTCACCTTCAGCGGCTCTTCCACGCCAAAAAACGGCGCGAGCGCGCTGACGACGACGGCTGCAACATTGATGACAAGCTGAAATTTGCAGAATTTCAATATATTATGGTAAATCGTCCTTCCATACCAGATCGCGTCTTTGATGGATTTGAAATTGTCATCCAGAATAACGATTTTCCCCGCTTCTTTTGCCGCCTCCGTGCCGCTTCCCATTGCAAAGCCGACGTCGGCGCGCTTAAGCGCCGGAGAATCGTTGACGCCGTCTCCCGTCATGCCTACGACAAGATTCATTTCCTGACAAAGCCGCACCATACGGGATTTATCGGTCGGAAGCGCTCTTGCAATCACGCGGATCTGCGGAATCACAGCCTTGAGCGCATCATCGGACATTTCGTTGAGCTGCGCGGAAGAAAAGGCAAGATCCGATTCCGACTGTAAAAGCCCGGCGTCTTTTGCGATTGCAACGGCCGTCTCCAGACGGTCTCCGGTAATCATAACGACCTGAATCCCGGCATTCTGCACTTCTTCAATCGCTTCTTTCGCCTCCGGCCTTACGTCGTCGCGGATGCCCACAAGTCCGATGATCACGATGTCGTCATTGATTGTATTTTCGGTCAGATCGCGTTCGGAATATCCAAACGCAAGCACGCGCATCGCTTTCCCTGCAAGCGCGTCGATCTTTGCATTCAAAACCGCCGGATCTATTTTTTTCACCTGCCCGTGTTCATCGAGACAGTTGACAGCCGCTGCAAGCAGACGCTCCGGCGCGCCTTTATAAAACGTCTTTCCAAGACTTTCGATTCTCGCCTGACTGAACTTATTCGTAGAATTAAAGCTCTGCGCCTTTGTCACCGCATGCTTTGCGTCTGCTTCCAGCGCGCGAAACGTCGTCTCTCCAATAAACTTCATCAGCGCCTGATCCGTCGCATTGCCGCCAATGACGCGATGCTCTCCGTCAAACATGGACTGCGTGTTTTTCCCAATTGCAAAATTGACAAGCTCTCTGACTTCTTTTTGTCCATCGGAATCCCCAAGCGGAACCGTCTTTCCATCCGCGGTAAAAAACTCCACGACTTCCAGTCTGCCTTTTGTAATTGTGCCCGTCTTATCGCTGAACAGAATATTCAGAGAACCTGCCGTTTCGATGCCCTCCGCTTTGCGGACAAGCACGTTATGGTCCAGCATTTTGCTTGTATTCTGCATCAGCACCAGAGAAATCATAAGCGGCAGTCCTTCCGGCACCGCGCATACGATAATCACGACCGCAAGCGAAACGGCATTGACGATGTCTTTTATCACCGCCTCCGCGCCGGCTGCGAAGTAGGCGGAAATCCCGCCGGCCGACACGATAAAATAGGCAAAATACAGTACCGCGATCACAACTGCGCCAATATAGCCAAATGTGGAAATCTGTCCCGCAAGCTTTGCAAGCTTGACTTTCAGCGGCGAATCCGGCTCCTGCTCCTGCATTTCCTCCGCCATTTTGCCCATCATCGTCTTTAAACCGACTTTGCGCACGTCAAGCACGCCGTTTCCATCGAATACGACTGCGCCGCGAAACAGAGAATGGCGGTCTACAAACGTATCGCCCGTAATGTCATCCGCAAGCGAAAAGCCCTCCGGCGCTTCGGATTTTTTACATTCCTCCGCTTCTCCATTTAAGGCGGAATTATCCACTGCAAGCGCGCCGGATATCAGAATGCCGTCTGCCGGAATTTTATCGCCGGACTGCAATAACACCTTGTCGCCCACAACGACGTCGTCCACGTCGATGACGGTTACGATGCCGTTTCGATATGCCTTGCACTGTTCTTTTTTTGTGCTGTCCTTTAACTCCCTGTACTTTGTATCGCTGGCCACGCCTGTTTTGGCCGACACAAACGCGACGATCAGCACCGCCACGATCGTGCCAAGCGGTTCATAAATCTCCGCATAGCCAAAGAAATACATCACAATCATCAGCGCGGCGATTGCGAGCAGTATCCGAATCATCGGATCGGAAAAAGTCTCTTTAAACTCTTCCCAGAATGTTGTCGGTTCCGAATCCGGTATTTCATTAGAGCCGTGCTCCCTGCGCATAGCCTCCGCTTCCGCATCGGTAAGTCCCTGAAATTTCATTTGATTCCTCCTGAGTTTAGACGTATCTGTTTGCAAGCGCGCCGATTCCGGGATCGTTCGTCGCCTGCCCTATGGCGTTAAATTTCCATTCGCCATTGTGCCGGTACACTTCGCCAAACACCATCGCCGTCATGCCCGGATAGTTTTCGGAAAGATTGTACCTGCACATCTCGTTGTTATTTCTGCCGTCCACAAGACGGATAAACGCATTCTGGATCATGCCAAAGTGCTGATTGCGCTTTACCGCTTCATAGATATTCACGACGATGACGATTCTGTCATATTCGGCCGGAATGCCTGCCAGATCCACCAGAATCTGCTCATCGTCCCCTTCGCCCGCTCCGGTCAGATTGTCGCCCATATGACGGACCGTGCCGGATTTGTGCTGCAGATTGCCAAAATAGACGATATCCGTCTTATCTGTGAGCTTTCCGTTCTTTAACAGCAGCGCGGATGCGTCGCAGTCGATCGGCTGCGGCTTTGGCGCAAAAAAGCCCCCTCTGGAGCGCTTTGCCTCATCCCAGCCCAGTCCGATCAAAACGTTGGCTAACCCTGCATGCTCTTTGGACAGGCTGACCTTCTGCCCTTTTTGTAAACTGATTGACATGCGTCCACCTCCCCGCTTACGCTACTTCAATGCCGTAATGATTGCAAAGCGCAGCCAGACCGCCCTGAAAGCCGCTTCCGATGGCATTAAACTTCCATTCGCCGTTGTGCCGGTACAGTTCTCCGACAACGACGGCCGTTTCAATCGAAAAATCTTCGCCCAGATCGTACCGGATCAGCTCCTGTCCGCTGGCTTCATCCACGATGCGAATAAAGGCATTGGACACCTGCCCGAAATTCTGCCTCCTTGCATCCGATTCATAGATCGTAACCGTAAACGCAATTTTGGAAATATTAGCCGGAATCTTTGAAAGATCAATCTGAATCTGCTCGTCGTCCCCTTCGCCTTCGCCGGTTAAGTTATCTCCCATATGCTTTACGGATTCACTCGGATGCGCAAGATTGCCATAGAAGACAAATTCTTTCTCCGTAGGGCATTTTGCATTGTCGCCCAGCAAAAATGCCGCGGCGTCCAGATCAAAGTCCGCTCCGGAATCAAATGCGTTTACGTCCCATCCCAGTCCCACCATAATGTTTTTCAATCCGGGATTTCCTTTTGTCAGATCCACCTTCTGTCCTTTTGATAAATTAATTGGCATAACAAATACCTCCTCCGCTTATACTTGTTTGTTTGGCATATGATACATCCTGTTGAACTCTGCTTTGATCGTTTCAAGCCTTGCCTGATCTTCGATGCGCTGCTTTCTTGCATTTTCCTGAATCTGCTTCGTCTCGTCGATCCCGTTTACAATCGTCCGCCAGGTTGTTTCCAGTGTTTCAATCCGGATCGAGCTGCCGGACGCCATACGCGCCGTCATCTTTGACTGCTCCACCGTATTCTTTGCATTTTTCACTAACATTTCATTCGTCTTTTCATCGAGCGCCTGCAGCGCTTCCGCCTGAATCCTCTGCCGCTTCAGCATAATAGCCTGCGCCAGCGCCTGTTTGAAGACCGGAAGCGTTACAATAAACGCGGAATTGATCTTTCGCACAAGATTCATATTGGAAAACGCCATCGTCTTTATCATGGGAACCGACTGCATCGCCACGCTTTCCGCCGTACGAAGGTCCTGCGTCCGCTGCTCCAGCATCAGAAGCGCCTGCTGTAAGCTCTGCACCTCAAACTGAATCGACATATCGCCGGACGCCTCCATTTCCGACTGCCGCTGCGCGATATACGCTTCCAGCTCCCGGCACCCCTGCTCGCCCGCCAGAATATATTTGACAAGCTCATGGTAATAATTGACGTTTGCGTCAAACATCTGCTCCAGCTTGCGGTTGGACTGCTTAATTTCGGATTCATACTGTTTGAGCTGAACGTAAATTTTGTCCACTTCTTCTCCCATAGTATGATATTTTGCAAGAATTTTATCCAGCTGCTTTCGAAGGTTCCCAAACAGCTTTCCAAACAGTCCCGGATTTTCTTTGATCTCCTCAATGTCAAATTTGGACATAATCTTCGCCAGCGTATTTAACATTTCACTCGTATCGTCCAGCTGCGAGAGATTCATGCTGTTTAACACGACGTCTGACGCCTTTGAAATCTCTTCCGCCGCCTGCGCGCCAAACGATACGATCGTTTCCAGATTGTTCACCTCGATCGTGCTGACCAGCGCATCGACTTCCGCAGAGCCGACCAGGTCTGCGTTCATCTGCTGCCTGTCCGCAGAAATATCGTACTGCTCCACAACTTCCAGTTCATGTTTGACCTCCGGCGCCGTCTGTGGCTGCCGCACTGCCGTTTTACTGAAATCAAGCCCCATATCAATTACCTCTCTTAAATAATTTTTCACGCCAGGAAGGGCGCGTTTTGCAGGATGTCCTGCCAAAATCGGGAACAGAAAGATCATAAAGGTATTCTCCCGCCTGATGCTCCTCCATAATATCCTGATTGTAATATGCTTCCACGCTGCGATATCCCGTCGGCACAAAAAAGAGAATATCAAACCCCGCCAGATTTAAAAAAGCCGCCAGAATCGCGTCTTCTGCGGAAAACGCCCGCTCCGTTACGCTGATAAAAATCAGCTTCGGATTCTTTTTGGTGAAATCAAACTTCTGTATCAGACGCGCAATCTCTTTTTTTAAATTGAGAACGGTAGAAATAATGGTATATTCCATGCCATTTTCAAAAGTTCCCGCAATCAGCCTCCGGTCAATTAACAGCTGCAGCTTATCCAGTATATGCTCCTGCATCTCCTCCCGCAAAAGGCCGTAGGGATACGCCGCATGCGCCCGGATTTTGTCCCGCAGAAGCTTTCCATTTTTCAGAAACTGCGCCGCATGCGCCTTGATGGGATTGGGATCGGCCGCCCCAATATACGGCGCGCTCTTTATGACCAGAACGTCTTCCGTAACAAGCGCCTGAATTTTGGACCAGTATGGCTGCACCCGCCCCGCTTCTACGCCGCAGACCTTCGCAAAGATAACCGGAAGCGTTGCTTCTTTCTCTATTGTACTAAAGTTCGGACGATACTTCAATTCCTGATTCCAGAGAATTCCAATTTCCTCATACGTCGTCTGAAGCGTAACAGAAACTGCCCGGACACACTGCTGATTCCGATACATACCGGAGTCCTGATACAAAAGCGTATCCAGCTCCCGCTCAGCATGGAAAGCCGCCGTTCCCACCTGCATCTGCACGCCCTCCGCCGGAAACGCCACGGCAGAAAGCGTCTCCCCATAGTGTATTTCATACAATGCATCGTCCGTTATGCCGCCGGATGCATCCCGGCCCGGATTTAAAATCAAAACGTCAACCGGAAGACGCGAAAGAAATTTTAAAAACAACGCCTGTGCATCGCTTATGCCGCCGCCATTGCAGATAAAGCAGCCGACCTGCGGCATCTTCCAGCCCGCAAACAACGCTTTCTGACAGCGCCTCAGCCAGCACAGAAGGTAAACCGCGCGGTTCGTCAGTCTGCTCAAACGCATTTCCGGCTCTTTTGCCGCTTCCAGCAAAACATCCAGAAACGCTTTCTTCATCAGCCTCTGCAATTCCTGATTGCCCGTTTGTTTCAGATTGGACGCGGATAAATCCGCAAGCATCTGCTCTTTTGTATCATACGCTTTTCTCTGAATGGCGCCTGTTTCTTCTACGGAAGGCTTCGCCATGCCGTTCTCCGCAACGTAAAGCCTCCGTCCGGCCCGTTTCAGAACAGTCGAAAGCTCTTGCAGGCTGCTTTGATACGTCAGCTTATCTTCCACGCCGTTCATTCGGATAAAGCAGTTATAAAACAGCTTCGGATCATTGCCCCGCTCTGAAACGTCCGCCATAACGTCTGCAAATCCCTTTCCCGAAATCCATGCATTCGTGCAGCCTGCAATCTGCGGAGCCGGACCGTAAAGACGCGCCTGTTTCATCTGCTCCTTTCGATTTTCCCGCAGCCATTTCAGCGAAAAAGACGCCGGAAACGCTTCGCCGTCCGGAACGAAAAACGTTTCGCACCCGTCGCCGGAAGGATCGATTCCGCAACGGGCCGCATCTCCCTGATACGAAAGCAGCACAACGTCGCAGCCCGCGGAAGACAAAATGGAAAGCAGCATCAGCTCATATCTGCTGATCTCCCCCTCGTACAAAATTTTGGGCGTACATCCGCCGCGGGGCCCGTCTGCAACCCCTGAGAACCGGTAATACAGCCAGCACATAAATTTTACATAGGCATTCTTAAGCATGTTTTCATTCTTGCCCGCCTTGCGCAGCGCATCCAGCGCGTCGTACATGGACGCCGCCACCGCCTCCCGCTGGCTCTTTTGCATGCCGGGCATCCATTTTGCAAGGGATTCTGCAAAGAAACCCGGATGCATCTGAAATGCCGCGCCCATGATTTCATCATAATAGTCCAGATTCGTCTCACCCGGGTTTGGAATCCGCCCTTCGATTACGACGCCATACGTCTCCGCCGCCTCATAATAAGCGCGGATAAACGCCAATACAGCCGCGCTGCATGCATGAATCCGAAAAAAATAAACTACCGGACCGCCGCGCTCCTGCTGATTCAAAAAGCAATCGTTTAAATTCTGCGGCACTTTACGCTGAAACATATCCTTCCTGTCCTTTCTTCCACTGCCCTCTTTACATGCTCTCTGAGGCAGACGCATCGTCTGCGCCTTATGTAAATCCCCGGATAAAGGGCGTTATGCTTTCATATCCCACAGCGAGATTGATATTCTGCGCATTGTCAAACCCCGCCGTACAGATGCCGATCACTTCTCCGTACAGATTCAGGAGCGCGCCCCCGGAGCTCCCGTGCGACGTTGGCGCGGTAAACTGGATCATATCTACGTCGTCGATCTTTCGAAATCCGGAAATAATGCCGTCCGATACGGAATTAAAAAGCCCAAGCGGACTGCCAATGGCGACGACGCTCTGCCCGCGCACAAGCTTCCCGCTCCCCTGATAAACCGGCAGCGGCTTAAGGCGGCGTTCAATCCGCAGCACGGCCAGATCAAGCACGGAATGGTATTTCACCAGCTCATCCGTCGAATACACGGCATCCTCCTCTTCTATGCGAATCGAATAATATCTTCCGCCGCTTGCGACGTGACTGTTCGTCAGGATATAGCCATTCTCTCCGATCATAATGCCAGATCCTGTCCCAATGACTTCTCCTCTGCCGTCATGAATCGCAATCATAACGACGGAAGAGGCCAGAAGCGCAAGCTGTTCAAACGTCTTTTCCGTTCGCTTCTTTGTCTCTGCGGCCGCCGGACGCTTTCGCACATCCTCTCTGCGCAGGATAGGACGCGCATGCTCTGTAAAATTCAGCTTTCCAAACGCGCCAACTCCGACTTTCTGCGACAGCCCAAGCCGCTCTTCCCGCTCCGATATATCGCCCTCCGTTTGCAGCAAAAGCACGTCGCAGCCAAGCAGCGTAAGCAAATAGGCAAAAAAATATTCCTGACGACGGACGATATTGGATAACGCCAGCTTTACAGACTGTTCGCCGTTCCACTCGCGCAGCACGTCCGCAAGCAGAAATTCATGCCAGAACAAAAGCTTTACAATAAAATTCTTTTCAATCGAAGCATTGAACGCACGGTCCGAAAAAAACAGCTTTGACACGCGCGCCAGCCCCCTGGCAAGCATTCCCGCATACGCCGCGTCTCCTTTGCAGACATTCGTCAAAACCGTCTGTTTTTGCCCCGCCGTCCAATCCCGATAACGCGCTTCATATTCCGCCGCATCTGCCGGCTGCATCCCCGGCAATTGTTCTGTCCTGCGATAAATAACGCCTCCGTTTCGCATCCGCTCCGCCATCGTTTCATCCATCCGACGAATCTCAGAGGCCAGCCCTGCCTGTACGCCCGCAAAGCGGACGAAGCAGACGTCTTTGCAATCCCTGTGAACGCCTCCTTTGATCCCCTGAAAATCCGAAAGGGACTTAATCTGCATCACGTTGTGCCGAAAACGGGTGATCTGTTCCATTTCAACGCGCCTCCTTTTGGCATTTCACGTTTTTGTATGTATTGGTTTGCTTTATCATAGCATAGTTTTGTTTTTTTCTCTACTGGATTATTGGATGAAAAAGGCGGCCGTCAGGGAACGTCTGGCGCGCACAGCTTTGCGCCTGCTCCGGTGTGTCTGGATTAAGATCTTCTAAACCGTCCCCTTATGGGGAAACGATATGTGGACGGAACCGCTCTTAACGCGCCATCCCTGGCGCATAAGAGCTTTCGCGGACGTCCTGTCCGCGAATTCCTGACGGCGGTATGGGACGGTTAAGAAGATCTAAATGCAGGCACAATGGAGCAATCTGCAAAGCTGTGCGCGCCAGACGCTCTCTGACTGCGTTTTTGGAGGGCGGAGGCAGGAAGATGCTATAGGCAACCGAAATGATAACTTAAATTAAAAAGATCGGTGTTCAAAATTTGATTTTCGGGGAAAGGCTGTGGTATATTTATTTACAGATTCAGGAAAAGGAGTTTGTCTTATGAAGAATTCCACGCTTTATTACAGTGTCGGCGCGCTGTTGTATTGTCCGGCCAACCATCCGGGGATTGCGGACTCGATTATAGCGGAAAAATTTGAAGGGCCTTTTTCTCTTGCGCTTTGTCTGGAAGATACGATTCCTGACAACGGTGTGGCGCAGGCGGAGGAGGCGCTTGCAGCATCGCTGAAACGGCTTTTTGAGGCGCGCCGCTCGCTTTCTTTTTTTATGCCGCGGATTTTTATACGCGTCCGAAACGCCGGTCAGATGGAACGGCTGATGCTGCGGCTTTCTGACGCGGCTGCGCTTTTGTCCGGTTTTATTATGCCAAAGTTTGATCTGGAAAATGCGGACGCTTATATTGCGGCGCTGCTTCAAATAAATGCGCGCTTTCCCGGAACTTATTTTATGATGCCAATTCTGGAAAGCCCTTCTATGATAGACCTCAGAGGCCGCATTGATCTGTTGTATGCGCTGAAGGAAAAGCTGGATGCGGTTGCGGCCTGCGTGCTGAATATCCGGGTAGGCGGCAACGACCTGTGCCATGCGTTTGGCTTCCGCAGACACAGCAATGAATCCATCTACGAGCTTCTTCCCGTAGCGGGAATTTTTACGGACGTTCTTACGGTCTTTGGCGCGGATTACGTCGTCTCCGGTCCCGTATGGGAATACTATAACGGAAGCAACTGGGCGTATGGACTTTATCAGGAGCTGTTAAAGGACCGTCTCATCGGCTTTGTCGGCAAAACGGTCATTCATCCGAAACAGATTCCCATTGTCAATCAGGCATACACCGTTACGCAGGAGGATTACGACGACGCCAGGGCAATTCAAAACTGGAGCGAAGACGCCGCCTCCCTTGTATCCGGCAGCATAGACGGGCAAAGAATGAATGAACGCAAAACCCATGCAAACTGGGCCGAAAAAATCCTGTATCTGGCTGAAGCATACGGCGTCCAAAAACGCCTTACATATCCGCCATCTTTCGAATGATGCCGCAGGCCTTATAATGAGAAAGGGGATACTGCACAATCGGAACCTGCTTCTCCTGCGCCAGACGTTTCAAATGGGAAAGCGCGCTATCGTGCGCAAAGCGCCCGTCAATCAGGATTTTCCACGGCACGCGCCGCAGCAGAACCCTTGTCGCTTCTCCGATTCCGGGCTTGATAAAGTTGATATCGGAAACGCCAAACGCCTTTGCAATGCGCGCCGCCTCTTCCTCGCCGCGTCCTTTTACAGCGGGCGCGGCAGGTGGATTTTTCATGGAAAATTCTGCTTCGATCGCATCGATAAATGCATAGGACAAATCTGACTGCGCAAGCTCCGCATAGTAGACGGCGCCATGAAAATCATGCTCCCCAATGATGTCCCTTCGAAAAAACGTCCGGCTGATCAGCCCGGATACGGTGCAGTTTAAGCACGCGCTCGGAATCAGGATGTCTTCATGCGTGCCGCACAGATCGGTACTGTTTGCCGGATCTGCAAGCGCTGCAAGCTCTGCGGAAACTTCTTTATAATCTGCCATTTCTTTTCGCAGCTCTTTTAAAATCGCTCCCTTTCCAATCCATCCGTCTACAAATAAAAGCTGCCGCGGTCCATGCTTCTCCAGAAGAAAGCGCATTGCATTGCGGTCAATGCCTTTTCCCCGGATAATGGAGATGGCGTAATGCGGCCAGTCAACGCCATATTTCCTGCGCGCATAACGCTTTAACAAAATGCCGGCCGGAATGCCGGCTCTTGCCAGCGATACCAGCGTCACATCCGTTCCCCTTCGTTCCAAAATCAAATCGGCAAGCCTTCCGACGGCAGCGGCCGTCGGGCGCGCAAATTCCCGCAGCGCCGCCTGATACGCTTCCATATATCGGAGGGACGGCACGTATTCGATCGGAAGCATCTCGCAATAATGCCTCCCCGCCTGAATCAGCCGCTCTCTCTCTTCGGTCGGCTGCGGCGCAACCCGGCCGGTAATGTCTTTTAAAAGGAGTATGACGTCCTCCCTGTTATACGAACTTTTCATGCTTCACCCCATCGAAACAGACGAATCTCTGCATTGCCGCAGGACGCCAGCGCATTGACAAGCGACGCAACGCCTTGCTCCGTCGGCTGCGCGGCGTCCGTAAGAACCAGAACGCAATCGTAATCCGAAAGCTCGTACAAAAACGTCCGGCGGCCCTCCTGATACATACTGACCAGTTCATATCGCTTCTGTAACGGATAACCAGCTGCGCCGCTTACTGCAATCGGGCTGCGCGTTGTCGCATGGCACCGCACCGTATAGCCGCATTCTTCCAGCTTTGCCCCAATAAACAAAGACGGATACATAAACTCCTCCGTTCCAAGAACAAGCACGCGCGCGCCCTCTTTTAAGGAAAGCGTCTTTTGCATCTGCTCCCAGAGCCGTTTACAGCTTTCTCCGTAATCCCGTCCCAAAACCAGTCTTCTGGCATCCTGATATGCACGCATGCTTTCACAGGCAGCCGGCCTGTGCATGACCGGGTCGCAGGGCGCATATACGCCGTCTTCCAGACAGTCTTCTATGGATTTCGCATAATTTGCATGGTTTGTTTTCACAAGATACTGTAAATCGATCTTGTGGGACGCATAGCGCATGCACGCAGCTTCCTCCATTCCATTCAGCAAAGAAGCAACCGAAAATCGCACCCTGTTCGGATACTCCCGTTCCAGAATGCGAACGATATTTAATATGGTATTTCCGGTCGTCACTTCATCTTCCACAAATACAATGCGATCCGCACGCTCCATCACCGCTTCCACATCCGTCCTGACAAGCTTCTGCTCCACCGCATGGCTGTGCGTTTCGGAAAAGGAGATGTATGCCGCTCCCGGCAGCGCTTCCCTTGTCGTCTGCATATAGTAAGACTGTAACTGTATCGCCAGGCGCGCGCCAATTGCCGTCGCCGTCTCCGCAAATCCAATCAGCGCCAGCGTTTCATGCGGATACGCTTTCTGAAGCAAAAGCGCAAGCGCGTCAAACATCTGAAATGCATTGCAGGGCGAAACGGGAATGTGTTTGCCCTGCAACCGATTGACCACCAGATACGTCCTTTTTTTATTTTGTTCCCGTTTTGCAATTTTTACAAGATCCGCTTCCTGATACATATCCGCCTTTCTTTTGCGCTGTTTTTGCGTTCAGAGCCGCCTGGCGGCTGTTATACGACCTGATTCTTTCCACTGCGTTTTCCGGTGTACAGCCTTTCGTCCGCCTTCCGCAGCGCTTCTGCAAAATTTTCCGATTCGCCGGAAACCGATACGCCAAACGTCATCGTAATATGAAAAACCGTCTGATCCTGCGCTCTTAAATCCAGCGCGCGAATCTGGTTTAAAATATCTTTCGCCCGATATCTCGCTTTATCCAGCGGGCATCCCGGAAGAAAAATCAAAATCTCCTCTCCACCCCATCGGCAGACGGTATCTTCGTCACGCACGGCGTTTTTGAATATGCTCGCCACTGCCTGCAGCGCTTTGTCGCCGATATTGTGCCCATATGTATCGTTTATTTTTTTAAAATCATCGATATCCGCTATAATCAACGCATATTCCTGACGCTGCCTTTCGGCCTGCGCGCATTTCTCCTGAATGCAGCGACGGTTGGAAAGCCCCGTCAGAGAGTCCAGACGCGATAACTCTTCCAGCTTCTGGTTCTGATTCATGCGCAGATTCTCAAGTATTTTAATCTGATTCAGAAACGAGCTTAAAAACAGCGTAATGACAATGGCCGCCACAAGATAATTCACAAGGCAGATCACATGATCCACGCGCTGATCCCCAAACGAGCAGGCCGGCTCAATGAAGCTGCCCGCCATCTGCACGATTATAAATGCAATCGCTGCAAAAAACGTGTACGATATGGGATTCACCGCTCCTTTTTTTGAATTAAAATTATAGGAAGCGTAATATCCCAGAGGAAGCATGGCTGTCATATATACCGTAAATCCGCTTTCCGCCCCCATCAAAAGCTCTGCCGCCGCCGCATACAGCAGTATTTCCGCATAACACAGATTAAACAGACGGGGCAGCCGCCTGCTTTTCTTCGCCTGTGTGTAGCAAAATACATAAAACAAAACGCCACCCATACTTAAAATCACCATGGGACGGATTGAAAAAAAAGCAAATAGCGCCAAAAAGCATGTATGAAACAGCCCAAGAAGCAGTATAATCAGAGAAATTACCCGTTTGGGAGGCAATGCATATTTGGCTCTCGCAGAAATATATTCCCATATTATTTTCATTTGAATCTCCAATTCATGCATAGAAGCAGTCATTTTACATCTGTTTTCTTATCTTTTTAATATAGCAATAATTTCTCTAACTTGCAAGCGCCAGAAATCAATTTATACAGGAATCCTCTTATCCCCCATAAATCGCCCAGAGATTTTTCATCTGAGCGGCCAACGTCTCATACTCCCACTTTTTTTCACTGTTGGCCAGGCGATTTGGATCATTGACCAGGAATCCTTCCGCATCGTATCCGCGCACCAGAATATAATGGCCTCCCGTCGTAAAATCCCCCGGCGACATGCTGCATACGATCAGTCCGCCGCCATCTAAAACGTTTTTCATCGCATGCTCACTCAGGGAAAGCTCTTCCCCATACAGACCAAGCTGCCGGGCGCCCATAGTCCAGAAATCCCAGCTCGTGCCTTCCTGCGAATGATAGCCGCTCTCCTGCGCCAGCTCCGCCATTTTTTTCGGATTCATGCTGGCGTCTTCCGTATAATACAGATAGGCCATCGTCATGCAGGCCGGCCCGCAGCCGGCAATCGCGATCATGGAATCCCCATACATGTCGTATCCCCACCGTTTATCCCACTGCATCAGAAGCGGCACGCTTTCCGTGCGCAGATCTTCCGTCAGATCAATGGCTTTGCCCTTATAAGCGTCCCGGTTGGGGTAATCCTTTACAAAATCATACGTCTCTTCATTCTGCTCCAGCAACTCTGCAAGCTCGTCCGGATACTCCGTATCTTCGGCGTCCAGAATCTGCTTTTCCAGCTTTTTGACCTGCCTTCTGTTTCCCGTTTTGCCGGGCAGATGCGTGAACCAGCTTGTCTTATAGCATGCAAACAAAAGCAGCGCCGCAGCTGCCATCATGCCGCAAAAAATGCGCCTGTTTCTTTGCCGCTTCCTTCTTCTTTTTGCTTTTAACGTTCCTTTTCTCTCCATACAACAGACCACCTCTTTCTTTCTCCTATTATATAAAACAGGCCGTCCAATTGTATTGATTATTTCTTTGCCTTTTGTTAAGAATTTATAAATTTTTCTCCTTTTTTCTCCGTAATTCCCGAAAAAAATCCCGCAGCAGCCCGGCGCACTCTTCTTCCAAAAGCCCTCTTTCCATTTCCACCTGATGATTCAGTCCCGGCATTTGCAGCAGATTAACGACAGAACCGGCGCATCCGGCTTTTGGGTTCATTGCCGCGATCACTACTTTTTGCATGCGCGACTGCACAATCGCTCCCGCGCACATCGGGCACGGCTCCAGCGTAATATACATCGTGCAATCCTCCAGCCGCCAGTCTCCGCATTTTTTACAGGCTTTCCGTATTGCGGCAAGCTCTGCATGCGCCAGCGCGTTCCCATCCGTATTTCTCCTGTTATAGCCTCTTGCTATAATCTTCCCCTCCCGTACAATCACGCACCCGATCGGAACTTCATCAAGCGCATATGCTTTTTTTGCCTCCCGAATCGCCGCCCGCATATAAGTTTCCTCCGGACTTAACATGCCCTTCCCATCTCCTCCGCAGTATAGTATACTGAATATGATACAACATTCTGCACGATTAAGAAAGGCCCGCCTATGAACTTCACCTGCGAAACCAAACGCCTGATTTTAAAAATACTGCATCCAACACAGGAATCCGCTGCGCAGGTTCTTGCGTTTCACAATAAAAATCGCGCCGCCTTCGAACGTTACGAAGCGGCGCGAACCGAAGATTTTTATACGGAAGCCTGTCAGAGATCCCTGCTGTCCCTGGAATACGACCTTGCCCTGCGGCAGGAGGGCATCCGTTATTATGTATATGAAAAGGACAATCCCTCACAGATCATCGGCACCATCTGCTTTTATCATATTATGTATTCGATCTACAACCGCTGTGAAGCCGGCTATAAATTTGACGCCCATTACTGGCACAAAGGTTACGCCACAGAATCGCTTCTGTTCGGAATCCGTCTGATGACGGAGGAACTTGGACTTCACCGCATTGAAGCATATGTGATGGAAGAAAATGCCGCTTCCATCCGTCTGCTGTCCTCCCTCGGTTTTCAATATGAGGGCGTCTGCCGCCAGTTTATCCGCATTCGTGACAAATGGGAAGATCATATGCGCTTCGCCCTCATCAGATCATACGATACCAGTAGCCAAAATTACCCGTCTTGTAATCCGTCGTCTTCGCCGTACAAAATTCCGGAAAGCCAAACATTGCAGCCATAATGCGCTCCTGATTCTGAAAGACGCCCGGCACGCCGATCAGATATGTCTTTTTTCCATTCTCCCTCATTTCTCCAAACAGAATATGCCGGTAATTAAAAAAGCCATGCAAAAGAAAGCTGTTATTCCCAATATACCAGTATCGTCTTGGCAGCTCCTGCAAATCTTTCAGCTGCATGCGAACGCATTCAATTTCTCTTCCTTCAAATGGAAAAAACAGCTCCAGCTTCATGCGCAGCTTCTGAAAGATCTTCTCCCAGTTCATTTCCCCCTGAAATTCTTCCAGCGGCAGCTCTGTCGTATGAATCGGCTGCGTTTCCGTTCCGTCCTCTGCATGTTCAAACGAACGCTCCGTCTGCTGCGCTTTTTGCTGCTGCATTTCCGCCTGCCGTCCTTCCTGACGCTGCGCTTCCGCCTGTTGCGCGTTCTGCTGCTGCGTTTCCGGCCGCTGCGCTTCCGCCTGTTGCGCTTTTTGCTGCTGCATTTCCTGACGCTGCGCTTCCGCCTGCTGCGCGTTCTGCTGCTGCGTTTCCGGCCGCTGCGCTTTCTGCTGCTGCATTTCCGCCTGTCGTCCTTCCTGACGCTGCGTTTCCGATCGCTGCGCGTTCTGCCGCACTGTTTCCGCACTCTCTCCCGGCCGCTTTGAGGCACGCTCCGCTTCCATATCTTTGGATGCCTCTTTCTCCCGCTTTGCTTCCTCCTTTTCCATAATCAAAAACCGCTTATTCTCTACCGTTCCTTCATTCCACTGGCTTGCAAGATATTGACTGCCATCCAGCGGCACATAAATGCCATCCATGCCATCCATCGCCATCCCATATCCCGCAAGCTCCTTTGTTTCAAACGCATAACGGGCATCGCCAACGCCCTTTGCAATCGACACGCTTCCAACCGGAATTCCCCGTATAAGTTCTGCCTTTTCCGCAAATAAATAAACCGTAGCGTTTGGCCGTTCCGTACTGATATTGCGAAGGTGCACTTCCATTCTGCATATGCCGCTTCGAATCTCTACTTTTGCAAATCCCGCATTTTCCATTTTTTTATCATCTTCATATTTATAAATATACGTAATAAAACGCTGCAACCCTGCCATACATCCCCTGATGAATTGGTTTTACTGCATTGTATGCGTAGCTTTTTTATTTATGCGGAAATTTCGAAAAAAAAGGTTGACAGGCTGTTTTATCTGTACTATACTATAACAGAAATAAGAACTATTACTATTTATATCTGACACAGAAGAAAGGCGGGACGCGCAATATGTTACGACACAGTAAACAGCGCGAATCCATTCGTCGTTATCTGGATATGCACCGGACGCATCCAACTGCGGAAACGGTCTATCTTGATCTGAAACAGGAATTTCCAAATATCAGTCTTGGAACCGTCTATCGCAATTTAAACGGCCTGGCAGACAGCGGCGAGATTCTGCGCATTTCTTCCGGCGATGGCCCCGTCCGTTACGACGGAAATACAAGTCCGCATTATCATTTTACCTGTACGGAATGCGGCAGCCTCCACGACATCGCCATTGCGCCGCAAACACAGCTCAACGCGCTGGCAAACAAGCATTTTGAAGGCACCGTCACCGGTCATTCGACACATTTTTTCGGACTTTGTCCGAAATGTAAAAATAACATTTTATAAAAAGAAAAGGAGATCACAATTATGGCAAAATTTGTATGTTCTGTATGCGGTTACGTTCACGAGGGAGATCAGGCTCCGGAAGCCTGCCCGATCTGTAAAGCTCCGGCTGAAAAATTCACAAAGCAGGAAGGTGAAAAATCCTGGGCTGCTGAGCACGTAGTAGGCGTTGCAAAAGGCGTCAGCGAAGACATCGTTTCTGATTTAAGAGCAAACTTTGAAGGCGAGTGCTCTGAAGTCGGCATGTACCTTGCAATGGCAAGAGTTGCACACAGAGAAGGCTATCCGGAAATCGGACTGTACTGGGAAAAAGCTGCATGGGAAGAGGCGGAGCATGCCGCTAAATTTGCAGAGCTGCTTGGAGAAGTCGTAACAGACAGCACAAAGAAGAACCTCGAAATGCGCGTTGACGCTGAAAATGGCGCAACCGCAGGAAAATTTGACCTCGCAAAACGCGCAAAGGCGCAGAATCTTGACGCAATTCATGATACCGTGCATGAAATGGCAAGGGATGAGGCAAGACATGGAAAAGCATTCGAAGGCTTGCTGAAAAGATACTTTGGCTAAGATAAAAACCGCATAATATAAGTCTTTACAGCGGAGTGGGCGTGTATGCGCTCATTCCGCTCTTTTATTCTTTTACGCTTCTATTAATAACCCTCTCTTCTCAGGATTTTCCATGCTCCACAGATTGCAGCTGTTGCCAACGCGCTCTCCGCAGCCCCCATTTGAACCCCCTTTTTATTTTTAGAGCGGCATTATAGGCTCCTTATAAAATTGAAATAAGCCAAATTCTCGTTTTTGATTGAAGAGCATGGATAATTTATGTTAAGATAAGGTTGTATAATTGAAAAGGAAGCAGGATGCGAAGTTCTGACAGATGCCCTCTAGTCTAACGAAAGAGGGTGGCGCTGATGAGCATGATGGAAGTATTAACATTATTGCTTGTAGTATTTACAGCCCTGTCTTACATAGACAATCATAAAAAGAAATAGCATCCCACCGTCCAAAGTGAATGCTATTTCTTTTTTTACTTATTAAATTCACTGAGGGCAATCGGAACTTGTGTCCGATAACCTTTCTGATTCGATTATACACTAGGGCCGCTTGTATTTCAAGTGGCTCTTTTTAAGTTTTATCTATCTTTATCTCATTTTATCAAACACTGCCAAAAGTTGAGTCAAAAGTTGAGTCAGGGCTTGACATTTCCCCATTTTCCTTTATAATAAAACATCGGAAAAACCCATAAAATAAAGGTTTTTCCAAAATAAAACGGTGAGTTCGAGACCTTCCTCACCTAAAACAAAACTAAAGGAGAAAACAGAATATGAGAGACAAAAAAGCGTTACTTATCACCCAGGCGGCTATGATTGCAGCGTTATACGTCGTTTTGACGCTGCTTGCAAACGCGCTTGGACTGGCGAATTATGCCATTCAGGTCCGTTTTTCCGAAGCGCTGACAATCCTGCCATTTTTTACTCCGGCGGCAATCCCGGGCCTTACAATTGGCTGCGCGCTGAGCAATCTGCTAACGGGCTGTCTGCCGCTCGACGTGCTTTTTGGAAGCGCCGCAACCCTGATTGGCGCAACCGGAACATATCTGCTGCGCAAATGCAAATACGCGGCGCCGATTCCGCCGATTGCAGCGAATACGCTGATCGTTCCCTTTGTACTGGCCTATGTCTACCGTTTGGAAGGATCTGTTCCCTATTTTATGCTGACGGTCGGCATTGGCGAAATTATTTCCTGTGGCATACTCGGCATGCTGCTGCTTGGCGTTTTAAACAAATATCGCAGCGTACTGTTTGAACCACACGATACCGGAAAGATCTGACGCACGCTTTCGTGCATATACTCTTTTATAAAAATCAACAAACGCGTTGCAGACGCGCTTTAATCCTGTTTTACAACAGAAGCGGCATCGATTTCAAAGAATTCGATGCCGCTTCTAATTTGCACTGTCCATGGGATTTTACCTCCATTTTGAATTTCCGTTATCAGACTGATGAAAAATGAAAAGAAATTCTGATAGGATTCTTAAAATCTGATCTACGGAACGCTTCCTTATGATAAGGATTGAGATGTTACATTAACTGTTCGGTGGACTGTACCTCCTGTTCTTTTGATGTTTTTATTATATCCAAAAAAACAGGAGACGTCAACCTTAATTTCTAAAAATACACTTTAGCAAATCTAATAACTTGAATTCTTTTTATTATTCCTCTTAATATTCCGACAATATGCATTTCTATTTTTGGCATTATTTCAGTTTGATTCTGACGCTTGCCTTTTGATCCGTTCCATCGGTGGATCTCGCCGTAATCGTAACCGTTTTTCCCTTTCCTGCGGCCATGGTTTTTACTTTTCCATTGCCGGATACAACGGCATAGGAGGGATTGGAGCTGCTCCAAAGCAGCTTTCGATTGGATTTTTTACCCGTTGCGGTAACGCTGGCTTTGATTTTCAGGCTTTTTCCGGCCTTTATCGCTTTTGTGGGAGCAAGCAGCCTGACTTTTTTTACCGCGTCCTTTACAACGCGAATCGTATAAGACGCCGTTATGCCGCTTCCGTCTGTCGCTTCCGCCGTAATCGTAATGCGTTTCCCTGCCGCTTTCTTCTTTATCGATACCTTTCCTTCATCCGTGACCGAGGCATAACGCGGGTTGGAACAGGACCATCGCAGCGCCGCATTATCCGCATTCTGCGGCAGTATGCCGGCTGTCAGCCAAATGCTCTTTCCGGCTGCAATTTTTTTCGAAATTCCAGTCAGCGTGATGCGGTTTACCAGAATATTTGGCCGCGCCGCAGACGGAGCATAAATCCCTGCCGAATCGGATGGCGGGTTCGGATTCGCCGGTTTCTCCGAATCAGTCGGCGGATTCGGGTTCGCTGGCTTATCCGGATCTATTGGCGGATTCGGGTCTGTCGGCTTATCCGGGTCTGTCGGCGGATTCGGGTCTATTGGCTTATCCGGCTGTTCATCGGATGCAGACACTGTGACCAGACAAACAGCCTCCTTCTCTCCGGCAAATGCCGTTATCCTGCACTCCCCAACGGCATTTGCCTTTACCGTGCCATTTTCTACGCTGGCAACAGAAGCGTCGCTGCTTTCCCACGAAACGGCTTCCGTTGCATTTTCCGGCAAAACCGCCGCATGCAGCGCGGCCGTTTCACCCGTTTTCAAAGCCAGCGTATTCTGGCTCAGCGTAATGTCCGTCACGGGAACGACGGGAGGCTCCTGCGCTGCATCCTTCCATTTCCGATATGTCATAGGCGTCTGCAATTCTGTAACGGCCTCGCTTCTTGTTACGTCATTTTCATCTTTCCAGTGAAAGCCCTCTTCCTCCGGCAGGACAATCGTCCCTTTTATGCCGGCGGGAAGCGTAAGCCGGGCAAGGCTGCCGCACTGTGCAAACATATTCTCCGTATCCGTCGTTTTTGCAAGGTCAAAGCCAGACAAATCCAGCTCCGTGAGCGCGGCGCACTGAGAAAACATCGCGTTCATATTTGTTACATTTGACGTATCAAAACCCTCTATGCCAACATCAATCAGCTTCAGGCATCCGCCAAACATCGCGCGCAAATCCGTCACCTGCGCCGTCTGGCATTCCCCAAAGTCCACGCGCTCCAAATCGCTGCAATAAAGGAACATGCCGCTCATATCCGTTACGTTTTCGGTAGAAAGCCCACTTAAGTCGAGCGTCCTCAGACTGCTGCATCGTTCAAACATGGACTTCATATTCGTCACCTCTCGGCTGTCAAATCCGTCCAGACGCACCGCTTCCAATCCCGTACATCCGAACAGCAGATAGGATGCGTCCGTCATTTCGGATACGCGGATATCGGCCGATACAATCGCGCTTCTGTAAGCATACCATGGCGTTCTGGAACGTTCGGAGGATTCCGAAAAATCTCCCGTTCCCTCCACCGTCAACTTGCCATCCGCATCAATTCTCCAGATGATATTTTTTACACGTCCGTATGCCAGATCGTCCGCTTCCTTTCCCGAGACGACCGTAATGCTGCAAACGGCCGTTTTGCCGCCGGCAGACGCCGTAACCGTACACGTTCCGGCGGAGACGGCGGTAACTGCCCCATTTTGTACGCGGGCAACGGAAGGATTGCTGCTTTCCCACGAGACTGCCGCATCCGTTGCATAGGCCGGCGTAACGATCGCCTGCAGCGTCACAGCATCGCCTTCTGCCAGCAGCAGACGCGCCTCGTCAAGCTGGACGCGCTCTACGGCAATATCAAAGGGCGCTTCTTCTTCGATGACAATATCGGCTGTGAAAACCGTCTCCTTTTCGTTCAGAGTCGGCGACTGATGCACAGCATATACGACTTTTCCCTGACGCATGGCGCTCCCGTACAGATAGCCATCCGCATGTTCCGGCGTAAACTCTGTGCGTTTGTCCGTGCCATCCGGCTTTATACTGTAAATAGACGTCGCATCATTGTAATACAAACGTCCTCCGCTTTGAAACAGACCGGAAAACGCGGCCTTCCAATGACTGTTCGCGCTTTCCCAGACGGGCCACTTTCCCGTTATGGCAACTGCCGTTCCCGGATCGCTCAGATCAGACAGCGCCGCTTTTTTTATTTTGCCAACGGCTTCCGCTTCTTCATACGCTGCATAATAGCAGTCGTCCCATCGTTCTCCCGCCAGAATCAGCGGAGAATCGACGTCAGACCAGAACGCGTCGTCATACGTTGTATCCACAGCTTTATAGTCCACTGTTTCACTGCCATGCGTAACCTGCCAGTCACTGTGCCGTTCAAACGCCGCATCGCTCTTAAACATAAAGCCATGACAGGCTCTGCCAACCCGATCCCAGACCGGATCGTCCCATGTGACGTCCACCTGATACCGCTTCCCATCCAGCTCGACCATATTCCATGCATGGTTCATCGTCTGGCTTGTCACCATGTAACAGGGAATCCCCGCCTGATTTAACAGGTATTTATACGCCAGCGCATAGCCCTCACACACGGCAATGCGCTGCACCAGCGCGCCGTAAGCGGTATAAGAGGCCTCGGAAACTGCATCTGCAAGCAGCCCTTCGTTATCGTATTCACAGTTTACGACCAGATAATCATGCAGCGCAATGGCCTTCTGCAAATCATTCATGCCATCCCTGATAACGGACAGCGCGGCTCTCGTCTCTCTGTGAAACGCAGCGTCATCCATCGCATCATGATAAGTGCATGCAATCGTATTTGCAATTTTGCCGTTCTCCGTCAGAATGAACGTATAGCTCCACTGTTTTTTTACAAAATAAAGCTCCGGATGCTCGTTGAGCAGGCCGCTGACAATCGGCCGGATGCGTCCGGCATCCAGACCAAAGTCATACACGTCTATCTGAGCGCTGCGTTTTAATAGCTCCTGATAGAGATATGCTTCCACTCTGCTTTCCATCGCATCGTCTTCCGTCACAGAAGAAAGCGCAAATGCGCCGGTCCGGTCTATACCGGACGGCGCATCGCCAAACTGATAGGCGCCTTCCCATTCCGCTTCTTCCGTCACGATTTTGGGAACGCCCGCTTTTATCTGTGCAGTATTCGAAAACGGAAGGGATGCGACCGTCACTGCGACAGCCAGTATCCTGCAAAGCATGCTTTTTCTTTGCTTCATAACAGAACCTCCCTTTTTTCCGGCCAGAGAAATCTTTCTCTTTACTTGCCGTTTGCCGGCTCAATGTTGATGTCTTTTCCTTTTATCTTCACGTTTTTCATGGCCGCCAGCACCTTTCTGCCATGTTCCTGCGGCACTTCTACAAATGTGAATTTGTCATACATATCAATTGCGCCGACCAGATCTCCCGAAAGCCCGCTTTCGCCCGCAATTGCGCCCAGAATATCGCCCGGACGAATTTTCTGTTTTTTGCCAATGTTGATAAACAGCCGCACCATGCCGCTTTCCGCTCCAGTGTCTCCGAAATCATATCCCGCCTGTCCATAACCGGCCGGCGCGGAATCGCCGCCGCCTATCTCGCGCTTTAAAAATGCCGCCGCGATATCCATTGCCGTAAAATCCGATTCATTGACCTGCTTTTCGATGAAATTAATCATATCCCTCAGATTTTCCTCTTCGATAATCGTAGAAATCTTGTCCATGATTTTTTCAGCCCGCATCTGCGCCACATCTTCCGAAGACGGAATCGGCTGCGCATAAATCTTTGTCTTACAATAGCGCATAATGTCCTTGAGCTTATACACTTCCTTGCCCTTGACAAAGCTGAACGCCTTTCCCCTTCTGCCCGCGCGTCCGGTACGCCCGATCCTGTGCACGTAATATTCGTCATCCTGCGGAATGTCAAAGTTGAATACGGCTTCCACATCGTCAATATCCAGCCCTCTTGCGGCAACGTCCGTCGCAATCAGAATATCCGTCTTTCCCTTTCGGAAATTCGCCATCACGCGATCACGCTGCGCCTGCTTCATGTCGCCGTGCAGCCCTTCCGCAAAATAGCCCCGCAGCGTCAGCTCATGCGACAGCTCGTCTACCATGCGCTTTGTATTGCAGAACACGATAGATCCTTTTGGATTGTAATAATCCAGTATCCGCGTTAAAACCTCGACCTTATCCTTGCGCTTTACGTCGTAGTAGTACTGCTCAATATTGGATACCGTAAGCTCTTTTTTCACCACTTTAATCGTTACGGCGTCCGTCTGATATTTTCTTGTAATGTCCAGAATCGGTTTCGGCATCGTAGCGGAAAACAAAACTGTCTGCCGCTCCTGCGGAATATATTCCAGAATCGTTTCAATATCCTCGCGAAAGCCCATGTTTAACATTTCATCCGCTTCATCCAGCACGACCGTATGCACGTCCTCGCACCGTATCGTCTTTCTGCGCAGATGATCCATCACGCGCCCCGGCGTGCCCACAATTACCTGTATGCCGCCCTTTAAGGAGCGAATCTGCTTGGTGATGTCCTGCCCTCCATATACCGGAAGAATCTTAATGCCGTGCATATACCGCCCCAGATTCCGCAGCTCCTCCGCAACCTGTATCGCAAGCTCCCTCGTCGGAGATAAAATCAAAGCCTGTGTCTTTTTATGGGAGCTGTCTACCTTTTGCAGCATCGGAATGCCAAACGCCGCCGTCTTTCCCGTTCCCGTCTGCGCCTGTCCGATCACGTCCCTGCCGCTCATCACGACGGGAATCGCCTGCGCCTGTATCGGCGTCGTCTCCTCAAAGCCCATTTCTTCAATTCCGCGTAAAATCTGAGGCATAAGCCCGAGTTCTTCAAATTTGATCGTTTCCATATATATCCTTTCTTTCTTTGATCAGCCGTTCTTTTTTCTGTCTGCTCATCTGTTTGATCTGCGCCTCCCGCTGCATCGCCTGTCGTCTGGTCTTCGCCCGTTCCAGATATACCAGCCGGACCGGTGTGCGGGAACGCGTATATTTCGCGCCTTTTTTTGCATTGTGCACACCTATTCGCTTTTGAATGTCATTCGTCCATCCGGTATAAAACGTCCCATCGCTGCATTCGACAATATATGTATAATTCGCCTTCATCCTTCTAACAGGCTCCTTTGCCGCGTCGTTTCCAATACAAAAGAAGACGCTCCATGCCATACATAGAACGCCCTCCTGCATTAACATCATGCTTATTATACGTTTTGTCCTTTCAAATAGCAAGGAAAAGTTTCTGCATTTACTGGAAAAATTCTACCGGATCAATGGGCGCTCCGTCTTTTTCCATTGCAAAATAAAGGTTGCTGCCCTCCAGAGAATAGTATTTCGTCGGCTCGCTGACAAAGCCGAGGCTATTGCCCGCCTCCAGGTAAGCGCCCGGTTCATAGGGGACCTCTTTTAACTGTCCATAGATCGCCGTATAGCCGTCTCCCAGATCCATCGTTACCGTAGTGCCCGTCACTTCATTATTTGAAATATCCGTTATTTTGCCATTTGCAGCCGCTTTTACCTGATCGTTGACATTTCCGGAAATAATAACTGCCGGGTTATACTTGTACTGATCGAGCGTCGCAAAATAAACGGTCTGATCCATGCTGTAATCAAGTATGACCGATCCGGATACCGGCCAGAGCAGCCCCGTATCCGCGCTAAAATGCAATTCCGTCGAAACGGCCGGCTCCATATTCGCCGTTTCCACCGTCTCCGGCTGCTTGGGCTGCTCTTTTGGCTCCTCCGTCTGTACGGCGTCGTTTTTTACATCCGCAATTTTCTTCTGCGGCGGAATGACCGCAGAAACTTTTGCCGTCTCCTGCTTCTCTTCCTTTGCCTTCTCTGCTTTTTTATCCGGCTTTTCTTCCTGCTTCGCCGTTGCTTTTTGCGTCGCCTTCTGCACTTCTTCCGTATCCTTTTCAGCGACCTGCTGCTGCGGCGCCTCTTCCACGAAGCCCGATCCGGTATACATATACGCGCCCGTAATCCCCAAAACAGCTGCCAGCACGCATACGGCAGCAATCTTATACTGATGCTTCCGGAAAAAATCATTACCTCTTCTCATATCATCACCATCCATAGTCATATTTTCTGTTCGACGTTAAAAGCGAATCCCCTTTGGCATTCCTTAACGCTGCTGACTATAGTCTGTGCGTATTTTGAAGTTTTATTCAATCATACTGCGTAACAAATTCGATTCCGGAATAAAAATAGTTCAAAATATCCTTGTACGAATAGCCGGCCTTCGCCAGCCTGTTTGCGCCGTAAAGGCTTACGCCAAGTCCGTGTCCAAGCCCTTTAATTACGACGCGGATCTCCCCATCCACTTCTTTGAAGGAAAAAGCCGATGAATTCCACCCATACAACAGACGGATTTCTTCGCCGGAATGATTGTTTCCTTCGACCATCGCTTCCGTTACATATCCAGACTGCTCCCGTTTGTGAATTTCGATCAGAGAGAGCAGCTCCGCCGCCGTTTTTTCAGCAGCCGCCGCCCGGATTTCCTCACCAAACAGATCGCCCCCTTTTTCCACAAGCTCCTGCGGCGTATAAAACAGCACGCTCAGAAAATGTTCCGACGTAAGATCCGTCCTGCTGTCTGCGCTTTTGAGATAAGGATACGCGTCTGTCCCGTAAATTTCGCTTGCGTCCCTCGTATAGCCGGCGCTGCACTGATGAAAATCCGCCTGAATATATTCGCCGTCGTACATCATAACAACGCCTCTCGTCGCTTCGATGCTGCCTTCCAGAAGACTGTAGCATTCCGAGAAATTTTCCTGTCCCCACATCCGTATCATCTCGCCCCGGGTCAGTCCCTGCGGCAAATTCTCTCCGCGCTCGATTGCCCGCAGACAGTTTGTCCGCGCGATGACCGCCTGCGCCTTTACCGCTTCCGGCTCCGCATCCATGGCGATCTCATTTGCCAGAATACCTGGCAGAACATCTTCATCAAATCCTTCTTCCAGTCGTTCCGTCCCCGTCATAAAGTCCAGATTTTCCACCGGCTCTTTTCCGCCTCCCTGAATCAGAATCGTAATCAAAACCGGAATCAGTATAAAAATTGCAGCCGTAAATAAAATTCGATATAAAAAATGCTTCATACTATAAATATATGAAGCATTTGCCATTTTATGCGTTTTGATTGTTATGGGAAAACGCATCCGCAAACGCTACAGGCTGCGATGCAATGCATTGCTCAATTGCGCAAACTGCTCTAAAGAAAGCGCCTCTCCCCTCACGTTCTCCGACACGCCGAGCGCAAGAATCGCTTCCCGTATCTGCTCTTTTGTAAAGTCAAAGCCCTTCAGATTCTTCAGACCGTTAAAAAGCGTCTTTCTTCTCTGACAAAACGACGCCCGAATCAGCGCAAACAGCAGCGCCTCCTCCTCCACAAAAACAGGCGGCTTCTCATGCACCGTCATGTGGATTACCGCGCTTCCCACGCCTGGTCTTGGCATAAAGCAGTTGGGCGGCACGTTCGCAACGATCGCAGGACTGGCGTAATACTGCACCGCCAGAGAAAGCGCGCCATATTCTTTGCTGCCCGGCCCCGACTGCATGCGTCTGGCCACCTCCTTCTGCACCATCATCGTCATGCTGGCAATGGGAAAACGTCCCTCCAGAAGCTGCATCACGATCGGCGTCGTAATATAATAGGGAAGGTTCGCAACCACGCGAATCGGTCTGCCCCCGCCGTATTGCTGAATCAGCGACGCAAGATCCAGCTTTAAAATATCGTTGTTGATTAATATTACATTATCATATTCCTGCATCGTATCCGTCAGAATCGGCATCAGATTCCGGTCGATCTCCACAGCCGCAACCAGACGCGCCCGTTCGCACAGATACTGCGTCAGCGTCCCGATGCCCGGCCCGATCTCCAGCACAAAATCATCGTCTCTGATTTCCGCCGCACGCACAATCTTGTCCAGCACATGCGTATCAATCAGAAAATTCTGTCCAAATTTTTTCTGAAAATGAAACTGATGCTTTTGCAGCGCCTCTATTGTATTCTTCGGATTTCCCAAATATGCCATACTATCCCTGCCCCTGTTCCCGTATCCCTGCTTCCTCTCCAGAATATAACACAGAACCGGCGTCCTGACAAGAACGAAGAACAAATATTCGATTTTATCTTGCGCTTTTTTCTTTCCTGTGCTAGAATAAAATCAGAACATTTGTTTGACACTATAGGAACGCTCCTCCATTTACACCTGCAAAGGAGATTTTTTATGAAGATGCAAACGCTTTCCACACAGCCTGCGGCCCCCGCCATCCATATCGCCCCCTCTATCATGCAAAAGCTCACGATCCTGTCTGCCGCCGCCAAATACGACGTTGCGTGCACCTCCAGCGGCATTACCCGGCAGGGCGATGGCTCAGGCATTGGAAATACGCTCTCCTGCGGCATCTGCCATTCTTTTTCGGCAGACGGCCGCTGCGTTTCTCTGCTGAAAATTCTTTTTACCAATGAATGCGCCTTCAACTGCGCGTATTGCAGGAATAACTGCAATTCCGACATCGAGCGCGCCACGTTTACGCCGGATGAAATCTGCACGCTTACCATTGAATTTTACCGCAGAAATTACATTGAGGGGCTCTTTTTAAGCTCCGGCATCCTGATCAGCCCCAATTATACAATGGATCTGATCGTCCAGACGCTATACCGTCTGCGGACCGTCTACCGCTTTCAGGGCTATATCCATGTCAAGGCCATCCCCGGAGCCGATCCGCTTCTGATCGAAAAGGCCGGCTATCTGGCGGATCGCATGAGCGTCAATCTGGAACTCCCCACAAGCGACGCGCTGCGCAGGCTTGCCCCCTGCAAGTCGCGCCATACGATTCTAAAACCCATGCGGCAGATTCAAAACGGCATTACGCAAAACCGCCATGAGCTTGCCATTTATCGAAAACAGCCGCAGTTCGTCCCGGCCGGCCAGAGCACACAGATGATCATTGGCGCCACGCCCGAAAACGACTTTCAGATTATGAGCGTCGCTGAAAGCCTCTATCAGAAGTTTTCCTTAAAGCGCGTCTTCTACTCCGCCTTTGTAAACGTCAATCATGACGCAAACCTCCCGTCGCTTCCGGGCGGCCCGCCGCTCTTACGGGAGCACAGGCTCTACCAGGCGGACTGGCTGCTGCGCTACTACCACTTTACGGTAGATGAGCTGCTCTCCGACGACCGTCCGAATTTTAACGTCTATCTGGACCCGAAATGCGACTGGGCGCTGCGCCATCTGGAATATTTTCCGGTCGAAATCAATACGGCGGACTACCGGACGCTGCTGCGCATCCCCGGCGTCGGCGCCACATCCGCGCAGCGCATCGTAAAAGCGCGGCGCAGCAGCAGACTGGATTTTCCGGATTTAAAGAAAATCGGCGTTGTATTAAAGCGCGCGCTTTATTTTATCACCTGCTCCGGACGGACGATGTATCCCATCAAAATCGACGAAGATTTTATCTGCCGGAATTTGCTCTCTGACCGCACGCAGATTCCAAGACAGCTTCGGGAAGACGGCTACCGGCAGCTTTCCCTGTTTGACGACATGCAATTTGGAGGTGGAACCGATGTATGTATTCCAATGTGAAGACAGTATCGACGGTATTTTCAGCGGCGTCTACGATGCGTGGGCAAGCCGGCTGGGACACAAAAACATTCAGCTTTCTTCCGGCCCCAACGCCAATTATACGCTCTTTTGCGAATATATTCCGGTAACGGCGGATTTTGAAAAAAGCAGGAAAGTCTCACGCACCTTAATCCAACGGATCGGCGCCGCGTTTTACGAAGACATATGCAGCTGCGCGATGGCGGATGGCAGCCTGAAAAAGCTTCCGATGGACAAAGCAAACGCCATCTACCAGACGATCGTTCTGGCGCTTGCCTGCAAGAAGGGCGCAGACGTACTGCAGCAGCTTTCAGAGCCCTGCATTTTCTGCGTCTTTCTGCTACGCCGCCAGACGCGCAACGAAGCGCATCATCTGTTAGAATTTCTGCGCTTTTCCGAGCTTGAAAACGGCATTTTATTTGCGCAGATTCATCCCAAAAATGATGTTCTTCCCATTCTTGCGCCCCACTTTGCCAACCGGCTGCCGCTCGAAAACTTTATCATCTACGACGCCACGCACCAGACCGCGGCCGTACATAGCGCCTCCAAAGAATATCTGATTGCAGACGCCAGAGATCTTCCTCTGAAACGGCAAATGCAGCAATTTTCGACAAACGAAGCGCATTTTCGCAGCCTTTGGCGCGCATTTTTTGACACAATCTGCGTCGAAGAGCGCAAAAATCCAAAGCTTCAGATTCAAAACATTCCCAAACGCTTCTGGGCTGATACGGTAGAACTTGCTGACCGGATATAACTTCCATGAAATATCCTGAAATGGTACTTCATTTTTCGACACAGCGTGCTATAATGGAGCTTATAAGAATTTTCAGGAGGTTCCGAAATGTTAAAAGCAAAAAAACCCGTTTCCCCGGGTTTGAATATTATTATCGTAGGCTGTGGAAAAGTGGGAACAACGCTGATTGAGCAGCTTGTCAATGAGGGCCATGACATTACGATCATTGACAGAGACGCGCAGAAGGTGCAGGAAATCGCAAATCACTACGACATTATGGGGCTTGCCGGAAACGGCGCAAGTCACAACATCCAGATCGAGGCCGGCATCAAAGAAGCCGATCTGATCATTGCCGTTACCAGCTCCGACGAGTTAAACCTGCTCTGCTGCATTGTCGCCAAGCAGGTTGGCGACTGCGCCGCTATCGCCAGAGTCCGCACGCCGGACTACAGTAGCGAAGCCGGCTATCTGAGAGAGAAGCTCGGCCTTGCCATGATTATCAATCCGGAGCTGGAAGCTTCCAAAGAAGCGGCGCGCATTCTCTGCCTTCCAACCGCCCTCGAAGTCAATTCCTTTGCGCACGGCCAGGCGGAGCTTGTAAAATTCAAAATACCGCAGGACAACATTTTAGCCGGCATGACGATCGCGCATCTGGGCGGAAATATCGCGCCCGACATCTTAATCTGCGCCATTGAACGGGATGGAGAAGTGCATATCCCTTCCGGCAGCTTTCAAATGGAATCGGGCGACGTCATTTCTTTTGTCGCTACGCGCAAATTTGTCCGCCATTTCTTAAAAGAAATCGGCTTTAAGACGCATCAGGTAAGAAACACTATGATTATCGGCGGCGGAAAAGCAGCCTATTACCTGTCCAGACAGCTGCTTCAGATGGGCATCTCTGTAAAGATCATCGAAATCGACCGGAATCGCTGCGAAGAGCTGAGCATTTTGCTCCCAAAGGCCATCATTATCAATGGAGACGGGACCGATCAGGAACTGCTGAAAGAAGAAGGCATCGAATGCGTGGAATCCTTTATCGCGCTGACCGGAATTGACGAAGAGAACATTCTGCTCACGCTGCATGCAAGACAGGTCTCCCAGGCCAAAGTCATTACAAAAATCAACCGCATTACCTTTAAAGACGTTATCAACCATCTGGATCTTGGAAGCGTCGTCTATCCGCGCTATATTACGTCAGAGGCCATTATCGCCTATGTCCGCGCCAAAAAGAACTCGATGGACAGTAATATCGAAACGCTCTACCATATGTTTGACCATCGCGTGGAGGCGATTGAATTCCGCATTTTTGAAGATTCCAAAGTCACCAATACGCCGCTGATGCATCTTCCGCTGAAAAAGAACCTTCTGGTTTCTTTTATCTGCCGCAACGGTTCCATTCTGATTCCAAGCGGTCAGGACTGCATTCAGGTCGGAGACAGCGTAATGATTGTAACGACGCATACGGGCTTTAAAGACATTTTAGACATTTTGCAATAGCGGGAGGATATGATGAACAGTTCGATTATTCGGTTTATCCTGGGCAACGTACTGAAAATAGAAGGATTGCTCCTGTTTTTGCCTGCGCTTGTTTCCGGCATCTACAAAGAGCACGAAGGATTTTATTTTATCGGCGTAGCGTCCGTCTGCGCCCTTCTCGGCTTTCTTATGACAAAAAAGCCGCCCAAAAGCCAGGTGTTTTATTTAAAAGAAGGCTGCATCACGACGGCGTTAAGCTGGATTTTACTAAGCTTTTTCGGCTGTCTTCCTTTTTATTTAAGCGGTGAAATCCCTTCGTTTACCGATGCGTTATTTGAAACGATTTCCGGGTTTACGACGACGGGCGCAAGCGTTTTAAGCGACGTGGAAGCCTTATCGCGCTGCGCGCTGTTCTGGCGCAGCTTTACCCACTGGATCGGCGGCATGGGCGTTCTTGTCTTTCTGCTTGCCGTCATTCCCCTAAGCGGCGGCTCGCACATCAACCTGATGCGCGCGGAAAGCCCCGGCCCCTCCGTAGGCAAGCTAGTGCCAAAAATCCGCTATACGGCGCAGATTCTCTATGTCATCTATTTTGCGATGACGTTAATCGAAATTCTGCTGCTGCTTGCCGGAGGCATGCCTTTTTTCGACGCGCTGACGACGAGCTTCGGCACGGCCGGAACCGGCGGCTTTGGCATCAAAAATGACAGCTTTGTCAGCTATTCGCCGTATCTGCAATGGGTCGTTACGATTTTTATGATCCTGTTTGGCGTCAACTTCAACGCGTATTTTCTGGTGTTGTTCGGTAAGCTCAAAAAAGCGCTCGTCATAGAAGAAGTCCGCGCTTACCTTGCCATTATTTTGATTTCAACCGCCATTATCTTTTTTAACATTGTACATACGTGCGCTTCCGCGTTCGAAGCTTTGACGCACGCGTCCTTTCAGGTCAGCTCGATCATTACGACGACGGGATTTTCCTCCATCGACTTCGACCTCTGGCCGCAGACGGCGCGTCTTGTTTTAATTCTTCTGATGTTTATTGGCGCATGCGCCGGAAGCACCGGCGGCGGCATCAAAGTGTCCCGCTTCATTGTGCTGATTAAGACCATTATAAAAGAACTGAATTCCTACATTCATCCAAAAAGCATCAAGAAGATCAAAATGGACGGCAAACCAATCGAGCATGAGGTGCTGCGTTCGACCAATGTATACTTTATTACATTTATGATCATTTTCGTCGCCTCGATTTTCGCCATTTCCATCGACGACAAGGATCTGGTTACAAACTTCACTGCCGTAGCCGCCACCATCAACAACATCGGACCCGGACTGGAGCTGGTTGGCCCTACGCAGAACTTCGGGCATTTCTCCTGTTTTTCCAAATACGTGCTGATGTTCGACATGCTTGCAGGAAGGCTTGAACTGTTCCCGCTGCTGATCCTGTTCCATCCGGCCGCATGGAAAGATCTGTTTACCAAACGGTTTTCACACAAATAACAATGCGCTCCATACGTTCTCCATGCAGGGCGATCACTTTCCTTCCGTCGAAAACGCCAACGCGCGTCCGGGATTTGCGCCCGACGCGCGTTGGCGTTTCCTTTCTGTTCTTATCGCGCGCTCTATGCGTACAGAGCCGTTCATCCGATAAAGCCCCTCCTGTGCGCAGACGCGTCTGTCAGGAACGACGTTCACGCGCGTGAAAGAATCGCGTCGATCGCCGCCAGCTCTTCTTCTGCAAAATCCGTATTTCCCACAATCTTTACGTTTTCCATAATCTGCTGCGGCCTGGAAGCGCCAATCAGCACGGACGTCACTTCCCCGTCCCGCAGCGCCCAGGACAGCGCCATCTGCGCCAGCGTCTGCCCCCGTTTCGCCGCAATCTGATTCAAATCCGCAATCTGACGCAGCCGCTCCTTCGTAATCGCGCTTTCCTTTAAAAATCTTCCATCCCGTTTTATCCGGCTCTCTTCCGGGATTCCATGCAGATATTTGTCCGTCAAAAGCCCCTGCGCCAGCGGAGAAAATACAATCAATCCAATCCCCGCATCCGCAGCATATCGTTTCAACCCGTTTTCTTCTATGGTTCGCTCCAGCATCGAATATCTGCTCTGGTGAATGACAAACGGCGTTTTCAGTTCCTTTAAAATCTTCACCGCCGCCTCTGTCTGCGCTTTGTCATACTTGGAAAGCCCGACATAAAGCGCCTTTCCGCTCTTTACGATCGCATCCAGCGCAAGCATCGTCTCTTCCAGAGGCGTATTCGGGTCCGGCCTGTGATGATAGAAAATATCCACATAATCCACTCCCATGCGCTTTAAGCTCTGATCCAGACTTGCAACCAGATGCTTTCTGGAACCCCAGTCGCCATATGGCCCGCTCCACATTTCATGCCCCGCTTTCGTAGAAACAATCATCTCATCCCGGTACGCGCGCATGCCCCATGCCAGAATCCTGCCGAAATTCTCTTCTGCCGCTCCATTGGCCGGCCCATAATTATTTGCCAGATCAAAATGCGTAATTCCAAGATCAAACGCCGTCGTGCACATCGCTTTCATCGTCTCAAAATCCGCATCCGTTCCAAAATTATGCCACAGCCCAAACGATAAGGCCGGCAGCATAAGCCCGCTCCTCCCGCAACGATTGTACTGCATGGCGTCATACCTCGTTTCATTCGCCTGATACATATGCATTCTCCTTTTCTTCATTTATTCTTTAGAATTTTAACGAATTTTTCCATTTTTATTCAAACTAAAAACATATTTACCCGCTATACTGTATCTATATCAAAGGAGTTGTAAAGTTCTGCGGAGCTTGGTCGGCTCCGCCAAACAACAATCCCGAAAGGGTTTTCATAAATTCATCTTTTTCTCCTTATTCACTCCCTGTATCGGACCCCCTCCGACTACAGGGACTTTTTTGTCTGCTCCCGGATGCGCGCCAGAAACAGTTCGGCGTACTTTTTACACTTTTGCTCGCCTACGCCGTTGACCTTTAAAAAATCCGACGCATTTTGCGGCTTTCTGGCCGACATATCCCGCAACGATTTATCGCTGAACACAATATAGGGCGGAATCTGCTCTTCCCTTGCAATTTGCAGCCGCAGCTTCCGCAGCTCTTCAAACAGCGCATAGTCCACATCTGCATACGGCTGCGCATGCTGTTTTTTGCCGCTCCTTCCGCTCCGGGCAGAGCCGGACTTTTTCTCCTGTTCCTTCGCCGCCTTCATAAAAATGGGCGCTTTGTCAAATACTTCGTGCGACTGCTCCGTCAGGCGAACCACCGGATACGTTTCCTCCGTCACGCGCAGCCACCCCTGCCGGATTGCATATTGCATCACCTGACGGATGCGGTATGCCGGAACCTCCCGCAGCGTTCCAAAGCAGGCATTTCCCGCCATTCCATTCTGCTTTAATTTTGCAGACTGACTGCCGCGAAGCGTATCGACAATGACCGTCATTCCAAACCTTTGTCCGCAGCCCTTTACACAGGCTGCGATGGCCTGCACCGTTTCCGTCACGTCAATTTCCTCAAATTCCGTCAGACAGTTCGAGCATTTTCCGCAATAATTTGTCGTGTATTCTCCAAAATAGCGCAGAACAAACTCTCTGAGACATGCATTCGTCGTACAGTAAAACGCCATCTGCTTCAACCGCTCTTTATCCCGCTCCTTTACCAGCTTCTGCTCCTCTTTCGTCAAAACGTCATGCTCCGTCTCCCGCTCAATCAGAAACTGATTCATAACGACGTCCTGCGGCGCATACAACAGAATGCAGTTCGCCGCTTCTCCGTCGCGCCCCGCCCTGCCCGCTTCCTGATAATAGCTTTCAATATTCTGCGGCATATTATAATGTATGACAAATCGGACGTTCGACTTATCAATGCCCATGCCAAACGCATTCGTCGCCACCATCACCGGCGATGCGTCATACAGAAAATCATCCTGATTCTGCCGCCGCTCCCCGTCGGAAAGCCCCGCATGGTAACGCGTCGCCAGGATTCCATTCTGCCGAAGCCTCTCGCAGACCTCTTCCACCGTCTTTCTCGTCAGACAGTAAATAATGCCGCTTTCCGTCGGATGCGCGCGCAGATACGCCATCACTTCCGCAAACTTTTCCGTCCCGGCGCTTACTTTATAAAACAGATTTTCCCGGTCAAATCCCGTCGCAACCGTTACAGGGCTTTCCAGCTGCAACGCCGCCAGAATATCTTCCCGCACTTCCCTTGTCGCCGTCGCCGTAAACGCTCCGACAGCGGGGCGCATGGGCAGAGCGCGGATAAATTCCGCTATTTTCAGATAACCGGGCCGAAAGTCCTGTCCCCACTGCGAAACGCAGTGCGCCTCATCTACCGTTACCATCGAAATGCAGGAATGACGCGCAAATTCCAGAAACTCCGGCAGCAGCAGCCTCTCCGGCGCAACGTAAATAATTTTATAGCGACCCGCCCGGGCAAGTTCCAGCGCCTTTCGATACTGCCCCGCCGAAAGCGAGCTGTTTAAAAAAGCAGCGTGCACGCCGGCTGCGTTCAGCGCGCCCACCTGATCTTTCATCAAAGAAATCAACGGCGATACGACAAGCGTAATACCCTCGAGCATAAGCGCCGGAACCTGATAGCAAAGCGACTTTCCGGCCCCGGTCGGCATAATGCCAAAAACGTCCCGCCCATCTGAAAGAGCGTCAATGATCGTTTCCTGTCCCTGACGAAACGAATCATAGCCAAAAAATTTTTTTAAAACCTGATATTTATCCAAAAAGCATGCCTCCAGCTTATGTATATTATCCTGCAAATCCATCCATACTACGACTGTACCTGCAAACAGCATTTTCAAACAACAAGTGGAACAAGGAGAAACAGTATGATTTTAACAGAAAAAGAGAATACGATTTTAAAAGATCTGCAAACACAGGAAAAAGTCTGCATGGAACACTATAATCTGTGCGCAAGCACGGCAAAAGACGGCTGCTTAAAGGATCTGTTCACACAGATTGCAAAAGACGAGCAGGAGCATTATCAGTTCCTCGGCCAGCTGATGAAAGGCGAAATGCCGTCCTACAAGTCCACGGATTCCATCGCTTCCAAAGCCGCTTCTTACCAGCCAAAGGCCGCTTATACAGGCAGCGCAAATCAGGCGGACAAGCAGCATGACGCATTGCTTTGCTCCGACAGCATTGGCAACGAAAAAATGGTATCCGCCGATTACAATACCAACCTGTTCCATTTCGGAAACGGTGAAGTCCGCCGGCTTTTAAATCACATCCAGACCGAAGAGCAGGAGCACGCTGAAATGATTTACAAATACAAACAGGCAAATTCCATGGCGTAGCAGAATGGCGTCTGCGCCAGCAAAGACGCAGTCCTGTAAAAACAACGGCGACAAAACGCCGTGCAGGAAGCATACGCCCCTGTACGGCCCTGCCGCCGTCCATCAGACCGCTACGTCGACCGAAACGGCTGGCGCCGCATCCGCTCCGGATGTCTGCGCCTGAGAAACAGCTGTTGAAACGCCCGTCATCGCCGCGGCTTCCATTGCCGCCATCTCCATTTCCACCTGCATCTCTGCCTCAGTCTCAATCTGCTGCTTTATCATTTCGATCTCTGACAGCTGCGCCGCCGCTCCGCTCAGCTCCAGCTCTACGCCGTCGTAACGCGACGCGCCGTTGCCCTGATTCTGCTTCATCTGCTCTTTCAGAAAATCCATATCGGCTTCCAGAATCTTTCCCTGCTCTTCGCCTCTGTGCAGCTTCCGCCTCCGCATCAGCTCCTGCCGCTGCATTTTCTCTTTCAGAATCCTCTGATTTTCTTCCAGAGCCATCTTTACCTTCAGGTCCTGCTCCTTCTTCTTCACAATCCGTCTGACTTTATTGCGCTTTTGCATCTCACCCGTTGCGTGCTCCCGCTCATTACGCCTGTCTAATATTTCTTCTTCCTTCAGATTGCGCACTTTCATCCTGGAACACTCTACCATTTTTTTCGCATGAATCAGCGCATTTCGAATCTCCGCTTCGTCATACTGCCCGCTGGCATACGCCCGGCTCAGCACGCTTAGCTTGCTTCTGGCCCGCGTCATCACCCGCGACGCATGGCCGGACTTTTTCGCGCGTACCAGCTGCGCGGAAATATCCCTCGGATTATAATTGAGCTTCTTTTTCTTACGCGCGCGGTTCCTGTCATTTTGCCTGCTTCGCGTCCCTGCCGGACCATCCTTCTTCTGCACGCTGACTGCGCCGGATACCACGCCGTTTTTAATTGCCATTCCCGTAACCATATCGCCGTTCCCTCCCTGAAACTGAATGGGAATCCATTCCCCCGCATCGCCGGAACATGCCTGATTCATTGTCCAGACAAAAGCAGTCTTCCGGCATTCTTTTATACTATTATTTATTACATCGGCAAAAAAAGGGAAAATCATAACCTCTGAAACGCGCTTCCGTGAATTCCGCCGAATTCCCTTCAAAAAAGGTTGCAAAAATGCAAAAAATTTATTATTATTATAATTAAACAGTTATATATCCTGACGAGATTTATGGCACGTCATCAAACAGAAAACACCTGTAGAAAAGAGGTCGCAAATGCAAATCGGAAAGAAAAATGCAGCACTTATCAAGTCCGTGTCCGAATTGAAACAGGCGGACTACTCCCATGAGCCGGAATTGGGCAGCATGTACCAGAGGCTTGTAAATGCAAGAGATCAGTTTGTCGAAGTGCTTGAAAAAAACATCAAAGCCGTTATGCAGATCAGTTCCCTCGATCTGACCATGCAGCACCAGACGAACCGCATTCTTGACATTTCACACAGCGTGGAAAAAGCTACGGAAACGATTTTCGGCCCCTCCTGTGACGGCATTTCCTCCACAGGAAAATCCAACAATCAGCATGAGGAGCTGACTGACACCATCGTGCAGGTTTCCTCAGACATCCAGAAGGTATACGGCAAAATCGAGCAATGCCAGAAAGAGCTGACCGATATCAAAGAGCTTTCCACGCAGACCATCCAGATTTCCCGGGAAATGCAAAAGGATATGGACAATCTGCTCGATGTCATCAACCGCATGAATGAAGTGATTGCCGGAATTGACGCAATTTCGCTGCAAACGAACCTTTTATCCCTGAACGCTTCCATTGAAGCGGCAAGAGCCGGCAGAGCCGGCAGAGGCTTTGCCGTCGTAGCGGACGAAATTCGCGCGCTTGCAGAGAAAACGCAGCAGTTAAACGGCAACATGGGCGATTTTGTAGAAGAAATCAAAAGCGCGTCTCAAAAGAGCGTCAGCAGCGCTACGGAAACGATTCAGGCGCTTGGGACAATGACGGAAAAGATTGGAAACGTATGGGAATTAAACGACGACAACCAGAACCACGTTTCTCAGGTCAACGAATCCATGGGCTCCATTTCCGCCGTCAGTGAAGAAATCAGCCATTCCATGACCACAATGGAAACGCAGCTGAAAAACAGCACCAACTTTATGAACAACGTCAGTCAGGATTTAAAAGAGGCGACGGAGCCTGTCGTGGAAATCGAAAAGACGCTCGACGCTTCCGTAAGGCAAATGGGCAAAATGTCAGCCGACGCTTTCTTCCATCTTAAGAACAGCGAATTTGCAAGACATTTGAGCAATGCGATTACAGCCCATAAGACATGGCTGAACAATCTGGAAAATATGGCCAAAAAACGAAGCATCATTCCGCTTCAGCTGGATGCCTCCAAATGCGGCTTCGGCCATTTCTATTATGCCATGACGCCGGATATCCCTGAAATCCTTCCGATCTGGAATGCACTTGGCGAAAAGCACAAGACCTTCCATCAATACGGAGAAAAAGTCATTCAGGCTCTGGAACGTGACGATTATCTGTCTGCGGAACAAACCTGCAAAGAAGCCCGTACATATTCCAAAGAATTGATCGCGGATCTGGAAACGATGCGCAGGATTGCAGAAAGTTAATTTCTGCAATCCTTTTTCTTTTCCGTTCGCTGCCGCAGCAACGTCTCATTTCCGGTTTCCTGCAATATCCACCACCACATATTCACAGCGCTCTCCGGTCCGTATGGAATAAGCCCAGCCCGCCACGCCGGATGAAACAATCACATTGCAGTTTCCCTGCTGATACGCTCCATAATTGTATACGCCCATCCATTCCGACAATGGACCCATTGGAAAAATCTGTCCGGCATGCGTATGCCCGGACAGCTCCAGATCCACGCCCTGCCTGTCATTTTCCTCCACTCCAATCGGCTGATGATCGGCCATAATCAGAAATCTGTCCCGACTTACTCCGTCCAGTATCGCTTCCGCAGACGCCCGTCTGCGCGTCGCGCCCCATGCAGCGTCGCCCCTTCCCGCAAGCGCCAGATCTTCGCCAATCTCCTTACAGGAATCCTCCAAAATCTCAATGCCGCCCGCTGAAATTGCCGCCGCAAGCTCCGCGTCCGTATACGTACGGCGCTTCGTATACGGCTGTCTGTCATGATTTCCGTAAACATAATAAACGCCGTATTTCTGATGCAGTCCGCCCAGCAGACGAAACACCTCCTGCATCTCCTCTTTCGACGTTCCTTCCTCTACAATATCGCCACCCAAAATCACAAGGTCGGGCTTTTGCGCATTCATTTTGTCAATGCTGCGCTTTAAAACGTCCGTATCCTGCACGGCGCCATAATGTACGTCCGTCAAAAACAAAATACGGTATGCCCCAACCTCTTTTTCACTTGTAATCCGGTACGACGTCTGCCGAATGCTTCGCATATTAAAATACCCATATCCGGCTACGACGACCACAAAAAGAAGCACAGGCAGCCCGCTTCGATACAGCTTTGCCGCAAACGCCGCCCATCCGTCCGCCTCTCCCCGGACGCATTTACGCAGCGCAAAGGCCACAAAATCCAAAAAGAGGCTAAACGCAACGCCATGCAGCAGTAAAATAGCCGTCGTGGAAAATAAATTCACGCAAAAGAGCCCGCCCGCGACCGCCAAAAACAGGTTCGCCGCCCGCACCCCTTTTTTCCGATGATCCAGTCCATAAAACGCAAACCATCTGCGTATGCAAAAAAAGAAACAAAGTCCGGTACAACACACGATTGCCGCCGCCACAGGCAAATAAGCCATCCACATACGAAAAAGCGCCTCCCTTCTTCTCCTTCACACATTACAACAAAAAAAGATCTAATCTTCAAAGATTAGACCTGTATACGCTACAGTAAAAATGGGCAGAGGTGGATTCGAACCACCGAAGCAATTTGCAGCAGATTTACAGTCTGTCCCCTTTGGCCACTCGGGAATCTGCCCATTTCGCAGGATGCCTGATATCCTGACCGAATGCTATTATAGCACAAAATTTTGTGGAATACAAGCTGTTTTTTATATTATTTCTAAAATAACTGTAGGATTACAATACATGTGTTACAACTGAATAATTAAAAAGCGAGGATACCGCTCTTATGTTATATTT
>CANSKO010000006.1 GCA_947647505.1 uncultured Roseburia sp. | reverse complement strand
AGCGGCTTTAAGCTTGTAAACGTATGCGCCCCAATATCCCATTTGTCCTCCATATGCAGCTCCTCAAGATTGCGGAGATATCCAATGCCGGTCAAATCCTTAATGCCTCCTTCAAAAACACACAGCTTTCTTACCCGCTCCGCTTCCCGCTTCGTAAAAGTTTTCTCCCCATATCCTCTTGCTGTCTCTGCGATCTCCTGATACAGCTTCGGGTCCGGGATTCCGGACGCGTCGTTTGCGATTATGTCATCCTCCGATGCATGCGCGCCGGAAACGCACATCAGAATGCTCCCAAAAAGAATCAACATCCCCACTTTTAATTTCCTTCCCATAGGCCCTCCCAATTCTAATTGACTGCAAAGTTAATGTCTTCCCTGTTCAGCGGCGCTTCATTCATTCCTCCGTATGCTCTGACGGCTTCTCCTCCCTGCCGCAGTCCCTCTCTCTTAATCATCCCATTCATAACCGATATCAAAGTCGGCCTTTTCCGTAATCAGAACGCTTTTGACGCAATCCAGATGTTTGGTCCCCTCGCTGTATATATAAATTTCAAAAAACATCTCCACTCCCTTATTAAGCTGGCGCTGCAGCGCTGCGACGCTTGTTCCTTCCCGATATATTCTTGTCATCGCCTGTTTTATGACAAACGACCCGTCCGGCTGCACGCTCACCAGGCTGTTTTTCAAAGACCCGTTTTTCTTTCCCTTCACCGGGATGATCTTCCCGTCCGCGTCTACTTTGACATGGCTGTTATTCCACCTGCTTTCCTCATCGTTGACCGATACGTAGATTTCCCCCCGGTAAGGCCCGCTCCTTTTTATCCTTCCCGTTATCTTCCGGGTGTTCTTCGTTATCTTTTTCAGGCTCCGCGGAGAGGATAGCCGTATCCTGTAGTTGTCCTGAAACATGGCCAAATCCGTCAGCCAGCTTTGGGCGAACCAGCCGTCAGCCAAACGGCTCTTCTTCAATTTGGCGTCCAGCTCCCCTTTGGACAGGCGGTTGCCGCGGAACGCCAGCATTTCATATGGGCCCCATTTCATTTTGGGAAGCCTGACCAGCCGGTTGTTGGATGCAATAATATCGGTCAGGTATCTTAAATTCTTTATGCCATCGATGTCCGTCAGGCGATTGTCCTCCAAAGAAAGCCACCTCAGGCTTTTCAAATGTCGGATCTCCCGCGCCTCCTCCAGCCGGTTGCCGCCCAGACACAGGCGCTCCAGACGCTTCAGGCTCCGAATCTCCCTTATGCTTTTCAGCCGGTTGTTGGACGCCTCCAGCCGCTCAAGATCCGTCAGGCCCTCAATCCCCGCAAGGCTTTCAAGTCTTCCATAGTCCACCAGCAGCATCCGCAGATCCGTCAGGCCTTCGATCCCCGCAAGGCTCTTAAGGCCGCTCTGCCTCAGATCCAGCTCTCTCAGCCGAACCAGCCCTTCGATTCCCGCAAGGCTCTTAAGGCCTGTGCGCGTCACCCTCAACTGCTCCAGTCCCGTCAGGCCTTCAATCCCGGCAAGGCTCTCAAGGTTCCAGCTGCGGTCAATCCCAAGCTCTTTCAAAAGCTTCAGGCCCTGCAATGGCTTTAAGCTCGTGAATTCGTTTGCATTTATATTGTAATCGTCCTCCACAATTAACCGTTCCAGATTGCAAAAATATTCAATGCCGGTTAAATCACGGACGCCTCCGTCCAAAACATGCAGTTCCCTCACCCGCTCCGCCTCCTGCCTGGTGAACGTCTCCTTCCTGTACTCCTCCTCGGTATACCCCGTTCTTTTATATCTTACCGCCTTAAGCGCGCTCTGGTACAGCTGCGGGTCCGGGATTCCGGACGCATCGTTTGCAATTACGTCATCCTCCGATGCGCGCACGCCAGAAACGCACATCAGAATGCCGCACAGAAGGACCAGCAGTCCAGCGATGTATTTCTTTCTCATAAATTCCCCCGTTCTCATTTCACTTCAAAATTGACGTTGACCCTGTTCAGCAGCGCTTCATTCATTCCGCCATATCCATTTTCCGCCACATACTGTTTGACGTTGATAAGATGATACTTTGTATCGGAAAGATACGTTTTCTTCAACGCATAAATAATATCCAGGCCATCTGTCGAACGCCCTGTCCTCAGTGAATCCAATGCCTCTGCCACAGCCTGTGACGCCGTCTTATGGCGTCTTGAAAACTTCGTTATGTCATCTGCATCCGGATGATCGATTCGATCTCCTTTTTCATTTGTAGTGGAATGCGCAAATATATCCGTCAGAACATGGATTCCACATCCATACAGGATATGCTTCCTCTGCCTTTCTGTAAGGCCCTGATTCATTGTATGCCAATTTTTTATATCACTCTTCAAGTCACTAAATAATCTTTGATCCAATCCCCAAAATTCACCATAATCTGCAAAAGACGACACGTCTCCGCCCTTTAAAGCAATCGCCGTCACCATCTCAACAACCGCCGCATAATTAATTTTTACATTTTTTCGGTAATCTCCATCTTCTCGATAAGCCCATCTTCCATGCCATGGTTTATTTCTGCTTGCTGCACTGCTTTTCCATCCGGTATCCGGAAAAACTGCACCTTCTTTTAACCACTCTATTTCCTCAGAGGTAAACACACTTTTTCCCATATCTTTATAGCCTTTGTCAACCAGCGACTCATGCACGCTGCCTGTCCACCGGCCTTCCACATACCCCTCGTCCTCTTCGATATAGTCAAACCATTCCGGCTCCGCTCTCTCCGCCGCCTCTTCCAGCGCTTTCTGGGCCTGCTCGAGGCGCTCCCTCTTCCAGCGGATTTTCTCTTCCTTCGACGGCGACGTTGTGGTCGGACAGCCCCTCATCCTGCGGCTCCGCGCCTTCGAGCGCCGCTTCCACGGCCCGTTCATAGGCCGCGTCCGTTTCCGCGACGATGACGTACTGTTTCTCCTCCAATTCCTCCGCGCGCGCGGGGCGGCTCTGCATGCCGATGGACGCGAGGGCGAGCGCCGCCGCCAGCGTTCCGCTTGTCAGCTTCTTATATTTTTTCGTCATAGGCTCCCTATTCCTTTCCGGTTTGTCCGGACGCCCGTCCCGGGCCGTCCGGCTCCCTTCCATGCGTTGCGTTTTCGGTTTCGCCGCTTTCTTATGCGCCGCTTCCGGCGCGCCGTTCTTTACGAAAGGGGAAGCGTCCCTTCCGTCCGGCTAAAAGACGTAAGCTGCGTCCCGCCATGCGCGAACCGCGCCTGCCCCCATCCCATTCTCTTTGGTGCAAATCCCGCTCACTTTCACTCTCACATACGCTTTCCGGACACGTTTGGACCTCCCCCTTTCCTGTCTGTTAATATGCGTAATTATACCATATATTTTTGACTGAAACAATTTAAATTTTGAAAACAAAACTTTATTTTACAAAATATGGAATGATTTCATTTTTTACACAAAAACAATAAAATTAAAGTGGATTTTATTTTAATATAATATCGAAATATGGATTATATTTTATTTTACAGAAATTAAAGAGGCTATACCTTGATATAAACGACAAAATATAACAATACAAATAAAAATTCAGAAAAAATCCGACTCCCACACAAAATCAGCTGCGCCCTGCCATTTCTGGCAAAGCACAGCTGATCGCATCTATTTCCTTTTGAGCTTCACTGCTTTCGACGTCTTTGGCGCGCCGTATCCGTCTTTTGTTTTTACAACCACTTTATAATAAAACGTTTTCCCTTTCTGCACCTTCCTGTCCGTATAAGCCGTCTTTTTCGCGCCTTTCACAACGGCGGCTTTTACATAGCCCGCATCCTTCTTCTGAGAACGATATATCACATATGATTTTGCGCCCTTGACGGTTTTCCATGTGACGAGAACCTGCGTTTTTCCATTCATCTGCTTTGCCTGCACCTTTTTTGGCGCCGCCGCAGGACGAATCGTTTTGGCTACACCCCTGTCGCTGTTTACATAACCCGCGGCAGACGTTTCGGCAACCGCATAATATGCGGCCTCCTTTCCTCCTACGGGATTTTCATCGTACACAACTCCGGATGCATCCGTCCTCCCGATAAACGTCTCTTTTCCATCTACGACGCGGTATACCTGATACGCGGACGCGCCCTCCGTTTTCTCCACTTCAATTTTTATGCCGACCATCCTTTTCTCTGCGACTGCCGTAAGCGACAAAATTCCAGGCGCAGTCAGCTTCTGCGGCGGCTGTGGATTCGGATTCTGCTGCTCCTTTTCTTTCAAGGCGGCATATGCGCTGCGAAGGTTTGCAAGAATCGCTTTTAAACTCTCTTTTTCTCTTTCCCCCTGCAATACCGCTTCTTCTGCTTTTTGAAATGCTCCGGCAAATGCATCCCAGGAAGTTTTTTCGTATTTCTCCCCATCCTTTTCCAGTGTATTTTTGTAAGCCTGCAGCGCATCGTCCAATTCTTTTCGGATCTGTATCAGCGCTTCATCTGTTTCCAGTCCGCTATATGCATCCTCCAGCTCTTTTTGTAATCCGGCCAGAATTTCTACGTCCGTTTCCGCTGCGCTTTCCTCTTTTACCCTATTATAGACGTTCAGAAATGCTTCATAGCTCTCCTTCGTATAATCGTCCTGACCATTTTCACAGATCTCCTCCAGTCTGGCAAGGAGATTTCTGACGTCATCCGCCTCTGTTCCGACGCTTAATGTAATGCGCTCTGCAGGCGGCGCGAACGTCACGCGCTTTGCAGCGCCCCCGGCTGCCAACGCCGTAACAGACGCTTCATAATGACGGCTCGCAGGCAAATGCTCCATCGTAAGAATCCGCTCTGAGGGACGGGAGCTTTTCGTATATGTCGTTCCGAAAGAATCCGTCAGCGTCAGCGTTGCAGCTCCAATCGCGCCGCTGCCATACGCATTCTGCAGTTCATCCAGATCCAGCTGAACCGAATGTGCGGAAACGACTTCCACCTCCGGCTTAGCCGGGCTGTTTTCATCCGTATAATCAAACCGATAAGAAAGGCCTGCAAGCCTTGTATCCGTATTCAGGCCACATTCCCTGACGAACTGCTGCATCATCCGCTGCTGTCCCGCTGCGCCCGGATGAAGTGTTCTGTCTCCGAAATAATAACCGGCTCCCCACAAATACGTAAATGTTTCCAGCTCCAAAGTCCAATCCGTATACTGATCAATATGAAGAATATTTCCATCTTCTTCCGCCACATCCTGCATCGTCTGTAAATAGCCGCCCTCCGTCAGATTCGTTTTCCGGACTGCTATAGACGTAGGAGACGGCGAGCGGAATATGATAAAAGCATCCGGATTGGAATCGCGAATTGCAGCTACGATCTCTTCCAGATTTTTCCGATACATTTCCCGCGTAATCGTAATCCTGTTTCCATTTTCATCTTTATGGGAGGGCGGATTGTCCGATCCCGTATAGACGTCGTTTGTCCCAAGCATAACGCTTACGACATCCGGATGGTATTTTGAAACGCGCTCGTTGATGTTTTCCACTGTAAACAGCGTATCCGTAGCGGAAACTCCCGTATTGATGACAACATCCTCCGTCCGGCCCAAATCTTCCAGAAGGTATTTTTCAAAAGACTGCGCAATAGCGTCATAGCCATACGTATGCAGCAGTCCATGTGTAATGGAATCCCCCGTAAACAGCCATGTCAGCGGCTCTCCATCCTCCATCTTTTCCAAAAGCTTACGCTGCAGCGGGCTTTTCTCCTGTTCTTTTCCGTCCTCTTTTTCATTTATGGAGCCATATACAGAAGAAAGGCATACGCTGCCGTCTTTCGAAAAAACGGTCAGCTTATATGCTGCGCCTTCCGTAAGATCTTCTATGTCAAACGTATTTGCATCCGCCTCGTTTTCCATCACCATGCCGTCTATTTCCAGACGCCAGCGGCATCCGCCGGAAAAGCCGGCTTCCCTCGGAATCCTTACGCGCAAGCCGTCTGCCAGAGCCGTTGCTTTGGGCATTACGTCCAGATAGGCATCCGGGCCGTCCGCTTCCTCCCAGATTTTATTCACCACCGAAAAATATCGGGTGTTTTTTATGGTCGCCTCACAAAGCTGCCTTCCTATCAAAAGATGGCCGTTCGCATTCAGTCTGCCTTCTTCCGTAAGGTTTTCTCCATTTAAAAAATCAGCCGTATTTGTGTCCGTAAAATGATCCACCCAGACAATGCGTTTTTGTTCCTGCTCCGAAAATCCCAAAACCGCTTCCTCTGCGGCTTCTATGTAAAGCACAATCTGTTCCATTGCCTGTGCGTCTTTTACCGCATGGGGAAGCTGCACCACGACAAACCCTTTGCCTTCTCTCAATGCAAGCCCCTTTGTGATCAGATGTTCCAGATTTTTCTGAAATTCCTCCCGGCCTTCCTCTCCTTTGCCATAATCCTCTTCGCCGATCAGATAGGAAATTGCCCGCGGATCCATTTGCGCAATGTATGTATCTGCCTTTGACAAAAACCCGGACAGATCACGTCCATCTCGTCCTACGTTGAAAACATAACGCTGATTCACCCGATTTTCTCCATTATGCACGACGCCGCCTTCCGGCACATAGCCGTCCGTCCGACGTACGCACTCCTGAAAATGTCCGATATAGCTTCTTCTGCCGGCAATGTCTTCATACTTCCCCTGCGTCTCTCCTCCTCCGGCAAACAGCCATGTATTATCTGCGTTTTCCTCTCCCTGCGTTAAAAACATGTCCGAAATTAGACTGCCTGTCGTCGAAACGTCTCCCCCTCTTGCCGCCAGTCTCAAAGATGCAGATGCATCCACCGCACATCCGCCTGCAATGCCAAATGCTATTATACCAGAGAGAATTGCCGCCGCCAGCTTCTTCATCCTATGCATAGCGCCTCCTCCTTTTTTTGATACTCTAATAATACTCAAAAAAACAGGATGCATCAAGGCGCATTTGTACATTTTTCCTGAAAATCACGCCTCCCCATCTATATCCTCTTTTCGGCCGTTTCCTCCGTAACGCACACTCTCTCCTGCATGCTTTCATCGTACTCCTCCTTTTGCCTGCACTTATCCTACGTTGTATTCCTTACAAAAATGCTCATGTACGGTAAAAAAGCAAGCAACCGAAAACAAGAGACAAGCATTATCTCACTTAATTTGAAAAAAATTAAAAAAGAGCTTGACTGTAAACCTTGTTGATACCTTATATTTTATGGAAATAATAATTTTGTAATCGGAGGATAGGTCATGGAGAATTTAGTGCAAACCAATAATCTCACGAAACAGTATGGGCAACATAAGGCTGTAAATAACGCGAATCTGTCAGTCAAAAAGAGCGAAATTTATGGGCTGACAGGGTGAAATGGGGCGGGAAAAACCATTGTTTTAAGGTTGATTGGTGGATTGGCAAAACCCACAAAAGGAAACGTGCGTTTATTTGAGAAAAATGGTCATGAAACGATTTATGCGCAGAATTGTGTGAGAACGCTGATTGAAAATGCGAGAGTTTACCCTCAGTGGACAAAGGACACACGCTCCAAGCGCCAAAAGACGGCGCTTGGGATCCGAAAGAGTTTTTCGCCACAGATTTGCGCTTCTGCAAGACGCTGGAACGAAGCGCACTAGACGTACGCTGAGCTACAGTAACGCGGCAGAAACACAAACCTGTGATGCAAAACCGTGTGTCCCCTTGTCCACTGAGGGTATGAATAAAAAAATTAAATAGATTCCCGGAACAGGAGATAGCGTTATGACGATAAAAGAGGTTGAGGAACAGACAGGTTTGACACGTTCCAATATCCGTTTTTATGAAAAAGAAAAACTTATAGAACCGTCACGAAATGATAAAAACGGATATAGAGATTATTCTGAAAAAGATGTTGATAACATTAAAAAAATTGCTTATTTGCGGACACTGGAAATTTCCATTGAAGATATCCGTAATATCATATCTGATAAAGCGCCATTGGCAGAAATTATAAAAAAACAAACTATAACACTCCAAACACAAATAGAGGGTTTCAATCAGGCAAAAGCCATGTGTGAAAGAATGCTTGAATCTGGAAATATCAGTTTTGACGAATTACAGGTTGAGAAATATGTAGCAGATTTGGAAACTTATTGGAGTGATAATAAACCTGTTTTCAAACTGGATTCCGTTCGCTTCCTGCATATTTGGGGCAGCCTTATTACATGGGCAATGATTACATTATTGTGCTTAATCATTGGAATAGTATCCTATGCGAAATTACCATCTGAGATTCCTGTTCAATGGGACAACGGAATAGTAACTTCGATTGTAAATAAGAAGTTTATTTTTGGATATCCATTCGCTTGTATTTGTATCCGTATTTTGTTAAGACCAGTTATCTATGTAAGATTTTTAATAAACTATGTCTACGGAGAACTTATAACAGAATATTTGTCAAACTATTTATGTTTTATTGCGCTGTCAGTAGAGGTATTTTCTATCATGTTTATATATGGGTTGATAAAAAGCGTAGTTGCTGTATTACTTGTAGATACAGTTGCGCTTATTGGGATTTTGATTGTCGGAATCACTAAAGCAAGCAGCGCAAACGCCCAAACGCCGCCAGGAAGAAAGAGCTGAAAGCGGCAGAAAAGCAAAAAGGCCGCGACACGAACGCATTCGTGCGCAGCCTCCTTTTCGCCTTCTTTTCTTTTAAACTTCATGCTCCATACGATGCATCGAAAAATTACTCTGATCGAAATGGCTTAAATTCTCTGTGATATCGCGTCCATCCGCTTTTCCGATCAACGCGTCTCTGTCCTTTTTGGAAACAGTCTGGTCTTTAAATGCGCTTGGACCGCCGACGCAGCCGCCAACGCAGGCCATGCCTTCGATAAAGTCCTCCGGCAGTCTGCCCGCTTTCAAAAGCAGCAGCGCCTTCTTACACTCAGCCGCCCCGTTCGCCTTGCATACTTTCGGATCGCAGTCGTAATCCTTCTCCTTCATGTACTGCAATACCGCAGACGTTACGCCGCCGGAATTGCCAAAGCGTTTTCCGTATGTGGAAGATTCCTGATAATCATTTTCGGACGGCTGCAATTCTACGCCTTTGGCTTTCATAATCGCGCGAATCTCACTGTATGTCAGCACGTAATCCGCATTGCCTTCAATATTATGCTCCGTAGCCTCGGACTTCTTTGCGATGCACGGTCCGATAAATACAACGATCGCGCCCGGATGCTTTGCTTTAATTAAACGGGATAACCCGCACATCGGAGAAACTGCCGTTGAAATGTATTCCTCCAGCTCCGGATAGTGCTTGCGGATCATATTGACAAAGCCCGGACAGCAGGAAGTCGTCTTCTTCTTGCCCTCCTGATAGGCTTCAAACCACTCGTCTCCTTCCGCCTGCGTCGTCAGATCGCCGCCAAGCCCCGCTTCGATAAAATTGGTAAATCCTACCAGTCGCATCGCATTGCGCCAGCTGCGCATCGTAATATCCGTTCCAAACTGCCCTTCCGTTGAAGGCGCCAGAATCGCATATACGAGCTTATCTGATTTTAACGCTTCGATCACGTCCACAATATGCGTTTTGGAACCAATCGCTCCAAACGGACATTTATGTATGCAAAGGCCACAGCGGATGCATTTTTTCTCATCGATAACGGAAATGCCCCTCTCATCCTGCGTAATCGCATTTACCGGGCAGTTAAATTTGCAGGGACGCTTTAAATCTGCAATTGCATGGTACGGACAGGCTTTCGCGCATTTCCCGCACTCCTTGCATTTTGACGCGTCAATGTGAGAGCGATGCCTTCCAATCGAAATCGCGTTAAAATGACAGGCATTGATGCATGCCTTGCCGATGCAGTTCTGACAGTTGTCCGTTACAACGTAACGGGAAATCGGGCAGTCCTCGCACGCCGAGCTGATCACCTGAATGATGTTTCCGTCGTCTACCGCCCCCGGCGCCTTGCCTTCTGCAAGGCGGATTCTCTGACGAATGATCTCCCTCTCTTTATAAATACAGCAGCGAAACTGCGGGTTGGGTCCTGGAATCAGCTTATCCGGAATATGGTCCCGCTCCTCTTCCAGCACTCCGTCAAACGCAAGTTTGGCCACTTCATACAAAACCTCATGTTTAATTTTGATTACATTTCCATCAGCGTACATCCAATTCTCTCCTTTTTCTTTTTATTTTATAATACCACGGTAAATTTCGCAACAGGTACAGACTGGATTTGGCATTTTTCAACACGGTTCAAACGAATATCGGTACGCCCGATAGCCTTCTTCCATGCCCGCGTAAGAAAACCCGCATTTTTCCGCTACCCGCAGCGAAGAAGCATTCTCCTTTCGAATCAGCAGAAACGCGCCGCTGCAAAACGGATATGCATACAGCCAGTCCAAAAATCCACAAAGCGCCTCCGTCATAAATCCTCTGTTTCTGTCCTCTTTTGCCACAGCATAGCCGATCTCCACATATCCCTGCGCATCCGGCAGACTTTTGCCCCCAATCACGCCAATTCCCCGCCCACTTTCCTTCTCTTCCATCCGCCAATATGTGATCCACGGATGCGCTTCCGGCGGCGTCCGGCGCAGCAATTCCCGTTTATATGCCACCGCCGCCAGAATCTCTGCAGAAAGCATCGAAGGCTCCAGAAAATCCTGGCTTCCCTCTGCAATCCTTCCCATCTCCTCCGGCGTAAGCGGTTTTAAAATGATTCGTTTGCATTCAACCTTCTCATTCATATGCCGATTTTAACAGAAATCCACGGCGCATACAAGACAAAACCTCCTGCTGTTTGCATCTTCCAATGCAGCGTCAAAACGCTTCTGCGGCAGCGCTCCATGTTATTTCTGCAAAAAATAAAGCCGCCAGTCTCCTGGCGGCCCTAAAGGGGAGAGTTTATGAAAAAGTTTGTATCACATCTGTGATAGGATTACTATAGCAAAGAAATTTGAACAAAGTTTGTCCTTAAAATGAAAGAAACATAAAATTTCTAAAAAATGTATAACAATCCGCTACGACTTCTTTTTCCCCTTTTTGTTCCGTTTAATATCATATTTCTTTTCATACAGTTCCAGCTGCCTGGAATAATTTGCGTTTTTCAGCCCTTTGACGCTCCGCAGATATTCATGCGTGTCAAATTCCTCCGCCTCCAGCTCAATCATGGCCACCGCAATATTGGAACAATGCGCCGCAATCCGCTCCAGATTGTTCAAAAGATCGTTAAACGCAAAGCTCTGCTTCAGCCTACAGGCTCCAAAACGCAGTCTCGCAATATGATGCAGCTTCAATTCATCGCACAAAACGCCAATCCGCTCGCGCAGAGGCTCTACCTTTACCGCCGTCTCCAGATTGTCTTCGCAAAATGCGCTGACTGTCAGATCCACGATTTCCTGAACGGCCCTCTGTAAAATATTCATCTCCGACTGCGCTTCCTCAGAAAAAGAAAGCTTCTTTTCATATAATTCTTCCGCTACGCAGGAAATGTTGACCGCATGATCTCCCAGACGCTCAAAATCGCCGATCGTATGCAGAAATTTGGACAGCTGCTTATTCTGGCCAACCGTCATTTCCTTGCCGGTCATCTGCATCAGATATGTCCCAAGCTTGTCCTCGTATGTATCGATTAAAATCTCTTTTTCCTGAATCTTCTGATATTTCTCCCTGGAATAATTCTCCAGCAGCAAAAACGCGCGCAGAATGTTTTTCCTCGCTTTTTTCGCCATGCCGTTCATTGCCCTGTGGCTCTGGTTAATCGCAATGGCCGGATAGGAGAGAAAGCGCTCCTCCAAAAGCTCAAAATCCGCCCGCTCTTCTTTATCCTTTTCTTCTTCCGCTTCCATATCCCGCACCATCCAGAATACCAGCCGTTCAATCCATTTATGAAAAGGCAGAAGAATGGATATATTGACCGTGCGAAACACCGTATTTAACAGCGCGACCTGTATCGGGCCCATCATCATCTCCATAAACGGAAACTGCACAAACGCATGCACCGTATAAAAGATAAGCGACCAGAACGCCATGCCAAACGAATCCAAAAGCAGATACACAAGCGCGGTCCGCTTTCCATTTTTGTTGGTGCCTATAGAAGAAAGCATCACCGGACAGGACGCGCCCACGCCAATCCCCATCGTAATCGGCAGCGCCGTGGCAAAGCTGATCGTCCCCGTAACGGAAAGCGCCTGCAAAATGCCAACGGACGCCGACGCGCTCTGCAAAACAGCTGTCAGCAAAACGCCGGCAATAATTCCGGCAACGGGATTGGAAAACATCGTCAGCGCCCGGATAAAACGCTCACTCTCCTTCAAAGGCGCAACGGCACCGCTCATCGTCTGCATGCCTACCATCAGAATCGAAAAGCCCAGCATAATGTCTCCAATGCTGCGATAGGGCTCTTTGCGGACGACCATACGAAAAATAGTGCCGATAATCGCGACAATCGCAGAAATCGTAGCCGTCGAAAGAAGCTGCGCAATGCCCCCGGAGCCTTCCACATAGGAAAGGCACAATACCCATCCCGTAATGCTCGTGCCGATATTGGCCCCCATAATAATGCCAATCGCCTGCGACACCTTCATCATGCCGGAATTGACAAAGCCGACCACCATAACCGTCGTTGCGGAAGACGACTGAATAATCGCCGTCACCACAGCGCCCAGCAGCACGCCCTTTAACGGCGTATTCGTCAGCCGGTACAAAATCAGCTCCAGCTTGTTTCCCGCCACCTTTTTCAGCCCGTCTCCCATCAAAGACATGCCGAATAAAAACAGCGAAACGCCGCTTAGCAGCAATAAAACCATTGTAACTCCCATTTCATAACCCTCATCTGTCGTATTCGATACGAAGCTTCCGAACACTTGCCTTCGATTTGCACATTGATTTTATTATACATCAGATGCGCTTTGAAATACAAGCCTGTCTTTGCATTCCTTGCTAGTGTCCGGAGCAGCACGAACAGTGAACGGGTCTGGAAATACGGGAAGAACCCGCACGAAAAGCAGGTATGGAAGGTGCGGAAGCGCTCAAAATAATGGCGTCCTCTGCATCCAGCTTTGATTGCTCCGCTTTCTTTCTCTGCCGTTCTTCCTCATAGGCGCGATAACGCTCTGCCTCCCATTCCTGATATGCATCGTCTTCCATTTCCCAAAATGCGCTCGAACAGTCATAGGGAGGCAGAGAATCCTTCATAAACGCGCACAAATGCACAAGCCTGCTATCGTATTTTGCCCGAAAAATGCGCTCCCTGCCGTCTGTAAAATCCGACGCATTGCATGCATAACAGATTGGCGCGATAAAGACCCTGTTGGAATCCTCCAGATTCTGCGCGTAACGATCTGGCCCGCTGCCGTCGGAACCCCTGAGCACAATATGGCCGCCTACTGTCGCTTTGGAACTATTGCACGCGATACAGTTCACATCTCTTCCGCCTCCGGCCATTCTTTTCCAGAGTCCCAGCCAGCCAATCGGCCCGTTTCCAATGCCTCCCACATCGAACTCCCTTACATTCGGATCATGCGCAGAATCTATTACATTTACAAATTGTACGCCCGCTTTTATATCGCAGACGCCTGCATACAGCGACATACAATCCCTCCCGTCCCTTTTATTTCGTCGGTATCGGCTCCATCGCCTGTGCAAACAGCGCGGTCAGCTTTGCCATGCCCTCCGATGGCGGCTGCTGCACGGCGCGCGCATGAATCGAATACGTTGCGCTGCAATCCGTCTGCCTTTTGCGCTCGCTGGAAGAAGAAACGTTTCCGCTGATCGAAGCGCTCAGTCCGAACCAGGAATTGTATTTCACATTGGTTGAAACGTCCGTCTGCGTCTTATCGTTCTGCATCTCCTGGCTTTTCACTTCCATATTAAAATCTACCACCAGCTCGTCCATCGTAAACGCGGGCACCGGAACCAAAGAAAGCAGCGGCGCGCTCAATTTACATTTCTGACTGTCCATTGTCTTATCTTCCTTTATGTAAGGCCTGGAATATTCAAGCTCCAGCGTATTTGCCGCCCCTTTCTCTCCATTCGCATACGCCAGCTTCTTCACGCCGTCGATATAAACTGCCGTCAGCTCCTGTTGTCCTTTTGCCGCCGCCAGAATCGGCGCACAGATCAAAGACTCGATCGGCAGTCCGACAAACTGATTTGCTGCGCCTCCGGAGCCTTCTCCCTTCCCATTTTCCTTCCCTTCCGGTTCTGCCGCAATGATTTCTTTCCTTTCATTCATTTCCGCCATGACAATCCTCCTTTTTTACAATGCCTGTACATGATGATAATCGACCCGCGCCATCCCTTCTGCAGGCGGCGCGCTCTTAAACTGCAGGGACAGCTCGCTCAGAACGGAATACGCTGCATCTTCCGGAGATTTTAAGGATACCATAACGGCATCTTCCTTGCTTTCCTCGATCAGAAACCGCAGCTTTACGTCTACCTGTTCCAGTTTTAACGACGTATGGTGCATCAGCGCCGTAACCGGCGCCTGAATCGTTTTCTCCCCGGCGGCGTCTGGCACGCGGATTGCAAAACGAACCGGAACAAATTCTTCTTCCCCGTCGTCTCCGTTCCTCTCATTTTCATATCCCTGCCCCAGATACGCCGCAACCGCCATCTGTTCCATCGAAGCATTTGCTTTTTGTACCGACAGGCCAATCTGTTCGATTAAATCTGAAAGCGCAACGCCCATACACAAACTCCTTTCCCTGACATCAATTTCCTTTCAGAGCGCATCGTGCGCCAGTTCCATTTCAGAATGCATCTTTCCGACACGCTCTGTTAAAATTTTACAAAACTCTATATATTAAGTCAATATTTTTAAAAAAATAGATTATAAAATACATATTATCCGCCATTAATCGACAATATTTTTAAATAAAGAAAAAATAGATACATAAATTGCACAAAAAAACGGAACCGCTATGCGATTCCGCCATTTTCATTCTCCAAACAAAGAAAGCAGCTTTTCCAGATATTTGAATTTTACATGCAGATTTCCTTCCGCCACCATCTCCTCGTACGTCTCTTCCGACAGCGTTGCCCGAAGCGCCTCCTTTGCCGTCTCATCCGGCGCCTCGTACACACTGCCCGCAAAGCAGAGATTCGGATACATGACGCACCACCAGTTTTCTCCCGCACCGTCTCCGATTACAACCTTCAGCGCACGATATCTCCCCTTCGGAAACGTATAGCTGCCGTATGTCTTTTCCGGAAAGTCCACATCCCTTATGGCTGCCTGAACCGGATAGGCATAGCCTTCTTTTGCAATTGTCTTTCCCGCGCAGGCCGTAATCCGCTCCAGATTTTCTTCCACAATCGCCTCGCATGCCTGCAAATCCTCTGCCTTTGCAACAAGCGTCCCCAGATATGCGCCAATTTCATCCCGCACTTTTAATTTTAACGCCTGATCCTCCTTCGCATTGCTATTTGCAATAACGTGAAAGCGAAGTATTTTCTCTGCCACATCCTCCTGCATCCTGCCGCTTCGATATTGATATGCGCCCCCAAGCAGCAGGCAAAAGAGCAGGAAGGCAGCCCCCATCCGAATTAATTTTTTCATTTCCATCCTCCATTCCGTTCCATTCAAAAATCTTTCTAAAAACAGAATTCCCAGAATCTGGATGTTTATACAAAAAATTTTATTATCCTCTCTCATTGAGCAAAATCACTTCCGCCTCAAATTCAAGCTGCAAATCGGAAAGATAGCCTTCCGGATCGTCCTGATACGTCTTATACATGCCGCCTCCATACAATCCGAGCTTATAATAACTGTTTGTCAGATCAATTCCCGGCGCAGTCAGGAGGTTTTCCGCACTCTGCTTCATCTGCCGTTCAAACAGCGTCTTGATCTGCCGCCTGAGCGCTTCCCCCGCGCCGCTTCCCGTATCCAGCTCTTTTTCTACAACGGCTTCCAGGCGAATGCTGCTGCGATAGACGGGCTTTTTCCCTCCGACAAACCTTCCCTTTGCTTTGATCCGATTGATTCGGACTGCATTCTGCTCATCCAAAGAAAACGAAAGCGTGCGCAGCTTATTCTGGCTCAGATAGGAAAGCGCAGCCTCCTGCACGCCAATTTCTCCTTTTGCAGCGCCGCAGGAAAGCGCATAATAGCTGCGTATAATCGGAAGTCCGCCTTCTTCTGCCAGAACCGGAATCAGAAGCAGCTGTTCCTGATTCGCCAGATCGTTGTACAAATCCCCCAGCGTTACGGCATCCTTTAACTGATAATCTTCCCTGCTTTCCATCATTTCTTCCAGATAGCTCCCAATCGCCGTATCCAGATTTTCATCCAACGCAAGGATTTCCGCAGCATCCTCCGCCAGAAACAGCAGCGTATTCCTGGCAATCAGGCTTTCCTTTCCGCAAACCTGCAAAAAACCGATCAGGCTTTCTTCCTCTTCAAAAAAATCCTCCGATAACACAAGCGCTTTCATATGGTTATAATCCAGCAATTTGTTCGTATCATTGGCGTATTTGGAAATCCCGGTAAAAAAATCTCTATCCTCGATAAAAAAATCCGTCCCATCCGGCGCGCTGGCATTCTGATCGGCAATGGCGGACAAATCCTGAAATTTGTAGCTGATCAGACAACCGCCCTCGCGCGCATCCACGCCCATGGCAAGCGGAAATTTCCGATTTTCCAGCTCCGACGTGCTGCAGCCGGACAGCGTCAGAAAAAGGCAGAGCAGCGCCACGCATCGCGCCGCCCGCTTTCCCGTTCGGCCAAACTTTGCGCATACGCCAACGACCAGCGGAATCAAAACCACAAGAGGCGTCGCTGCAAACAAAAACACGTCATGCAGCCAGTTCGTAAAATCAGCCGACCGATAGCTGCATACGGCAATCCCAAAGAACGCCGCTGCGGACAATACAATAAAAAGCTTTTCTTTTTTCCCTTTTGTAAATGCTTTTAAGCTTTCTGCGGCATAAAACATGCTGCTGCTTAACAGCGCAAACACCGTAAAAAACCAGACGGCCACCATAATCGCGTCCTGCCGTTCCAGAAATCCGCCCGGTATCTGCACCATGCTCATCAGAGAAACAGCCGGATATTCCAGCGCGCGCATCGCTTCCGTTCCAAAAATCCCCTGTAAGATCAGATAGATCGCAAAAAGCACAAGGCCGCTGAATACGACGGCCGCCAAAAGCGCGCCTCTCACCGCATCCTTTTTCTTTGCAAAAGGAGCCAGAAAAAATGCAAACCCGCCCAGAGAAAACATCTCAAAACAGAAATAGCCGCCCACTGCCGCAGAAGAAAACGGTTCCGCATAAAGTGGAAACAGACGCGGCAGCTCAATGTCCTTTGCCGCCAGAAACAGCATGATAAAAAGCGGAGCCATCAAAAACCAGAACAGAATTTCATAAATGCGCGCCCGGCCTTCAATCCCCTGAAAAATCCCATATGCCGCCAGCAGCAAAATCCCGCCCACGATCCAGTAAAACGACTGCTCCTTCAAAAGATCCGTTACCATCAGATGTCCAAAAATATACGTGCTGTATCCGCCCAGGCAAATGTAATACAACACATAAAACACAAGCGCGGCCGTGCCAAAAAACGTGCCCAGGCGCCGTTTCAGAAAGTCCGGATACGTCTCCCCTTCTTTCATAAAGGAAATGACCCATCCGGAAAACAGACAATAGAGCGCTCCGGCCACAATCCCGATTCCAATCGCAGCCATTCCGTTTTTTCCTGCATGTCTGGCAAGCGCCGCAGGCAAAAGCAGCGTTCCGATTCCAAGCAGATCATAAGTCAGAAGCCGAAACATCTGTCGTTTCGAAATTTTATTATTTTTTGAAAACATCTGCATCCTTCCTTCTCAAACGTATTCTCTGATTTCTTTTCGCATAGACGGGACGTCTTCGCATCCAGAACAACGGCTGGCGGATCAGGGAATCCCGCTCATCCTCGTAACCGTTTAAATCCGCCCCTACAAACGGCATCAGATACGGTATGCCAAAGCTCTTTAAATGCGAAAGATGCACCAGCAGCAAAAGCAGTCCATATAAAAATCCATAGAAGCCAAGCCATGCGCACAATGCAATAAACCCAAACTTTAAAAGCCGAAATGCCGTTGCAAACTCTTCGTTCGGAATGGCAAACGAGCAAAGCGCCGTAAACGCCACGACGATGACGACGATCGGACTTACGATATTTGCTTCAACGGCAGCCTGCCCGATAATCAGCCCGCCTACAATTCCAATCGTATTGCCCATTGCGCCCGGAAGCCGTACGCCCGCCTCCCGCAGCAGTTCAAACGCAATTTCCATCAGAAGGACTTCGACGACGGCCGGAAACGGTACGCCCTCCCGCGCCGCCGCAAAAGACAACAGCAGCGTCGTCGGCAGAATCTGCGTATGAAAATTCGTCACCGCAAGGTATAATCCCGGTATCGTCATTGCAAAAAAAGAAGCAATATAGCGGATCAGCCTTCCAAATGAAGCAATTTCCCAGCGATTATAATAATCATCGCTTGTCTTAATAAACGAATTGTAATCGGCCGGAAGAATCAGGCCGGTTGGCGAGTTATCCACCAGCACGACGATTCTTCCTTCCAACACTGCCATTGCCGCCCGGTCCGGCCGCTGCGTCGTCTGAAACTGCGGAAACGGCGAATACCACTTCTCTTCGGAAAGCTGTTCGATTACGCCGCTGTCCAATACGCCGTCGATCTCATACTTTCCAATTCTTCGCTCCACCTCCTCCAAAAGGCTTGGATATACCAGATCCTCCATATACACAAGGTCTACATTTGTATTGGATCGCGTTCCGACTCTTGCTTCTTTTACTTTCAGCTTTGGCGTCCGCAGACGCTTTCGAATCAGCGCCGTATTGACCTTTATGGAATCCACAAAACCTTCCCGCGATCCGCGAATGACTTTCTCAGAAGCCGGCTCCTGAACCATCATCGCCGGATATCCTTTATCCGGAATCTTAAGCGCCTTATCAAAGCCGTCCACGAACAAAATCACATCTCCGGTGAACATTGCGTCTGCCGCTTCCTCCACCGTATCGAATGTCGTCATATCGGAAATTCCAAGCGCATTTTTGGAAAGGCTCTCCATAATTTCCCGTTTTGACATACATAAAAACCGATTTAACAGCTTTCCAACTACCGAATTTTCAAACAGAAAGCTTCCGCCCGTCACTTCCACATAGGCAATAAAACAGCCAATGTCCCGTTTCAGGCCAAGCTGCATCGTCTTCTTTTTGATATCCGCAGATTCTCCCAGAAGCGCCAGGAACGCCTCCTTATTTTTACTGAGTTCCTTTTCCATTTTTTCACATCCATTCCATTTCATACGCATCCGGTAAATCAGGATGCCGTCTCCCATCAGGCATGCAGACGCAAGCGCTTTCGATTCCCTGCATCAAAAAACAGGAACCGACGCCTGCCGTTCCTGTTTAGTATTTTCTTTCTATTTCCATTTTATGCAAAACGCTTCATTTCTTCCATGCGTTTCTTTCAGAACACATTATAAATCTCCGTCAGAAAAACGGTCTTTGCCAAACGCGATTCCTGTAGCGTTTTACAGGCCGCTCGTGCAGTATCCTCCCGTTCAAACAACCCAAAAACCGTCGGGCCGCTCCCGCTCATCATCGCATTCAACGCGCCGCACTCTACCATGCACCGTTTCAGCTCTGCAACAACAGGATAGCGGGCGAGAACGACCGTCTCAAGCATATTTCCCATATGCCGCGCCGTCTCCTTCAAATCCTTTGCCCGAATCGCAGCAATCTGCGCATCAATATTCGGGTGAACCACCGAATCAGAAAGGTCCAAATGTTCATACACATATCTGGTAGAAATCCCAATGCCCGGTTTTGCGATCAATACGGGACATTTTACCATAGGCGGAAGGCGTTTTAGTTTTTCTCCGATCCCCTCTGCCAGAGCCGTCCCCCGCATCAGGCAATATGGAACGTCTGCGCCAATTTTCACGCCAAGCTCCATCCGTTTTTTTCGACGCAGCCCCAGACGAAACAATACATTCATTCCATATAACACTGCCGCCGCGTCCGAACTGCCGCCCGCCAGTCCCGCCGCAATCGGAATATGCTTTTGCAAATGCACGGCGACGCCTTCCTTCAATCCATAGGCGTCCTGTAAAAGCTTTGCCGCCTTATAAATCAGATTATCTTCATTCACAGGAAGAAAATCCAGATTTGCCGTAATGGAAATTCCCGGCTCCCTGGTTTTTGCAATGGAAATCCTGTCATAAAGATGGATCGTCTGCATCAGCATTTTTACTTCGTGATACCCATCCTCCCGCCTGGATAGAACATCCAGTCCCAGATTGATTTTTGCCAGCGCTTTCAGATTTATTTTCTCCATCCGTATCCCTCCGGTCTTTTCCGCCATCGTTCTGTTTTCCGCTCCCGTGCGGATATTTTACCATTTTTGAAAAAAAAGGTCAATTTTACTTTATTTTCCCTGTCCATTTGCCGATAAACATAGTGATACATAAGGATATTTCTATTGTGCCAAGGAGGGTGTATATTATGAGTAACATAGGTGCAGTAAGCAATTCTTCGTACTACGCGAACGCCGCAGCATCGACTGCAAAAGCTTCCGAAAGCAAATCCACAGAAAAAGCAGCGGAAAACACAACGAAAAACGAAGGCGTTGTATACGAGAAAAGTTCCTCAACTAAAAATACCAATTACGTGAAAAAGAACTCCGCTGTGATCAAACAGCTTCAGGCAGATTCCGAAGCGAGAGTTTCACAGATGAGAAATCTCGTAGAGCAGATGATGCGCAAGCAGGGCTCCGCGATCGGCAACGCAGACAGCATGTGGCGTTTTCTGGCAGACGGCAATTTCACCGTTTCCGCCGACGTAAAAGCGCAGGCACAGAAAGATATTGCTGACGACGGCTACTGGGGCGTAGAACAGACTTCCGATCGTATTGTAGATTTTGCAAAAGCGCTCAGCGGCGGCGATTCCGCAAAAGCGGACAAGATGATCGCAGCATTCAAGAAAGGCTTCGAACAGGCAACGAAGAGCTGGGGAAAATCTCTGCCAGACATTTCGCAGCGGACGTATGACGCAGTCATGAAAAAATTTGACGCTTGGAAAAGCGGCACAGACGTAAAAACAGAATCTGAACCGACCGAGTAACAAATGCAAAAAGAGTTCACCCTCAACCGGTGAACTCTTTTTCTTTTCCCTGCCTCTCTTCCTGCTCTTCCTTTGTTTTCATAATCGCCTCATTCAGGCTTAACATCTTCGCATCCAGCATCGACACCAGTCCGGCGCATTCCCGCAGATCCCTGCTGATATACTCCGGCGCGTTACCTTCAAATTTATAATAGATCTTATGCTCCAGACTTGCCCAGAAATCCATCGCTATCGTACGAATCTGTATCTCTACTTTCGCGTCCACCACGCAATCGGATAAAAAAATCGGAATACTGACCAGCATATGATAGCTTTTATACCCGCTTTTCTTAGGATGTTTAATGTAATCCTTTACCGATACTACCGTCAGATCGTTCTGTCTGCCAATCATCTCCGCCATCCGATAAATATCTGACGCAAACGAGCAGACGATGCGGATCCCCGCAATATCATTGACATATTCCGTCATATTGGAAATCGTGCTCTCCCGTCCATTGCGCTTCAGCTTCTTCACAATGCTTTCCGGCGATTTGATTCTGGATTTGATGTATTCAATCGGGTTATACTGATGTACATGCTGAAATTCATCATTTAATATTTCAAGCTTCGTTCCCACTTCTTTCAGTGCGCTGTTATAAATCAGCATGACCGTCTTCCAACTGTCCACATCTTCCCGGATGCCAAAATGATTTGTACGCTGCATGCTGTACCAACCTCCATAACCCTTTAAAAAGGAATACGGAAAGCACAGCTTTCCATATTCCTTTTCTGTATTGATCTTTGCGCCGTTATCGTATGCTTATTTGATAACTGCTTTCTTACTGATTTTGCCTTTCTTAATCAACATATTCTTAAGCTTTTTCTTCTGCGCCGCTTTCATCTTCTTCGGAAGCTTTACTTTCACTTTGGAATTCGTCGCTTTAAATGCGCTCGCCTGTACCGATTTGATCGCGCTTCCTTTAATCGTCACGGATTTCAGCTTCTTGCAGCCGGAAAACGCTTTCTTTCCAATCGTCGTTACGCCCTGACCGATTATAACGGACGTAAGTTTTTTACACCCGGTAAACGCGCCGCTTCCAATATCCGTCACCGTATCGCTGATTGTCACTTTCTTTAAGCTCTTGTATTTTGCAAACGCATTCTTTCCAATGCCTACCACTTTGCAGTCAAATCCCTTTACATTGATTGTCGCCGGAATCGAAACCGTCGCCTGATCTTTTCCCTTTGTAAGAATCACTGTCTTTTCCGTCGGATTGACCACCTGATAGCTCATGCCATCCAGTTGCGCCGTCTCATTTGCTGCCAATGTCGCCGCTGGCGTATCAGGCGTTCCGTTTCCACCTGGCGTATTGCCGCCCGGCGTATTTCCACCCGGCGTATTACCGCCTGGATTCGGTTCTCCGCGTCCTTCATACGCCTTTTTCAATGCATCGTATGCAATTTTCAGCTCCTCATTCGTCAGTGCGTCGCCTTTGGCTATCGCTGACTGCGCATCGCGCAGCGCTGCTGTTATTTTACTCTGAATTTCCAATGGATAATCGGAAAGCTTCAGTCCGTTTACTACAGAAATTAATGCTTCCAGATCTGCTTTTGTCACTGCTTCGGACGTTTTCAAATCTAACGCGTCATATGCCGCTTTCAACAGCGCATATGCTCTTTGAATTTCATCTTCCGTTGCCGCATCGCCTTTTTCCGCAACGTCATTTGCCGTGTCCAGGCACTCCATCAGCCAACTCCATGAATCTACCGTATAATCGGATTCGTTCAGTCCTTCTACTGTTTCAATCAGATCATTCAGCTTCTCCATTTCCGGATTTTCCGGCGTTACAGGAATATCGACCAAAGCCTCGTATGCCGTCTTCAGCTCTTCAATTGCCTGCCGCATCTCCGATTCGGTATATGTCGTTCCCTTTAATGCATTTGCAGCTGCCAGCTTTTCTTTATATGCATTCCACGCTTCCTCCGGATATTTATCTTTATCGGAATCCGGCTTCAGGTATTTTGCAATTTCCGTTTTCAGCACGTCGGATAATTTCACCAGCGCTTCATATGCCCGCTTCAATGCAGCTATCTTTTTGTTGATATCAGACTCTGTAAATTCCGTATCCTTTAATCCGTTCGCCTCCGCCAGTTTTTCCTGATATGCGCTCCAGGATATCGCTGTATAACCGGCTTCTCCGTCTTCCGGATTTTCATATTTCGCAATTTCCGTTTCCAGAACCTTCGTCAGTTCCAGTAAGCCTTTGACTGCTTCCGTCAGTTCCAGTATTGCAGCGTCGACGTCTTCCTGCGTAAGATCGTCTTCACTCAGCAAATGATTTGCGGCTGCCAGTTTTATCTGATATGCGTTCCAGGACGCCATGGTATACTTTGTATTTGTATCCGGTAAATCTTTGATCGCCTCTGCAATCCGATCTACCAGATCCGCTGCCGGCACTTTCACCAGACTGCCAAGCGCATCCTCCAGTTTCTCGGCGGCCTCTGCAATTGCCGGATCTGAAGCGTCTGTCATTGCCGCAAACGCCTGTTCCGCCTCGTCTTTCGCCGTTACAAGAGCCGCCATTGTTGCGTTTGTATAGATATTTTTTGCTATTTCCTCTCTTGCCTGTTGAATCAGTCCCAGCAATCTTCCAACAGGATTTCCAACATCAAACTCCAGTTTTTCGATTGCTTCCCGCACCACAGAAACTTTTTCACCCAGTTCCGCTTCCGTGAATTTTGTTCCTGTCAGCGCCTTTAACGCATTTATCGCAGATTCATAACCCGCATAGGTAGCTTCCGTATAATATACCTTCTCATATACCTGAGGCTTTGATGAATATTTCTCAATCTGAGCGGCCAATTCCTCCGGCAATGTCTTTAACGTTCCGTTTTTCAGAGCGGCAAGCGTTTTCTGCGCTTCCTCATTCTGCTCTGCCAGTACGAGACCTGTGCTCAACAGGGCTTTGAGACGTTCTATTTCATACTGATACTTTGCCCAGCTTGCGCAGGAATACGCTCCCTGTTCTTTTACCGGCACAAAAGCCTGATACGCCGTTTTCAGCTCCTGAAACATGTTTTTCACTACTTCAAGCCTCATGGTTGCCGTTGCATTATTTGCTCTGTCATGCACCGTCGGGCTGTACGACGCGCTTCCCGTCGCCACCGGAAGTCCCGGCTTTATTATAATCTGCCGCGTTTTTTTATCCCATGCAAAAAGATCTTTGTACTGAGCCGGGAATGTTGTAATTACATTTTCTGACGATGCATTCTGCACCGCGAAACTGTCTGACTTCGTCTCCTCGTATCCTTCAATCAGCGTTAAGCTTCTTGGCCCGTTTAATACCGTCTCTTTCTCCATCTTTGTCAGTACAATGGACGGCGCCATGATCTCCTGGCCATTCAATGCCGTTTTATTCTGGAATCCGCCTTCCGCCGCGCCTTCTCTGCTGACAAAGATCTGTTCTTCATTGCTTCCCATCCGGGCGCTGCACACAATCATTGTAAAAAGACCGTCATTTGCCACATTTGGGTTCTCTGTATATTCTGCATACAACCGTCTCAGACGATCCGTAATGTCAATCTTTATCTTTTTTCCATCAATCTGATTAAAGGAGGCGCCAATCTGATCCGGATCGCCGCCCGGTGCATTTACAGGCGTTTTCACCGCATAGGGTTCTGATTTCATAAGGTTCTTTTCTTCCGCCCTGTAGTCATCCCCAAAGGCAAATGCCCATCGCTGCCAGTTGCTTGCCGTAAGCTGCTGGTCTGCTGGCACGGCTTCTTCCGTCCAGTCCGTATATGGCACAATGTCCGCCTGAAGCTCTACTGTCGCAGCGCCGGAGCCTCTGGATCTGCAGACATACGTAAGCGCCAGCTCCGCTTTTGTATAAGATTCTTCGTCCTTCAGGAATTCTTCCAGATCGTGCAAATCAAATTTCAAAAATATCACTTTGGAATCGACGCCTTCTTTTCCAACCACTTCGCCCAAAAGCCCTGTATTTGCCCCCGCTCTCTGTGCTCTCAACACGATTCTTTTCGCGTTTCCTTTGTCCACATCCGTTTTCCAGGTCTGGATATGCCCATCTGCAACTACGGGTACAGTAGCGACTTCGATTCCTTCCTGCACCTTGCCCACGCGAATCGCCACGCGGTAATCAACCGGAATCTGATTGCGTCCTCTTGCAGTGAACGTAACATAATACAAAGCGTCATTGTTTTCCGCTTTCGGCGTCCATTTAAACTCTCCCGTTTCCTGATCATACGTATAATCGTCTTCCGGAATATCCGTCTCTTTCAGATCTATGGTGATGCGATCTCCAAAATCCATCCTGTTCGCTACCCTCGCATGGAAGGACAGCGGCGTGCCAACATACGCCTGCATACTGTCTCTTGGACCTGTAAACTCCGGCAGCGCAATCCGCTCGTCAACATACAGCGTAAAATGATAGATCAGCGCACCGTCCGGCCCCTGTCCCGTTATCGGATCTTCATCGTAAATATCCTCCGGAGACGTCGGCGACGTCGGCGTCGGTGAAGCCGGCGTCAGATTTTCAGGCGTTTTCAATGGAATTTCAAGGTTCATCTTATATGCTCCGGCCGTCAGTCCCTTCGCAATATTCAGACGCTGATTCTCCGTATCCAGCGTAATCCTGCCTCCTCCGGTATTGCCCGACAGTTTTATGCCGGAAAGATTATACGCTTCGCTCGTTCCAAGCACCATATAGCTGTCGGAACCCGTCGCGTCGTAACCTTCTTTTAAGAACATGCGATCCGCCCATTCCAGTCTGAAATCATCCTCACTCCGCTTCTCTTTGTATGTTACAAAAAGAGTCGGCGCCGCATGTTCAATCTTTCTCTCCGAAATCGCCTTAAAAAAAGCGACTCCTTCTTTGCTGACGAAATAGTGCTGTTTTCCTCCCGTCGCCTCATTAACGGCCAGAGAAAGATAATTATGTCCTTCCGCATCCGCTTCTTTGTCTTTGTTTTCCTCTACAAAAGAGGTAATGTCCGTCGTGATCTTACGTCCGTCCAGATTATAGTTCGCATTATTTCTGACGCCAAGGTCCACCCCGCCGCCGCCGTTTGTATGCGCCATATCATATGTCTGCGATTCCACAATCTGCTCTTCCGTAATCTCTTCATTCCCTGAAAGCTCTATCCATTTGTTCCAGCTTAAGCCATTTTCATTTACAGACTCGCTCCATTCATTCGAGACAACAGCGGCTCTCAGCTTCTGCTCGGAAACATTGTGACCTGAATTGCAGGAAATATAGGTAAGCGAGAGATCCGCATTGACGATTGCTTTTCCCTTCAAAGAACTCAGATCAAATTTCAGCATGGAAAGCTTATTATCCTGATTGTTGTTATCGCTCTGCTGTTCTCCCAGCAGCCCCGGATATCCATTTAATACACACAGTATCGATTCATTGCCGCATTTTTGGCTTTTTTCACTCTGATACGTTTTCAGATACGTGTCTTCCGATACGGTTATCGTTTCCGTCTTTAACACATAGTCCTTATCCTGCACCTCGATTGTAACTGTCTTCTCAACCGTCTTCGCCGAGGCGCCGCTGCCCTTTGACGCAGTAAGCGTCAAAACGTATGTCTTCCCAAGATCCGCTTCCGACGGGTTCCAGGAAAAGAGTCCGTCCTCAAACGTAGCTCCTGCCAGCGCTTCCAGACCGTCCGCCGCATAACGATCCGCTCCGACCGCATAAACGTGAAATGTAAGCGGCTGACCCGCATATGCCGTAATCTCACTGCTGATCGGATTGACAATCGCAAATACCTCTTCGCCGGCCACCGTCTCTTCTGAAGCGATAACTGCTGCGCGCGCCTCTGTATAACCACCCTGCAATGCAAGAGCCGACGCCAACGCCATTGCCAATGCCCGTTTCAAAATATTCCGCTTCATAATCTGATTCATTGCCCCCTTTAGTTATATACATGAACTTCTGCACTGTTAATAAAACCAGATAAAATATATAATTATAGATTACAGCCATCTTCGAAATTTGTCAAGTATTTCCGGTCATTTTGCATAATACCAGACACGTTTGCCGACGTTTTTACAGTGAATATGCACATCTTTTACAACTGCCATTTTCTGTATTTTCTTCATATGCCTAAAATAGAACCAAATACAGCCAAAAATATAGAAAAACATTCCAAAACACAGGCTCCTGTGCTATAATAGCCCTATAAGCAAAACGAAAGAAGGTATCCAAAACGCTATGAAACATCTGATCCTACCAGCTGACTATCGTTCCGCGCTGAATCTGCACGATACGCAGATCGCCATCAAAACGGTCAAAGACTTTTTTCAGAATCTGCTGTCTGCGCGTCTGCATTTATCACGCGTTTCCGCGCCGCTTTTTGTAGACCCGGAAACAGGCTTAAACGACAATTTAAACGGCGTGGAGCGCCCCGTCTCTTTCGGCATCCGGGAACAGGACGAAAAGATGGCGGAAGTCGTCCATTCCCTTGCAAAGTGGAAGCGCTATGCCCTGCAAAAATATGGTTTTTCAGAGGGCGAAGGACTGTATACCGATATGAACGCGATACGGAGAGACGAAGATACGGATAATATCCACTCCATTTTTGTCGATCAATGGGACTGGGAAAAAATCATCCGCAGAGAAGACCGTACGCTGGACTATCTGCAGGAAACGGTGCGCACCGTTTATAAATGCCTGCGCAAAACCGAAAAGTATATGTCCATTCAATACGATTATATTGAAGAAATCCTGCCGCATGACATTTTTTTTCTGACAACGGCAGAACTGGAAGATTTATATCCAGACGATTCCCCCAAAGAGCGGGAGTATAAAATTGCGCGTGAAAAAGGCGCCGTCTGCCTGATGCAGATCGGCGGCGCATTAAAAAATGGCAAGCCGCACGACGGGCGTGCGCCGGATTACGACGACTGGTCGCTGAATGCCGATATCGTCGTATACTACCCCGTTCTTGATATCGCGCTGGAGCTTTCCTCCATGGGCATCCGCGTGGATAAAGCGGCGCTTTTGTCTCAGCTTGAAGCCTCCGGCTGCATGGAGCGTTCTCTGCTTCCATTTCAAAAAGCGGTGATCGAAGAAACGCTGCCATTTACGATTGGCGGCGGCATCGGACAGTCCAGGATCTGCATGTTTTTCCTGCGAAAAGCGCATATCGGAGAAGTGCAGTCTTCTCTCTGGCCAAAAGACATTTTAAAAGAGTGTGAGAAAAACGGCATTTTACTGCTGTAAATACAAAATAATTTGAAATGGGGGGGCCGGCGCATTTCTGCGCCGGCCCCGCTTCAAATCATTTTACGCAATCCTTTCGGATAATGGTTTTTCATCTTTCCATCCGCCCGCTTTCCCCAGCCGATCGTATAACCGTCCGTCGTAATCAGATGCCACCCCTTCTCTCCTTCCGAAAGAATCATCTCTCCGTTCAGATAGTTCCGAATCTCCTGTCCATCCGAAGGCAAATCCAGTCTGCGAACCGCAGCATCCGCATGCAGAAAAAGAGCAAGCGCATGCGACGGCTCGAACCGGTTTTTCTTTTCCGTTCCGAGATGCAGCCCCGGACGCAGCGTTTTCAATCCTTTTAAAGACGGCGTCTGCTCCGGCGCAAGATAGATTTGTCCGCCAAATGCAAGATAGATTCCTTCCGGCTCTTCTATTATGTTCTGCCGGCAGAACTCTCTCCAGAGCCCAACGTGCTTTTTAGACATTCCGCTTTCCATTCTGCAGGGTGCAGACCTGTCTTCCCCGGCTCCTTCACACAGCTCCAAAACGGCAAGGAAATGGCCTTCTCCGCAAATCCTGTGCGGAAACAGACGTATGGCATGTCCGACCCGTTCATCCGCGTCTTTCGCCCAGGACGGATTGCCGTCGGACATGCCTTTCTTTTTTGCAGCGGCCCGTACGGAAAACGCCGGAAATTTTTTCAGAAAGCGGCTGACGCTTCCTTCATTTTCTTCCGGCGCAAACGTACAGGTGGAATAGACGATTCTTCCTCCCGGCCGAAGCATCCTTGCAGCATGCGATAAAATTTCATCCTGCCGTTCTGCGCACAGCAAAATATTATGCACGCTCCATTCCATACAGGCAGCCTCGTTCTTACGGAACATCCCTTCTCCGGAACAGGGCGCGTCCACTAATATTTTATCAAAATACCCCGCAAAAGCCTCTGCCAGACGACCTGGCGCCTCATTTGTGACAATGGCATTGCCAATTCCCATGCGTTCTATATTTTCAGATAAAATTTTTGCACGCTGCGGATGTATTTCATTGCAGATCAAAATCCCCTTCTCTTTCAGCTTCGCCGCAATCTGCGTGCTTTTTCCTCCCGGCGCGGCGCAAAGGTCCAGTACCCGCTCGCCTGGCTGAACATCCAGATATTCCACGGGCGCCATTGCGCTTGGCTCCTGAATGTAATATACGCCCGCTTCGTGATACGGATGCCTGCCCGGAGCGTCTTTCGCCGCGTAATAGTAACCGTTTTCCGCCCAGGGTACCGGCCGCAGCGAGAATGGCGATTTCTTTAAAAACGATTCCACATCCACTTTACGCGCATTCAGTCTGAGCGCATGCGCGCATTCCAATTGACAGCTTTCTGCAAAGGCTGCATATTCTTCCCCCAGCATCGTCTGCATTCTGCCTTTAAATTCTTCCGGCAACATCATCGAACGATCCTGATCTTTACTTTTGCTTTTTTATTTGATCCGTCCACAGCCGCCGCCGTAAGCGTTACCGTCTTTCCAATTCCGGCTTTTTGCGCCTTAACCTTCCCTTTGGCGTCCACAACGGCGTATTTTACATTCGAGGACGTCCATTGCAGCGTCCGATTGCTGTTTTTGCCGGTGGTTTTTGCCTCTGCTTTCAGACGGATGCTCCTTCCGGCCTTCAATGTCCGGGGCGCGCTTTTGATCTGCACGCCTGTAACGGCGTCTTTCATCAGTTTAAGTTTTATGGACGCCGTTACGCCGCTGCCGTCTGCAGCCGTCGCCGTTACCGTCACGGTTTTTCCGGCGCCCGCCTTTTTCGTCGTTACGACGCCGTCCCCATTTACCGTCGCATATCCTGCCTGATCTGTTTCCCATACGACGTCCTTTTGTCCGGCATTGTCCGGGAACGCTTCCGCTGTAAGCGTTACTTTTTTTCCGGCCGCAATTTTCCGGGATATGGCTTTGATCGCAAGATTCGACACCTTCACGCCGCCTGCATCCGTTCCGCCTTTTGAACCGTCTCCCGTATACGCCGTTGTTCCGGCCGCATCCGAAAATGCGCTGCCGCAGACCGTGCAGCGATAATAGCTCTCTGCCCCGCTCTGTACCGGCTGCAGCGTATGCCGGCTTTTGGGAATCGGCGAAACGTCTTTGACGGCTTCACATCTGCCGCAATGCACCGACTGCTGTCCCTCCGTCTGGCAAGTGGCCGCGCGATCCGTCGTATATGCCGTATTCCAGCTGTGACCCGCTGCCGGAATGATCTGCGCTTCTTCTTCCTGACAGACGGCGCATACTCTTTTGCGACTGCCCTCCGTCAGACAGCCGGCCGGCGCTGCCGCAATCCATTCGCTAAACTGATGTGCGCCCGCCGGAATGCTCTTACGCTCCTTCGTTCTGCCGCAAACGCTGCAGCAGATAACGCTTTCTCCTTCTGAAGCGCAATTCGGCTCCTGTTCTATTACTTCTTCCCATACATGCGCCTCCTGCGCACACAACGCACGAAATTCCACGTTCGCATCGTTAAACCCTTCTTCCGCCAGCTTCCTCCACGAGCTTTCCTGCTCTTTCGGATAATACAGCGTCAGCGTATCTCCTGCAAATGCCGATCCCGTCTCCTCTTCGCTCGTCAAAAACTGCGGACATGCGCCCAGAAACGCAACTTCTTCCAAAGAATCGCAGTCCTGAAACGCGCCCGCCCAAATCTGCGTAACGCCGGACGGAATCGTCAGCTCTTTCAGACTGCTGCACCCGATAAACGCGTCGACGCCAATCGTCTTCAGATGACCTGGAAGCGTAACCTGCTCTAAGTCTGCGCACCCAAAAAAGGCCAGCATATTGATCGTTTCCATCGTCTCCGGCAGCTTGAGCGTTTGAATGCCGTTTAAAGCAAACGACGCCGCGCCGATCTTTTTCAATCCCTCGGGAAGTGAAATTTCCGTAATTTTGTCAATTTTGAAAAAGGCCCAGTTTGCAACGCTTGTAATGCCTTCCTCTACGACTACTTTTCGAATGTCAGACTGCCATCTGTACCACGGAATCGCTTCGTAATCCGTTTCCGCCTTTGGCTCCGGCATATCGCCCGCGCCTTTGATATTTAAAAATCCATCATGATCCAGCGTCCATTCAATGCCCGATTCAAACTTTCCGGAAGCCCTGTAATCAAACACAAAATCGGATGGCGAAATCTCCAGCGCTCTGCCATACAGTTCCGACATATCGGCTTCGCCGCCCTCTCCGGTAAAATAACGGTAAGAGACGCGATGATTCCCAATCGTTACCGTATAGCCGTCCGCTACGCTCCCCTGCGCGCCCGCCATAAACAGCTTATCATCCGCTCCGACCGTCCCCTCGTCGCAGTTAGTGATATCTACGATATAATTCTTTTTATCGTTCATCGTAACGACATTCCACATATGTCCGCCCGCGCCGGTTCCGCCGTCCATCATGCCGGAAACGGTGCAGCAGCGGATGTCCGGGCTGAAAAACTCCGACATATCGCACAGATACTGAAATGCTTTTGCATAGCCTTCGCACACGACTTCCGTCGCCGCATCGCCGTCAAACACCCAGATGAGCTGCCAGGGATTGCCGTAGGACACCTGACCGCCCGCCGCGGCATTATGGTAAGACGTCAACGCGCAGATTTCTTTTCGATATGCCTCAAGCTTTCCATAATCACTGTAGCTGGCATATTTTTCTACAATCGCTTTCGCATTGGACGCCGCCCGAAGAGCCGTCTGCGCCATTGACGACAGCACCGTATATTCCGGGTTCTGCGCCGCCGCATCCTGGTATTCCTCTGCAACGGCAAACGAATACGACATGCCCGACGTCACCTCCAGCGCCCAGTTGACGCCGTCTTCCGTTACCGCCCGCATGCCAGGCTGACTGCTGAGCGCGCCGCTCGTCTTATCAAACCAGTACAATTCATAAGGGCAGTCCGTCAGCAGATAATTCAAAATCCGATTAAAATCCGGACAAACCGCTCTGCGCAGGGCTGCTACGGCGTCCGCCGCAACAGAATTCCCCTCGATAATTGCAGGTACGCCAAGATCCTGCGCGCTCCAGACCGTCTTTGTAATTCCAACATCCTCAAGCGATAACGAAATCGTCGTGCCGGAACGCTCTCCGGCCGCTATCTCTCCAATCGCTTCTTTTAATTTTTCATAGACATTCCAGTCAACTCCCGTCAGCTGCCCTTCTGCCGCACTTTTGCACGCGTCGATTTCCTCATCGTCCAGAAACAGCCGATCGACATAACGTTCAAACAATGCATTCTGCTCTGTCTGCTCCCAAACCCTCGGTCCGGGCAGACCGGCTGCATTCCCTTCCGCCGGAGCGGAAACGGCCAGTGCAGCCGTCATCGCCGCGGACAGGAGGAACGACAGACATCTTTTCCTTTTCATGCGCCCTCTCCTTATTTCTTCTTTAAAAATTTTACGCTTTTTGCCGTTTTCGCTTTCGAAAACAGCTTCTTATAAGCCTTATATTTATTTTTTGGCACGCTGACCTTCGCCTGTTTGTGAATGCCTGCAAACGCTTTTTTCCCAACAGACTTAACATTCTGAGACACGATCGTGATTTTTTTCAGCTTTTTACAGCCCATAAACGCCTGTTTTCCAATCTTTTGCACATTCGCTCCGATGGACGCCTGCGTCAGCTTCCCATTCTTATAAAATGCTTTTGCGGCGATTTCCGTTACTTTATATTCTACGCCGTTAATCTGTACGGCAGGCGGAATCGTCAGTTTTTTCTGATCTGCTTTGGCCGGTTTTAAAACCATAACCGTTTTCTGCTTCCCAGAGGACGCCGTTACTTTATAAGTCAGATCGCCCTCTTTATGCTCGTATCCAGGAGAAGGCAGCTCTGCCGGAGGATTCGGGTTGCCTGATGCGCCTCCGTCTGTTCCCGCCGGAGGATTTGGCGTTTCCGGCTTCGGATCGGGAGACGTCTGCGGCGGTTCTTCTTCTTTTTTCGTCAAATCCAAAATCGCTTTTTCCAGGCGCTGCCTTGCCAGCGCAATCCCCTCCGGCGTCGCATCCAGATCTTCCAACAGGCTGCGCAGCGCAGAAACGGAAGCCGTATATTCCTCCCACTTCTCTTCCGGATAATCTTCCTCGTTCCGCTCTTCCAGGCTCTCTAAAAATTCTTTGTTCTCCTTCTTTGCGGCAGAAAGCTCCGGCGCATACTTCTCTTCCATCGCAATGCCCATCGCAAGCGCCTGTCCGCCGATTTCTTCCTTTGCCTCATCTAACGCCGTCTGCGTCGTCTGATACGTATCATAAAGCGTCCTTGCCTGCTGATACATTGCTTCCAGCGTCTCCTTCTCGTCGCAGTCCGGATATTTTTCCAGCAGCCCCGCCACTTCCGACATGACGAGCAAAATGCCCGATCTGTCGATGTACACGGCTCCGGTCTCCTGAAATTCTTCGAATGCGGCGTCAACTTTTTCCATCCACTCCGCCGCCGTTATGGAATCGACGTCAGCAAGCGCTTTCGCTTCCTCTAACACCGCCTGCGCTTTTTCCTTCGCCGCAATTTTATACATGCCATACGTATCGCCATATGTAAAGCTCTCAAGAGCCGCTTCTATCTGTGAAATGCGATCTTTCAGAAGACCGGCATAATCCGTATGGAACACATTCAGGCCACAAAGCCGAATCGATTCCGTAAACGTTATGCGCAGCTGCTTCGTAAAGGCCGCCTCTTCCGGCACGGCAAGGCTGACCGATGCGCTTCCCGCATAATCCAGATGATCGGCAAACATTTTCCAGGCTTCGTCCTGCGCATCGTAATATTCTACTTTGTATTTCAGGGCCTTTGTCTCGCCCGGCGCAGCCTGAACGCTTACCATATTGACATCCGTCATTTTTTCCAGCGTCAGCTCAATTGGCGTATCCGCAGACGCTGTGTATTCCGCGCTCCCATCGAGAAGCCCTTCCGCTTTCTTTGGAGACGCCGTTATGCCAAGATTGGATTTCGCCACGCCAAACGCTTCAAATTCGTACAGCCTCGTCTCCGCCTGCGGCGCCGATCCCGCTCCGTTATTGCCCATGTGCGTCAGAATGAGTTTTGTTGCATATCCATTTACCGGAACGCGCACCGTCTTATCCGCAAGCACAGCCGTTGACGCGCTCTGATCGCTTAACATCGTCCGTTCCCCGTCTTCGCCTTCCGCCTGCACCTGATACCGTATGCCAAGTCCGGCTTTTTCAAAGACGAAATTGACATGAGAGAGATAATATGTCCCGCCAAGATCAAACACAATCGGCGTGTTCGTATTCACGCGGTCAAACGTATTGTCCCGGTTGCCGTCCAAAACGTTGTTCGTCACATTTCCGCCGCTTGCCGTTATGCCGGAGACAGGAAACTCGGACAGATCCACCGCCTCGTCTTCCTTCTGCGCCGTACCCATGATCATAACCTCCGCAAGCGCCGGCCATGCAAGCGACGCGCTTCCCTTGCCCGTCTGACGCAGCAGACGAACCGTGACTTTTTGCACTTCCTGTCCAATCTCTATCTTATAATTACGCGCTTCCAGGACGTTATCGTGGCTGCTGTACGCATCGGATACGATCGTCTCCTTTCCGTCCGCATCCGTCACAAAGACAGAAAATTCAAACGGAAGCCCTACCTTTTCAAAATAGACGTCCGTATACTCCACATAGCGCTCCTGCTGCAAATCGATTTCAAAATCCACCGGATATTCCTTATCCTGATACCACTCCGGCTTTCCAAGACTGCCGGTATTGCCGTCCGTCAGATTCGAAAGCGGTCCGTCTGACGCCCCGTTCAGCGTATTGCCGTCCCGGTCGATTGCCGTCGGCAGGATTCCGCGCGCAAGGTTTGCAAGCGCCTCTCCCTCCGCCTCTGTGCCATACACAGCAATCTCTGTAATCGTCAGAGGAGAATCCATCGCATCCGCCGTCGCCATCGTGACGCGGATTTTATTCGTTGTGCATGCTTTTGTAATCTCCGTATTGCTTCCCATCGGCCCATTGGCGTCTTCTTTCAGAACAGACCACGCCGATGTCTTTGGATTTTGATACTCCACTTTATACGTATACGGAAAATCTTTTGCAAGCTGCGGAACGGAGATCAGAATGCCGCTCACATCATACGTCCCTTCCAGATCAATTTCAATGCTGTGCGGCTCCGTCCCTGTCCCCTGCCATTCTCCGGCCGTATCGCCGTCTGTAATGCAGGAAAGGCTGCCGGACGCCGTCGTGCCGGACGTCAGCGTGGCTGTTTTGCCATTTGCAACGTTTTCCGCCTCTTCTGCGGCTCCTCCTGTGTTCTTTTCCAGATTCGTGCAGGAGAATTTATCAAATGCCAGCTGCGCCAGCTCTGCCAGGTTTGCATCAGACGGCGTCGTATCAAACGCATAGCGTCCGTTCTCGTCATCCGACTTGCGCTGCACCCACTGATATTCCCACATAAACCAGTTCCGTTCCGCTTTCTCATCGGCCGGATCTTTCGACTCGCCCTTAAGCTCCGCTATACGGTTGCGAATCCAGATAGACCATCGTTCTTTGTAGAAGGATTTTGTAAGGCCGGCCCATTTACGGTTGGAATAGTCTTTTAAAGAGCCGGACCGCTCGCCGCCCCAGGTTGTCACCAGAGAACGCGCGTTAAATTCAAACAGGTCCTTCGTCCAGTCGTCGGCGCCCACGATCATCTTTCGCGCCGCCTCAATCCATGTGCCAAGCATAAATTCGTCCGTTGTAGACAAAATCTGATCAGACAGATCAATCAGCTCCAGGAAAGAAGACGAAAGCTTCTGAAATTTTTCCAGATCCCTCTCATTTTTGGCCTGTACCATCAGCCTGTGGTATTCTACAGCCGCGTTGCAAAGCGTCTGTTCCGCCACATCCGCCAGATCGTATTTGTACGCCTCCGACTGTGCAAACGCGTCGTAGTTTTCAATCAGGAGCAAAAGCGCCTGATCCAGCTTCGTCTTATCATAAAGGATTCTGCTGTGTCCCCAGGTGGAAGCCGAACCAAAGTTGTCTGCCGGCCGCGCATTGATCACCGTCTCCGCCGCGCCCTGATATGTAATGCCCTTGTCGGCATACGCCGTATCCAGCAGAATCTTCCATGCTTTGTTCAGGCCCTCGCTCTCTCCTCCGGCGCGCCGCTTCGCATACTTTTTCAGCCATGCCCGATAATCGATCGGATCTTTCGACCATGTCGTATCAAACAACAGCTCATAGACGACAGGGCTGTTTTCCATTGCCTCCGGCGTCATACCGATGCCTTTCATATTTTTTGTATTGTTGTACGTCTGGATCGGATCTACGGCAATCACCGGAACTTCTCCGTCCAGACCCATGCGCCCTCCGAAATTATGCAGCATGCAGTAGATCCACGGCGCTCCATTATTTTCAAACAATCCGTGCTGCGGATTCATATCTGCCTGTAAGTCAAGCGGCAGCGTCTTTGCCTTGTCAAGCTGCGACATCTTTGTTGCATTCAGATTGCCCTGCCACTGCTGCATCACCCAGACGGCGTCCGGATCGCTCCTTAACATTTCTTTCTGCACTTCGCCATAAATCGTTCCGACATCCAGCGTTCCTACGTTGCCGCCTTCATGGAACGGATCTGCCGCATAAAAATGAGACACATCGCCAAATACATTCTTCTGCTTCTCATAAAACACTTCTGCCGCATCGGAAAAATAGTTGACCTTTCCGGCAGCCACTTCCGCATCCGTCAGATACGTCTTGATAATGGAAGGGCGCGTGAAGCTCGGCCACTCGTCCACCGGCGTTAAAACCGCGCCCGGATTCTTTTCTGCAAACGTCTCCGGCACCTGTCCGGCAAACGCCTGAATCACCGGATCAATGCCATACGTCTGCATCCGATCGTGAATCTTGCGTCCAAGCTCCGTCCGCTGTTCAAACCACGCGTTGGGCAAAGGCCCTCCGATGCTGTAGAGGTTCTGCATATAAAACCATGCAAAATATGCCGGTCCGCAGATATAGTCTTTGATTTCGTCATCCGTATAGTTGAATTCTAAAAGCGTCTGCCGTAATACCTCTTCCTGTCCTACGATATCCAGAATCAGGTTGATGCCGTTCATTGCTGCCCAATCCAGAAATTCTTCGTATTCATCCCAGTTCCAGAATGCCATCGTATAAGAAAATGTACAGAAGTTCAGAGCATAACGAATATCAAACTGCGCCTCTCTTACGATTCTTTCTCCAACCGGAACAATCTCAGACAGCTCCGTATGCGACCCCCACATCGGATTGTAATCAACGCCCGCATAATTCTTCAGATAATAATTAAACCCGGACGCCATCGCAAGCCCGCTGTTGCCGCGGATGACGATCGTGCCGTCCGCCCCGTCTTTGATTTCAAAAATGTCTTTGCCCTCCGCAAGTCCCGTGCGAAATGCAAAGCGAAAGCTTTCTTTCCACTGGCTGCCAAGCACGCGGCCGACCAGATTGCTCATTTCCGCAATTACTTTCTGGCTGGCATACGACGCGTCCGTTTCAAACTTATCCCATTCTTCCTGCCATGCGCTGCCTTCCCAGTTTTCTGTTTTGATTTCGGCAGGAGCCGCAACAGCCGTGTCGGTCGGCTCTCCATACAGCTCGATCTCTGAAAGATTGGTCGCAAAAGAGCCGGAATTGTACGCCATATTCAGCCGCAGAAAAGCCGCGTCCACGTCAACCGTATAGCTGTCTCCTTCCTCCGTCGCAACGTCATTCGACGTCTTGGAGACAATTTTCTGATAATTTACGCCGTCAGAAGACGCGTAAATATAGTAATTGTTGTATGACCCGTCCGTTTTATTGAAAATCCTGATCTCAGACAGATGCGTCAGCTCCTGCAGCGCAATGTCGATATAACGGTTGTGGTCGTACATTCTGTTATACTTGTAGCCGCTTCCTTCCCCGCCAGATGGAATCGACTGCCAGAATGTATCTCTGCTGCCGTCGATCGCCAGCTCTGCCCCGTGTCCGGATGCATGTTTCGCTTTGAGATTCTCCGCAGACAATTCCAGTTTCCGACCGGCCGCCTGTACGGTTTCCATTCCGCCGAAAACGGAAAAATTCTGGCATATAAGCGAGAACGCCAGCACAATCACAAAGCATTTTCCCCATTTACCCATTTTTTTACACATTCTCCTTCTCCTTTCTCTGTGCCGCATTGTATTCTTTTTATTATAGCAAAAGAAATTTGCAGTGTAAAGCAAATGCTCTCCATGTTTACAAAACAGAATCCGCACTTGAAATTTTCCCCCATCCGTTATATGATAGTAAAAATTCCCAAACGATAACCAAAAGGAGGGCTTTTATGCGTCATCTGATGAGTCCGTTAGACCTTTCCGTGGAAGAGCTTTATGATCTTCTCGCGCTGGCTAACGATATGGAACACAATCCCGGCAAATATGCTCATGCCTGCGAAGGCAAAAAGCTGGCAACCTGCTTTTACGAACCAAGCACCCGAACGCGGCTCAGCTTTGAATCCGCAATGCTGAATCTGGGCGGATCGATACTTGGCTTTGCCAGCGCAGACAGCAGTTCCGCCGCCAAAGGCGAAAGCGTTTCCGATACGATCCGCGTTATTTCCTGTTATGCAGACATCTGTGCCATCCGTCACCCCAAAGAGGGCGCGGCCCTTGTCGCTTCTTCCAAATCTTCTATTCCCGTAATCAACGCCGGCGACGGCGGCCACCAGCACCCCACGCAGACGCTTACCGATCTTTTAACGATCTATTCCCTGAAGGGAAAGCTCGACCATCTCACAATCGGTCTGTGCGGCGATCTGAAATTCGGGCGCACCGTACACTCCCTGATTCACGCGCTGATCCGCTATCCGGGCGTTCGCTTCGTTTTGATTTCTCCGGAAGAGCTGCGCATCCCCGGCTATATCCGGGAGGACGTATTGAAAAAAAATGCCGTTCCATATGAAGAGCTGGAACGCCTGGAAGACGCGCTGCCGGCGCTTGATATCCTTTACATGACGCGCGTCCAGAAAGAGCGCTTTTTTAATGAAGAAGACTACGTCCGCATGAAGGACTTTTATATTCTGACAAGGGACAGGCTGACGCTTGCGAAAAAAGACATGCTGATTTTACATCCCCTGCCCCGCGTCAATGAAATATCGGTGGAGGTAGACGACGATCCGCGCGCCGTATATTTCAAACAGGCGCAGTACGGCGTATACGTCCGCATGGCATTGATTCTTACATTGTTGAAATGGAGGTAGCTTATGTTAAATATCAGCGGAATCTGCGAAGGCTTTGTACTGGACCATATCCGGGCGGGCATGAGCATGTCAATTTACAACGACTTAAAGCTGGACCGGCTGGACTGCCAGGTTGCCATCATCAAAAACGCCAGAAGCAATAAAATGGGCAAAAAAGACATGATTAAGGTAGAATGTCCGGTCGATATGCTCGATCTTGACATTCTCGGCTTTATTGACCACAACATTACCGTCAACGTCATAAAGGACAACCGGATTGTCGAGAAAAAAAAGCTCCACCTCCCCAAGCAGGTCGTAAATGTCATTCAATGCAAAAATCCAAGATGCATTACTTCCATTGAGCAGGAGCTGGATCAGATTTTTATCCTGACCGATGAAGAAAAAGAAGTCTACCGCTGCAAGTACTGCGAAGAGCGACAGAAAAATAAACGCCGCATCCTTCGTTAAGCAGACGGTCCCGCCGCAGACATTTCTGCGGCGGTTTTTTGTTCTTCAGGCAAAGCCCTGTCGCCAGCATACGCGCGCCCGCGCAAAACGGAAATGGAATAAAATGCGCAGAAAAAGGAAATGCTACAGCAAGGAGGTGTCCTATGATAAAAAAAGCTATTGCATCCCTTTGTCTTCTTCCGCTGCTTTTCGTTTCCGCCTGCGGCGCTTCTCCCGAAGGCTCCGGCAAAACGCAGGTGCGCATCGGCTACTTTCCAAATATCATCCATCCTCAGGCGCTGATTTTAAAGCATGAAAAGACGCCGGAAGCATTCTGGGGAGACCGCTGCAATGTGTCCTGGACTTCTTTTAACGCGGGACCGGCAGAAATCGAAGCTCTGTTTGCCGGAGAAATCGACATTGGCTATATGGGTCCGGGCCCCGCAATCAATGCCAATGTCAAATCAGGCGGCGACGTGAAAATCATCTCCAATGCCACAAACGCGGGGGCCGTATTCCTGATACGCACGGATTCCGGCATCGCATCCGTTTCTGACTTGTCCGATAAAAAGGTCGCCGTGCCGCAGCTTGGCAATACGCAGCATCTGTGTCTGCTTTCTCTGCTGCGCGAACATGGACAAAAGCCGACCGACCAGGGCGGCGACGTAACAATACGCGCAAGCTCCAACGCAGACATTGTAAATCTGATGGACAATAAAAGCATCGACGCCGCCGTCGTGCCGGAGCCATGGGGCAGCGTAATGGAGGAAAACGGCGGCGCAAAGATTTTGCTGGACTACGATGAACTGTTTTTAAACGGGGAATATCCTTCCGCGCTTGTCGTTGCAAGCAGCGATTTTATCAAACAGCATCCGGATCTCGTCTCCGATTTTCTCTCCATGCACAAAGACGCTACGGATTTTATCAACGAAGAGGAAGAAGACGCGCAGACGATCGTCAATGAAGAGATTCAAACGGCTACCGGCAAGGCTTTGGACGCTGCGCTCATCGAGCGCGCGTTTACCCGCATAAAGGCAACCGACGCACTGAACAAAGAAGCGATTATGTACTTTGCCTCCCTGAGCAAAGAAGAAGGCTTTACCGGCAAAGTACCGGAGGAAAACGATGTATTTTATGATGAATCAGGTCAGTAAGCTTTTTACCGAAACGGGAAAAGAAACGCTGAACAATCTCTCGCTTGAAATGGAAAAAGGGGAGTTTATCTGTATCGTCGGGCCATCCGGCTGTGGAAAATCTACGCTTTTAAATCTGGCTGCCGGACTGGATACGCCGACTTCCGGCGAAATTATTCTGGACGGCAGACGCGTGACGCGTCCGGGCGCAGACCGCGTCGTCATGTTTCAGCAGGCCGCGCTGTTCCCCTGGCTAAACGTGATGGAAAATGTCATGTTTGGGCTGTCCGCCGCAGGATATTCCAGAGAACGGCAGCAAAAAACAGCGGAAACGTATCTGAAAATGGTAAAGCTCTGGCAATACAGAAATTACCCCATCCATCAGATTTCAGGCGGCATGCAGCAGCGCACCGCGCTGGCAAGAGCGCTTGCGCTGGATGCAAAGCTGCTTTTGATGGACGAGCCGTTTTCCGCTCTGGACAAGCAGACGATTCATATTCTGCGCGCAGAACTGGAACGCATCTGGGAAGATCAGAAAAAAACGATTCTCTATGTTACGCACAGCGTGGAAGAGGCCGTCTATTTTGCGGACCGCGTCGTCATTATGGCGGAAAATCCGGGACGGATCAAAGAAATCGTCCCCATTCCCCTGCGCCGCCCGCGTGACATTGAAGACGCCGCCTTTATCGCGCTCCGCAAAAATATCCTCTCACAGGTACAACTGAGCGCGCGGGAAAGCGCCGCGGAAGAATTTGACAGTGGAAAGGGGACTTTGCCATGAAGTGGAAAAAAATCACGGGAAACCTTTGCTTTCTCTTTGGTCTCCTCCTGCTGTGGCAGCTTCTCTATATGGCTGCCTGCGACTGGTTTGGCTGGATCAAGCCCTACGCCGTTCCAAATCCCGCGGGCGTTGTGCGCTGCTTTCTCCTGCTGCTTGAAAACGGAACGCTTCTCTCTGCCGTATGCGGCAGCCTCTTTCGCGTGCTGACCGGTTTTTTGCTTGCAGCGCTGACCGGCATTTTGCTTGGCGTCTGCATTACGCATTCCGATTATCTGGCGCGCAACTTAAAGCCTCTGATCCTCGGCATTCAGACGCTTCCAAGCATCTGCTGGGTTCCGTTTGCCATCCTCTGGTTTGGCCTGACAGAGCAGGCCATTCTCTTTGTCGTCGTCATGGGCTCCGCGTTTGGCATCGCCTTATCCATCGAAAGCTGCGTTCGAAACGTGCCTCCCATTTATATCAAAGCCGCCCGGACGATGGGCGTCGATTCGATTCAGCTGTACCGGCGCGTCATTTTCCCCGCCGCGCTTCCCAATTTCCTCTCCGGCTTAAAGCAGGGCTGGTCATTTGCCTGGCGCGCCCTGATGTCCGGCGAGGTCATGTCATCTTCCATGGGACTTGGCTACACGCTGATGGTCGGTCGGGACCTGGCGGATATCAATCAGGTCATGACCGTGATACTGGTCATCATTCTGATCGGCATTGTCATTGACAAAGGCGTTTTTACGCTCGCAGAAAATCGCGTAAGAAAAAAGCGGGGGCTGTAAGCCCTCCGCTTCAGATACACTCTAAAACGACGACGGTGCGCGGCGGTATTTTCAGCTCGCTGCCAAAATTAAATTCCGTCTGTTCTTCCATATTTTTATGATCTTCATATTCCAGATGCGTGTTGACGCATACCCTCCACCGCATGCCTTCCGGAAGCTTCGGAAGCTGAATCTTAAGCGGCTCCCAATACGCATTCATTCCATAAAATACAATATCGTCCCTTGTATCCGATTCATTTCGCCCCGCATACATTACGCCGATCAGCTTGCTTGTAAAATCCGTCCCGCTGTTCCAGGGATAACCGTTGTGAATGCTGATCGCCGGAAGGCCGCACGCCGCCGGCTTTGTGGATTTTCGAAGAATCGCATGCTTTTTGCGAAATGCAATCATATAGCGGAAGAAATCATGGATTTCCCTATATTCCGTCAGCCTGTTCCAGTCCAGCCAGGAAACCGGATTATCCTGGCAATAGGCATTATTATTGCCAAACTGCGTATTGCAGAATTCATCTCCGGCATAAAACATGGCAGCTCCTCTGCTGCACATCAAAGTTGCAAACGCATTTTTTACCATGCGGCGGCGCAGGTTTTCAATCTCCGGCTGATCTGTCTCACCCTCTGCCCCACAGTTCCAGCTGTTGCCGTTGTTGTCCCCGTCCGTATTGTTCCACCCGTTTTTTTCATTATGCTTTGTGTTGTACGAATACAGATCGTACAGTGTAAAACCGTCATGACACGTCAGAAAGTTGACCGGGGCGCAATATTCCAGATCCGTTCCTCCGTACATATCTTTCGAGCCGGTAATACGGCTGATCGCAATGCCCGCCATCCCTTCGTCACCTTTTAAAAAGCGCCGCATGTCATCCCGATATCTTCCGTTCCACTCCGACCATCTGCGAAACGCCGGAAAGCTCCCCACCTGATAAAGCCCTGCCGCATCCCACGCTTCCGCAATCAGCTTCACCTTTCCAAGAATGGAATCGCACGCAATTTCCCGTATAATCGGAGGCTCCGCCATCGGCGCGCCGTTCTGATCGCGCGTTAAAATCGACGCAAGGTCAAACCGAAAGCCGTCCACCCGGTATTCCGTTACCCAGTAACGCAGGCAATCCACAATAAATCGGCGCGTCACCGGATGATTGCAGTTTAAAACATTGCCGCAGCCGCTGAAATTATAATACTTGCCGTCGGGCGTTAAAATGTAATAAATATTGTTATCAATTCCTTTAAAAGAAAAGCATGGCCCATGTTCATTGCCCTCCGCCGTATGATTAAACACCACGTCCAGAATGACTTCAATCCCATTTTCCTTCAGCTCATAGATCATGCGCTTTAATTCTTCACCCTCGTGGTTATGTTCCTCCACCGAAGAATATCCTGTATTCGGCGCAAAAAAGCAGACCGTATTATATCCCCAGTAATTGTACAGCTGCTCTCCGTCCACAATCCTTGCGCTTTCCATTTCATCAAATTCAAAAATCGGCATCAGCTCCACGGCATTGACGCCAAGATCTTTCAGATAAGGGATTTTTTCCCGCAGTCCTTCATACGTGCCCTTTGCACACACGCCGGAGGAGGCGTCTTTCGTAAAGCCACGAACGTGCATTTCATAAATGACAAGATCTTCCAGCGGATACTCCAGCTGCCTGACGTTTCCCCAGTCAAAATTATTTTCAACCACCCTGGCATGATAGACAAAATCGCCGTTTCCTTCCGGACGCTCGCCCCATTTTCGCTGTCCGGTCACTGCCCTTGCATACGGATCGAGCAGAATATGGTCTTTATGAAACAAAAGACCGGCCTCCTTCTCATACGGACCGTCCAGCTGGAACGCATATTCAAACTCCTCCAGTTTTAACCCAAACACCAGCATGGAATACGTATTGCCAATATGATACGATTCCGGAAATGTAAGCCTGGCATAAGGCTCCTTTTCCTGTGGGCGAAACAAAAGCAGCGTACATGCCGTCGCGCCGGACGAATGAATCGTAAAGCTGATGCCGTTGGAAGTGGCCGTAGCCCCGTCCCGGTTAAAAAATCCCGGCCGAACCCAATATCCTTCAATCACGTCAAGCGGCTGAAGCTTTTTGCCGCGCTGCGGCCCATGCAGCAGACGCCCGCCTGTTTTCGCTGTCTCCTCTTCTATGGCCGGCGGCTCCTCTGCCGTTTCGCTTTCCGTCGCAGATTCCTTCTCTCTCAGCTTCGCTTCTGTATCGGTCGATTCTTTCACCGGTTCCGCTTCCCGAATCGGTAACTCTTCCACCGTCTCTTTTTCTGTCGCAGATCGCCTTTCTGTCAGCTCTCTCTCTGCGGCGGAGGCTTCTTTCGCCGTCTCCTCTTCTATGGCCGGCGGCTCTTCTGCCGTTTCGCTTTCCGTCGCAGATTCCTTCTCTCTCAGCTTCGCTTCTGTATCGGTCGATTCTTTCACCGGTTCCGCTTCCCGAATCGGTAACTCTTCCACCGTCTCTTTTTCTGTCGCAGATCGTCTTTCTGTCAGCTCTCTTTCTGCGGCGGAGGCTTCTTTCGCCGGCTCTCCTTCTATGGCCGGCGGCTCTTCCACTGTTTCGCTTTCCGTCGCAGACCGTCTCTCTCTCCATCCCACTTCTGTGACAAACGGCTCTTCCGCTATCTCATTTTCTATCGCAGAGGGCGCATCCCCTCCTGATGCAAATTCTCCTTCCGCCGCGCGCGCTCCCTCGAAACGTTCTTCGCCAGCTGCGTTCCGCTCCATCCGTTCTGGCTCTGTCAGACCGTAATTTCCGTATGTTTCCCGTCTTTTGCCATGCGCCGCAGAACGTTTGCCAAACAAATTTCTGAATAACCCTCTCATGAATAACCCCCATATATCTTATTCTCTGGCGCCCTGCTTTTCCTCTGGTTTCTCATCAAATAAAGAGGCGTAGCAAACTACGCCGATGAAATCCGCAGGCGCTAGCACGGTCTGCAGCAGCACCACTGGCAAAGCATATTTAAAAACAGCATGCTGAGACACCAGCTCCCGCTGCCGGCATACGGCCGCTCATAGCCCTGCCCCATGCGCTGATACCAGGCTCCTCCAAAATCCAGATGCTGCTGAAACTGTCGATATTCCAGATTGCTCGGCTCCAGAGCAACCGCTCTTCCAATATATTCTCTGGCCGTCATATTATTACCCGTTCCCGCATGGGCCATCGCCCCGTAATAATACCAGCGCGCGCCCCGCTCTTCCTCCGAAATGGATTGCAGTGCATGCAGCGCTTCTGCAAAATGGCGGTTTGCAATATAATTGGCCGCCGCCTGCAATACCGTCGAATCGTTGCCGCTCCCGGAAGCATGGGCCCCATACGCGCGGCTCCCGCCGTAGCTGTAGCCCTGCTGCTTTTCCTTCATAATCTGGTCGTACGCCTGCTGCACCTGTTTGAACCGTTCCTCCGCCCCCGCCTTATCCGGGTTGTTTACATTTGCATCGGGATGATATTTCCGGCTGAGCGCCCGATACGCTCTTTTAATTTCTTCGTCGCTGGCTCCCGGCGCAACGCCCAAAACCTCATAAGGATTTGTCATGCTGTTTTCCTCTGGCTTTCTTTTCCTGCTGCTTTTTCTTTTTGATCTGCAAATATTCATATTTGGACCATACGCCGGAATACAAAATGTTACGCAAAATATCCGCATGAAGCAGGATCGGCAGACGTTCAAACGACTTTGCGCTCTCTGAAATCATGCTGGTTAAAAGCAGTCTGGCAAACGTTTCAAAGTCTTCCTCCCGTTGACAGACCATTTTGGCAAACGGATTGTATTCCTGTCTCTTTTTGTCTTTTTCCAGATCTTCGTAGGCGTCCATCAGATAGACAAATTTCCCAAGATAAAAGCTCAGGCAGCGCAGCTCTTCCGACCATTCGTCCTGCTTCCAGTCAAAAATCTCGCTCGTCATCTCTCCCGTCAGTCCGGCAATCAGATCTATATTTTCTTCTCCCGCCGCTTCCGCTTCTGCAAGCTTTTTCATAAAATTCTCTATCGCCGCAGCCTGTCTTGGATACTCCGTCCGAATCCGCCTGTAATCTTTCAGAAGAGCCTTTGCAAACGCCCGCTTTGTATACGCCCTGCCGTCCTTCCAGTCATCTTCAAAATTATGATAGGCCAGCAGAACATTCATATCCGCCGCATACGCCGTCGCCGCATTCCCCCATGCGATCCGCTTCTTTGTCGGATGCACCGGACACGTAAACTCCACTGCCTCATGGGGAAGCTCATACAGACCGGTCAGAAGCACAATCAGAAACGTCATGTCATAATTCAGAAGCATTTGCCCCTTCGCGCCGCAGTTTGTCTTTAATTTGCGGCACAACCCGCAATAATATGCCTGATACGCCGCTTCGCCTTCTTTGCTTAACCCTTTCCGGTTGACATTGATATATCCAAACATACGATTCGTCCTAACTTTTTCTGATAAATTCCGACCGGCATTTCGGACAGGTAATGCAGATTTTTCCTTTTCCACGCGGCACGCGCACGTTCTGTCTGCACTGCGGACAGGTGAAAAAACGGTACAGCTTTTTCTGCTCCTGTCGCGCTTTCCATCTGTGCCACCTCAATGCGCCCTGACTGCGGATTCTGCCAAACGCCTCCCTCTCCCGCTGACGCTTCGCAATATTGCGCGAAAAAGCCCTGTAATAACAGTATGCCAGCACAAAAATCCCGAGCAGATAAAGGCTCTGACTTCTCAGAAGCATAGATGCAATCATCAAAACTACCGTAACCGTCAGGCAAACTCTGGAAAGATTGTCAAATCCGTACCTTCCAACCATAAACTTTTGTATTTTTTCTCTCATTTCCACACCTTCATTCTTTCTTACTGCCTGTTAGAATGGTACAATCTGAATTTTGCGCTGTCAACCGTCCTGTCGTTTTTTAACAAACATTTTATATTTCTTTCATACATTTTATGGAACATTTCTATATCAAATAATAAGCAGGGCTGTAAGCCGGGTTATGTCATGAATGATCATCTGTCTGGGACGGCTGTTGCCAGCCGCCTCAAGCGACCTACCGAAAGCTGGCGGGCCACGTCAACGCTTTGCTCTGGTCTTGCTTCGAATGGGGTTTACATGTGCCCTCCCTGTTACCAGAGAGGCGGTAGTCTCTTACACTGCCCTTCCACCCTTACCGGATTTCAGAAAGAAATCCGGCGGTATATTTCTGTTGCACTTTCCTTGGAGTCGCCTCCACCGGACGTTATCCGGCATCCTGCCCTGTGAAGCCCGGACTTTCCTCACCCGCAGAAATCTGCGGGCGCGATCACTCACCCTGCTTATATCTGATTACACCGAAAATACGCTTCCGCCGATAAACTCCCGCAATATGGAGTTTCCGGCAATCGCCTCTGACGGCATGGGAAGAAAATAATCTAAAAACTTCAAAAGGCGCTTCGCCTCCTGATATTCCCGCGCGTCTTTTTCAATGGAAAATAACAGCGGCTCCGCATACGGCTTTAATACGGCAAGTTCATAAATCAACGCCGAATTAAACATAACGTCCGCCTCATCCTGATAGGGGAAAATATACTGCTCCTCCCCGCGCCTTACGGAATTCCACATCGCAATCGTTTCGCGCGCCGTCGTATCGCGGGTTCTCGCGTCCCGCACGATGCGCCGAATCAGCCTTCCATCCGTCGTCGGAAGATAATTATGCTCATCAATATTCAGCTGCGTCAGCGCGCTGATAAAGATTTTAAACCTGCTTTCTTCCGGCAGCGCATGCGAAAGGCTGCCGTTTAGCCCATGGATTCCCTCTATAATCAAAATATCTTCTCTGCCAAGAGAAATCTTTTTGCCTTTATATTCCCGTCTGCCGCTTTTAAAATTAAACGACGGCAGCTCTACCGCCTCTCCCCGCAGCAAAGCGGCCATATCGCGGTTAAACAAATCCACGTCGAGCGCTTCCAGACATTCAAAGTCAAAATTGCCCTCCTCGTCTTTTGGCGCATCCTCTCTGTTCCGATAGTAATTATCAAGAGACAGCGGATGCGGCTTTAATCCAAGCGCCAGAAGCTGAATGGAAAGCCTGTGCGAAAACGTCGTCTTCCCGGAAGAAGAAGGCCCTGCAATCATGACAAATTTACAGTCGCGCCTTTCTGCAATCATCTCCGCAAGCTGTCCGATCCTGCGCTCCATCAACGCCTCCTGCACCATGATAATCTCCTGCATCCGCCCGGAAGCGACTGCGCCATTTAACGCGCCGACCGTATCGACGCCCATCGTAAGGCCCCATTCTCTGGAACGCCGGAGCGTGTCAAAATATTTCACAGACGGACAAAACGCAGCCGGTTCTTTTGTATTCTCATTCGGAAACATCAAAACGAAGCCGTTCTCATACAGGCGCAGGTCAAAATATTTCAAAAATCCGGTATGCGCCGTCATATACCCGTAAAAATAATCGACGTAATTGTCCAGTGCATAGACGTTGACCCGCGAACTCCTGCGGTAGCGAAACAGACATTCCTTTTCCGGCATTCCATATGCACAGAAAAGCTCTCTCGCCTCATCCGTTTTCATGCTTCGTTTCATAATCCTGTGCTTTTCATCCGCCAGACGATGCATTTCTTCTTTTAAACGAAGCAAAAGCGCTTCATCCGGTTTTCCATAATAAGGCAGCTCGCAATAGTACGCCTGACTGATACAATACATTACGCGAACTGCGGACGTCTCCCTGCCCAGAATATTATACAGCGCTTTTTGCATCAGAAGCGTAACGCTTCTGCGATACGTCTTTCTTCCGGCGCGGTCCGCAGTCGTAACAAACGAAACCGTTCCGGCTTTTTTTACTTTCTTATGTAGCTCACAAAGACGGTTGTCAACGGACGCCAGAACAATATCATCCCCAAAGCGGCTCTGATATTCCTCCGCAATCTCCAGATAGGGCGTGCCTTTTGCATACAGCCTCTCTTCTCCACAAACATGCAACACGATTTTTTCTTCTTCCATAGCATCCCTCTCAGACTGTAAAATATGGAAATACAATATCCTGCGCAACGACTTCCAGTTCCGGGCATTTCGTTTGCAAATATTCTTTCATGTACCGGATAAAAATATGCTCCAGGCCATAATGCCCCGCGTCAATGATGCAAAGCCCGCGGGCAGCGGCGTCCATGCCGTCATGGTAATCAATATCCCCGGTAATCAATACGTCCGCCCCGCAGTCAATCGCATTGTCAATTTCACTTTTTCCGGAGCCTGGCGCAATCGCGGCCCTGGCCAGCAGTCTGCCCGGCTCCCCAAACACTTTTACCTGATCAATGGAAAATACGGCCTTTACAAATTCCGCGCAGTACGTCAGCGTCACGGGTTCCATCAACATGCCGACTCTGCCGATGCCTTCTTCCTTTCCGTCGCAGCAGGCCGTCACATCAAGCGCCTCAGGCTCCCGTATCCCAAGCATTGCGGCAGACAGATCCGCCATTCCCTTTACGTCAAAATTCGTATGCATGGCATAATATGCAATATCGTTTTGAATCAGACGAATCAGACGTCTGCCAATAAAATCATCCGCAACAATCCTCTTTAATCCCTTAAAGATCAGAGGATGGTGCGTCAGCATAAAATCCGCGCCGATTGCGACAGCCTCCTCCACCGCCGCATCCGATGCATCCAGCGCCACATAGACCCGACTGACTTCCTTCTGCGGATCTCCTGCCAGAAGCCCTGCATTATCCCATTCCAAAGCGTATGCAAGCGGAGACTGCTCTTCCAGCATCCGCATAATCTCTTCAACCTTCAATCTTCCGCCACTCCTTTTTATTTTTATGCGTTTTTCTTTTCCAACGCCGCGTTTACGCAGTCCAGTTCAAATTCGAGTTCCTCCAGCCGGGCGCGCGTCGCTTCCCCTGGCTTTTGCGTCAGCTCTCTTTGTATCGCTTCATACTGCGCTTTTCGATACAAAAGATACTGCAACAGTACGTCTGCGCTTTTGTTTGCTTCCCATTCTCCAAAACGGCAGACAACCGCCCTCTCCCGTTCGGACGCAAATACGCGCGCTTTTGTTCTCCGTTGTGTGCAAACGTGAAACATCGGATAAAATTTGCCGCCTTCCCATACGATGTCTTCCCTGTCAATTTCGTATGCATTCCGGTAAAGATACTCCCGCACCTTTTGCAGGTTGGACTGCGGCTGTAAAATCAGCTCGCGGGCCAGAGAGAGGACCGGCTCCCCTTCTTCCAGTATGTGCAGCATCACGCCGCCGCCCATGCCCGCAATCAAAACAGAATCCGCTTCACCGGGCGCAAGCGCCGCCACGCCGTCCGAACGTCTTACCGTTATGTAGCTGCTCAGTCCGCACGCCGCAATATGCTCTTTGGCGCGCAGCAGGGGCCCCGGCCTGATATCCAGAGCAAACGCGTGCCGTATGCGTTTCGTCTGCAAAAGATAAATCGGCAGATATCCGTGATCGGTTCCCACATCCGCCAGCACAACGCCTTTTGTCACCATGTCTGCAAGATGCGTCAGTCTCTGTGAAAGTTTTATCATACGCCTACTCTAAATAATCTTTTAATTTACGGCTTCTGCTCGGATGGCGCAGCTTACGCAGCGCTTTCGCCTCGATCTGACGAATCCGCTCACGGGTTACGTTAAACTCCCGCCCCACTTCTTCCAGCGTCCGCGCCCGTCCATCCTCCAGTCCAAACCGCAAAATCAAAACCTTTTGCTCCCGCTCCGTCAGCGTTCCAAGCACTTCCTGCAACTGCTCCTTTAACAATGTAAACGCAGCCGCATCCGCCGGAATCGGAACGTTGTCATCCTGTATAAAATCTCCCAGATGACTGTCTTCCTCTTCGCCAATCGGCGTTTCCAGAGAAACCGGCTCCTGAGAAATCTTTAAAATTTCCCGTACGCGCTCCACCGGCATGTTCATTTCGTCCGAAATCTCCTCCGGCGTTGGTTCACGGCCATATTCCTGCAAAAGCTGTCTGCTGACTCGTATCAGTTTATTGATCGTTTCCACCATATGCACGGGAATTCGAATCGTTCGCGCCTGATCCGCAATCGCCCTTGTAATCGCCTGGCGAATCCACCATGTCGCATACGTGGAAAACTTATATCCCTTGCGGTAATCAAATTTTTCCACCGCCTTTATCAGTCCCAGATTGCCTTCCTGAATCAGATCCAAAAACAGCATGCCGCGGCCCACATAACGCTTTGCAATGGAAACGACAAGGCGAAGATTCGCCTCTGCAAGACGTTTTTTCGCTTCCTGATCGCCAAGCTCCATGCGTTTTGCAAGGTCGATTTCTTCTTCCGCGCTTAAAAGAGGCACTTTTCCGATTTCTTTCAAATACATGCGAACCGGATCTTCGATGCTGATACCGTCCGGCACGGAAAGGTCGATTTTTTCAACTTCGATTTCTTCCTCTTCGCTGATCAAAATATCGTCGTCATCATCGCTGATGCGAAGCACGTCGATATTATTCGATTCCAGACAGTCTAAAATTTTCTCGAACTCTTCTGCGTTTAATTCCATCTTCTGGAAAAAATCATTGATTTCCTGATATTCGAGAATATTTTTCTTCTTTCTGGCAAATTCGACAAGCTCTTTTAATTTTTCAATCAGTTTTTCCGCTCTTGCCGCGGAAGATTCAGAGGCAGCGCCTTCCCCGGGAGTCTTTGCATCTCTGCTTTTCTTTTCTTCCATGTTTCCTTCCTCTCACAGTTCGTTACTATTCTGTCCTTATTCGATAGAAATATGCAATTTTTCCAGTTGTTCTAACTGTCGTTTATCCTCTACAAGCTTCTGCAGGCCTGCAAGATCTGTCGGCGCCAGCTGAGACGATTGCATCTGTATGCTGTTTTGCTTGATTCGGACAACCGTTTCTTTAAGTACTTTTTCCATCGCTTCTTTTGTATCAATATCCGGTACGCGCGCATGAAACAGCGCCGCAATTTCCCGCTTCTTTTCTTCTTCCTCAAACATACCGACAATCCTGTCCGGATGCGCCCTTCCTTCCTTTCTGTACTGCTCATAAAGCGCTTCCGCCGCGACGCGGTAAATGTCTTCCGTAAAATCAGACGGCGCAATATATGTTTCGACGACGGAAAACAATGCGGCATGCTCGATCAGACAGGTCAAAAGCAGCTTTTGCGACTGCTTTATGCCGTCCCCCTTTTTCTTTCCGCGGCCATTTTTTCCCGTATCGGCCAATCTGGATACGCCGCTTTGCGCAGCTCTTGCTTCTCCTGCGCCCGCCATCCCCCGCATGCCCATGGAAAACACGAGTTTCCGCAGCTTTTCATAACCAATCTGATAGGTTTTGGCAACCGCTTCGATATAATTATCGCGTTCCAATCCTTCGTCAAATTCCAAAAGCCGCCTGGCAATCGCCTGATAAAAGGAGGTCCTGCCTTCCGGATCGTGCAGATCGTATTCCCGTTCCAGCATGCGTATTTCAAACAAAAAGCCATTCTCCGCCCGATTGATCCGCTCCTGATACGCCTCCGCTCCCAGAGCTTTGATAAATTCATCCGGATCTTTGTACGGCTGCATGTCAATAACCTTTGCTTTTATGCCGGCTCCTTTTAAGATCGGCAGCGCGCGCAGCGCCGCTTTTACGCCCGCCGCGTCGCTGTCGTACGTCAGATAAACTTCTTTTGTATATCGTCCAAGCAGCCCGGCATGCCCGGCTGTAAACGCCGTTCCAAGCGAAGCCGCAGCATTGTCAAAGCCGGCCTGATGCAGCGCAATCACGTCCATATAGCCTTCGCACAGCAGAATCTGCGGCTTTTTCGTCGTCCTGGCCAGATGCAGGCCATAGAGCGTACGGCTTTTATCAAAAATTTCCGTTTCCGGAGAGTTTAAATATTTTGGCTCTCCGTCCCCCATAACGCGCCCGCCAAAGCCCGTCACTTTTCCCCGCACGTCCATAATTGGAAACATTGCGCGGTTCCAGAATTTATCACGTCCGCCTCTGCGCTCGTCATACGTGATCAGACCGCTGTCTTTTAACAGCTCATCGTCATATCCTTTCTGTTTCAGGTAACGGTACAGATCGTCTCCGAATTTGTCCGAATACCCCAGGCCAAATTTATGCATCGTCGCATCGCTTAATCCGCGCTTTTTAAAATAATCAAGCGCCATGCGCCCGCGCATGCCGCGCAGCAGCATATAATAATACGTCGCAGCCTCTTTGTTCACCTCTAACAGACGCTGCTTTCTGTCCGCCCTTCTGCGCATTCCGGGAGAATCGTCCTGAACCGGAAGCGCTACGCCCGCCCGCTCTGCCAGCGTCTGCATCGCTTCTGAAAACGTAAAATTTTCATACTCCATCAAAAAGGAAAATACGTCTCCTCCGGCTCCGCATCCGTAACAATAATACATCCCCTTTTCCGGCGTCACCGAAAAAGACGGCGACTTTTCATTGTGAAACGGGCAAAGTCCAAAATAACGATTTCCTTTCTTCTGCAATTTGACATAACCGGACACGACTTCCACGATATTGCTTCGGGAGCGGACTTCCTCTACCAGATCTTCTGCATAAAAGGGCATGCTTTTTCCCCCTGTTTCCGTCGATTAATAACCATCCACCTGCCACGCCTGCGGCAAAAAGTATGTCTCAAATTTGGCAATCGCATACTGATCCGTCATGCCGGAAATATAGTCGCATACGATGCGGTCTTTTTTTTCTCCCGCATCCAGCATCCGAATATATTTGGCAGGTATCAGTTCCAGATGTTCCATATAATGCTCAAACAGATATTTTAACAGTTCCCTCGCTTTTTTCTCTTCTCCTTTGGCAATGGGATTTTTATAGACATGCAAAAACATAAATTTTCGCAGTTCCAGCATAGCCTCTTCCACTTCTTTCGACATCCTGATTTCATCCCTGCCAAGACTGTTTGTAATAATATTATGTATCAGGCGGTCCAGACGCTCCCTTGTCGTATTGCCAAGCGTGTTTCGAAGCTCCTTCGGAATATCCTCCACGACCATGATCTGCGCCCGTATCGCATCGTCAATATCATGATTGATATAGGCGATCTTGTCAGAAAAGCGCACGATTTTCCCTTCCAGGGTATGGGGCATTGTCCTCGTCTGATGGTTCCGTATGCCGTCGCGCACTTCCCAGGTCAGATTCAGTCCCTCTCCGCTCTTTTCCAGCCTTTCGACAATGCGAACGCTCTGCTCATTGTGGCGAAATCCATCTTCGCAAAGGGAATTCAACAGATATTCTCCCGCATGTCCAAACGGCGTGTGCCCCAGATCATGCCCAAGCGCGATCGCTTCCACCAGATCCTCATTCAGGCGCAGCGCCTTTGCAATCGTCCGCGCATTCTGCGACACTTCCAGCGTATGAGACATGCGTGTGCGGTAATGGTCGCCTTTCGGCGTCAAAAACACCTGCGTCTTATTTTTCAGACGACGAAAAGACTTGCAGTGCAGTATCCTGTCCCTGTCCCTTTGAAACGCCGGACGGATATCGCAGGGCTCCTCTTCCCGTTCTCTTCCTTTCGTACAACTGCTGAGCGTTGCATGAGGGCTTAATGTCTCGCGTTCCATCTGTTCCATCTTCTCGCGGATGGTCACATCGCCCACCTCCTTGTCTCCTTCCCTCCTGGCATCTGTATCAGCTTATATTATATGTTCCGCACAAAATTCCATTTTCCTCTTTTTTTACAATTTTTTCAGGATGGAAAAAACTTCCCGGCTTCTTCTTCCATTTTATGTACCGCCTGATCCGCTTCTCTGAAAAAGTCTGTCATACAGCCTGTCCGCCCGGCCATTTCCTCCGTCTTCCCGACGATGTCCTGCGCTCCCTGTTCGCCTTCTTCCGCCGACGTTCCCATGCCGTCCGCCGTTTTAAGCAGCTGCACCGAAAGAGAAGCCAACTCTCCTGCCGTCCTGCCAAATCCTTCCGCTACGCCGCCCATTTCTTCCGCATCGCCAATGCCGGCGTCCGCTATTCCGTCAAAAAAGTCAAAACCGGCAACGACCTTGCTGTCCATAAAATCAAGCATCTGCTCACAGTCTCCCTTCAGATGATCCGCCGCAGAATGCGCTTCTCCCGTCAGAAACTGAATCGTCTCCGCATGCTTTCCCGCCTGCTCCGCCAGCTTGCGAATTTCATCGGCGACAATGGCAAAGCCCCTTCCCGCTTCTCCGGCCCGCGCCGCCTCAATGCTTGCATTCAAAGACAGCAGATTTGTCTTTTCCGTAATTTCCAGAATGGATTCCGCCAGATCCGCTATTTTTTCCACGATTCGAATATCATCCAATGCACGCATCAGACTGCCGCGCATCTCGCTCTGATGCAAAATGACCATATCCCGTCTTACAGACGTCTCTTCCTTTGTCTCGATTGCGCGCGTATAAACCTCCTGCACCAGCCTGGAACCGTTTTGCACCTGTGACGCAACCGCCTGCACTGTCGTCTGTACGGCCTTCGACAGGCGATTCATCTCCTCTGACGCTTCCGCCATCTTTCGAACCGACGCGTCCATCCCCTTTGCCGTCAGAGAAGCGTCCGCAATCGCGTCCTTTAATCCGGACGTATGTAACTGCGCGCCGTTTAACGTACGCGAAACGTCTTTTGTCCCCTGTAAAACGCCGTCAATCAACGCGCTGACGTTCTGCCGCGCGCCTTCCGCCAGTCCTGCCAGGCTGCCAAACTCTTCCTCCCTCTCCAGCATCTCCTTCTCCGTCGGTTTTGAAAAATCCCCTTCGGACAGCCGCTTTAAAATCTGCTCCATCGACGCAAACGGTTCTGTAACGGAAGAAATGCCGCGTATGAAACATGCAGCGCCGCATATTGCAAAGACAACGGATATCGCCAGAAACGCGATCTGGTTCTGCCTGAAAAACCACGCGAAAAAAAAGCATCCGATCAAAATCGACAGAAACGAAGCCACTCCAATTCTATAGAGCTTTGTTCTGATCCGAATCGTATGCGTATGGTCTTTTCCTTCTCCACTCATAAATTTCCTCCAATAATTCGTCCGTATTTTACAGTTTTATGTTCCAGTTCTAATCATACTACAATTTTCTGTTTTTTCAACAGATTTCTTTCCCGTCCCATTCTGCCGCTTATCCTTTCAAATGTTTCAGGGCTTCGGGATAATCGGAAACAATCTCTCCAACAATCTGACATGTTTCAAGATCCGGACAGTCGCCGCATGTTGTCATGCTCTTTTTCAGCGCACACTGGCGAATCTCACAAAGACTGTCGCAAAATATCGTTTTTATTCCCTCAGCACGGCAGCCCTGACAGTTGATATGTTCCGGCAGAATAGGCGCATGATTTAACGCAGACCATAATTTTGCCGTTTTTTCACGCAGCGCCTGGTCATCCCGGACTGTCGCAAGATATGCGTCGCATGCTTCACAATCCAGCCCACAGTATGCAATCCTGTCTTTCACAGTAAAACACCTCCTGATCGTTCTGTTTTATTTCATCATTTCGTCTCTGTATTTTAATAATTCATCACTGCTCATATCAAAAATTTCCGCAAATGCCTTTAATTCTATATCCGTCACAAAGCGTTTTCCGGATTCTATTCTTTAAATCGCATTTTTATCAAGGTCTAACTCCTGTATCTGCAACATTTCCGCTAATTTTCTCTGAGAGGTTTTCTCTGGCAGCTGCTGCCTGAATTTTTTAATTCTTCCTTATTGGCATTTACTGCCTGTTATAGACGCTGTTTTTAACAATTTTGAAAAACGTTTGAACATAAAAAACAAGGCCCCCGATCTTCCAAGTCTTGTCAACCTCTTGTTTATGCTTTTATTCTACAAATTAAAAAATTGTCGAGTTTTTGTGCAGAAAAAAATCAATTTTTTTCGTTACTATTTTTTATTAATTTCTTTTTTAGTATATTATGTTGAATTACAAGCCAGGCTATTTCTCCCAAAATTACCAAAATAAATAAAATCATCTGCACTACGATGCAATCATAGTTCTCAATAAAATAAACAAAAACAGAAAGCGTTAGAAAAAGCGCGCCTCCGTATATTATTAAATTTTTACCATGCTTATGATTCCACTCTGATACATCTGTCAATTCATCTTCGCATGGTGGTTTTTCACCTGTATTCAGAGATACCGGTTTTTCAGAATTATATTGCCTGATGCCAAGCGCTACAAAAATCAGTGATACAAAAAAAGAGATTACCAAATATAGTATTGTTTCTGCCATATACTCTTTTCCTTTCGTCGATGTAAAAATCCCGCTTTGATTATATCATACTTTCGTTTGAATTCTATGGATAAGTGGGCAGATGCCTATGAAAAAGCGCTTTCTTATTACTAAGAAATCATAACCTATTATTTTCACAATAAAAAATGGGGAAACCTGGTAAAATCAAGGTTTCCCACACTTTAGCCCAATGCGGAAGATGGGACTTGAACCCACACGATGTAACCATCACAAGATCCTTAGTCTTGCTCGTCTGCCAGTTCCGACACTTCCGCGCAACAATTTACTGCGTTCAACAGCTTTTATATAGTAACAGATTCCAACAGGAATGTCAATATAAAATGCTTCATTTTTTTATTAAAAAAATTTCAAAATATAGCTTGACTTTTGGAGAAAAAGGGGGTATTATATGTTTTGTCAGTTTTGTGCAGGAATGGCGGAATTGGCAGACGCGCAGGCTTCAGGTGCCTGTGGCAGCAATGTCGTGAGGGTTCAAGTCCCTTTTCCTGCATCAGAAGGTGCGAAGCGAAACATATGTTGTTTTCGTTTCGCGCCTTTTATATTTTGCATAAACGCCCTCAAAACATCACTTTCCATGTTTTGAGGGCGCTTCTTTTTCAGCCTTGCAAAAGCCTTGTCTGCGTTCCTTCTGACCTATGATTTTTCTGTCTCCCTACACGCCTACTCCCTTCGCAGCGCTTCGATCGGATCGAGATTCGCCGCCTTATAAGACGGCAGCATGCCAAACACAATTCCAATCACCATAGAAAACAGAACCGATCCAATCGCCGCCGGAATATTGATTGCAACCGGCATCTCACTGATGCGGGAAATCGCTTCCGCGAGTATCACGCCGGAGAGAACGCCCAAAACCCCGCCCATGCTCGTCAGCACGGCCGCCTCTGTCAGAAATTGCCCGAGAATATTGGATTTTCGCGCGCCAATCGCTTTTTTCAGCCCGATTTCCTGCGTCCGTTCCGTTACGGACACAAGCATAATGTTCATAACGCCAATACCGCCCACGATCAGGGAAATCCCTGCAATCCAGATCAGCATGCTGTTCGTCGATTCGCTCAGCTCCTGAATTTTTTTGGCCTGTTCCAGTAAATCTTCCGCCTTGTATTTAATCGTATCGTCACTCGTGCTCAAATAGCCGTTTAAAATATTCGCGCTCTCTTTTCCGGCATTCGTCATATGATCCGTACTGTCAACGCGGATCACAAGATTCTGCGGCTCGTCAAACTGATAAATAATTGGCCAGGTCGTATCCGGCACATAGACTTTTCCCGTCGAATCCTGCGTATAGGTATAATAATCCTCGATGCTGTTAATGACCGGCTCAAATTGCTTGGATTTGGAAACAATCCCGACTACAAGGTAAGGTTCCTGCCTGATCTCAATTGTTTTCCCCAGCGGGTCTTCCCCCTGAAACAGTCCGTCCGCAGAATTTTCATCCAGCAGCGCAACTTTTCGATATTCCGTATAGTCCCGTTCGGAAAACCCGCGCCCTCTCTGGATAATATAGCTGCATGCGTTAAAATAATTTTCATCCACGCCGATGACATAGCCGCCGGAAAGCATCGTATTCAGATAATATACGCCGCCGTAATCCTGCCTTGACAGATACAAAGAGGCATCCGCCACATGCTCAATCTCCCGCACTCGCTTTAACGTCTCCTTACTGATCACCGGAACGCCCTGCGGCACCCCCTCGTATCCGATTTCATACGTAAAATCCCCCTGATACAGCGCAATTTCAACGGTATTGTCTCCCGATCCGATCAGGTTCTCCTTAATCTGTTCATTCGTACCCTGAATCGTGGAAACAATGGCAATAATAGCGGCTATACCGATAATAATGCCAAGCATCGTCAAAAAAGAACGCATTTTATGCGACCAGATTCCTTTCAATGACAGACGAATATTTTCAAACATAACTTCCCTTTCCGTTAAAATCCTGCCGATTCCGTTACTTTTACTCCCTCTTTTGCCGTTTTGCCATAGGGAAATGCGATCCGGTCTTCCAGACTTAAGCCCGATTTTATTTCAACGGAAGATCCGTAAATCGTCCGTCCCGTCTCCACGTACTGTTTGACCAGACGGTTGTCTTCTCCGGCCTTCATCACATACGACCTGCCGTTTTCTGTGCGCACGTATGCTTTTTCAATATACAGCGCATTCATATTTTCTCCGGAGGCGGCCGGCGTAATGGATACGTCCAGATAATCTCCGTTTGAAAGCCCTTCGGAATCTTCAATATAAGCCATAAAGGAATAGTACGATACGTTTGGATTGCCTTCGCCATAGGACCGCTCGTCTGTCGGATATTCCGAAATCTCAGAAATAACCGCCGTATAAACCTGTCCCGTATTCCAGGAATTTGCAGAAATCTCCTGTCCGACTTCAATCTGTTCCAGCATCAGCTCGCTGATGCTCCCTTTGATATACATGCCGGCCGCACCCGATATCTCCATAAATGCAGAGCCGTCCGTCGGCGGATCCTCCGGATCGCCCACAGTTCTGACTACGCCGTTTATATTCGCGTATACAACGTTCTTCTTCCTGCTCCTCTGCATTCCCTTCAAATCCAGACGCGCAATTTTTCGGCTGATGGTAAGCTCTTTGATCTCACTTTCTTTTTCTGCAATTTCCCGTTTCAGCTCCTCCGCCGTATACTCCTCTTCATATTCCGTTTCACTGGCGGACGGCGTGCTTTGCGTTTCCGATTCCGTCTCGCTTTCCGTTTCCGTTTCTTCCTCGATCGTAACGCCTTCCTCGATTTCTTCCTGCGTCCCGACAAGCCATTTTGTGCTGCCTCCTACCATAGACTGCTTCATGCCGTTGACCGTCCAGCAGGAAAGCAGCGTGCCTTCTTCTACGCTGTTGCCGCTCCAGATTTCAAATGCCGCAACCTGCTCATTCGTCACAAGCCAGTTCAGATACGATCCCATCACATAGCATTCCTGCGTGCACAAAAAGCGATAGGGCTTCTCCGCCGTCCCTTTTCCCTCATAAGGCTTTGCCGTTTCGTCGATGTAATTATAGGCGTCGCCGTCTTTTTTGGGCACTTTCATCATAATGACGGAAGGCTCTTTTGTTACGACGGGCTTTTTATTCTGCGTCGTGCCGCCGGAGGGCGTTGACGGAGCAACTGGCGTGACAGCGCTGACCGGTTTGATTTTTTTCAGTCGCTCCAGCTCTCTTTCTGCAAGAATAATGTCATTTTTGATTCCCTGCAATTCCAGTTTTTTCATATCAATCTGAATCTGTATTTCCGTTGTATCGTATACAATCAAAGGATCTCCGGCATTGACCGGCGCGCCTTCTTCCACCTTGATCTCCGCCACGGTTTTATCTTCCAGATGTATGGACTGCGTATAGTCGTCGGATACATAACCGGAGCTTGACATGGGATCTCCCCACCAGCCCATATTCAGATTTGCAACAGATAAAACTTCCGCCTGAAGATTCTCTTCCTGATATTTCTGATACGCATAGACGCCTCCGGCTGCGGCTGCGACAAGGACAAAAATCACCGTCAGCAGGACGATGTATTTCTTCGCGCCTTTCATATGACAGCCTCCCTTCCTGCTTCCTCGGAAATCTCCCCGTCTATGATATGATACACGCGCTTTGCATGCTCTGCAATATTCCTGTCATGCGTAATCATAACAATCGTAACGCCCTCTTCATTCAGCGTCTGAAACAATTCCATAATCTGCGCGCCGGATTTGGAATCCAGCGCGCCTGTCGGCTCGTCTGCCAGCAGAATTTTCGGATTGTTCACCATAGCCCTTGCAATCGCGACGCGCTGCTTTTGCCCGCCGGACAGCTGCGTCGGCATAAATGGCGCGCGTTCCGCAAGCCCCACTCTTGCCAGCGCTTTTAACGCGCGTTCCCGCCGCTCTTTTTTTCGAATTCCAGCGTAGCTCAACGGCAAAGCCACATTTTCCAGCGCGGATTCTCTCGGCATCAGATGAAAGCTCTGAAATACAAAGCCAATGCTGTTTAAACGCAGATTGGAAAGCTCTTTGTCTTTCAATGCCGAAACATCTGTGCCCGCCAGATAAAAGTCTCCCGAAGTCGGCCGGTCCAGACAGCCGATGATATTCATAAGCGTCGTCTTTCCCGAACCGGAAGGGCCCATGATGGCTACATATTCGCCCTCTTCCACATGCAGCGTCACATCTTTCAGCACCGGAACCGTCAGCTTATCCGAAGTATAGCTTTTAAATATATTCCTCAATTCCAGTATCATCGAATTCCCTCCGCATGCAGAAAATCATCCAGATCCAGCGGCTCCTTCTTTTCTCCGATTGCATCCTTCCTGTTTTCCGTATCGGATTCCGCATTCGCATCCCCGGAAGGCTCTTCTTCGTAGCTTCCGTCGTCATAGCCGTCATCGACAGACATCCCGTCATCATAGCCGTCATCGACAGACATCCCATCGTCATAGTTTTCCTCATAAAGACCGTCGCCGCCCATACCGTCAAAGGCGGGATCATTCCAGATCTCTTCCGTATCCCCGCCCTGATTGTACAGGCCAGAAGAATAGTCCACTTCTTCCATATCCAGAACGGTTTTTACGCCTTCATACAGTCCTTCCATCGGCCATGCGATCAGGTCTTCTTCCGTCAGGCCGGATAAAATTTCGTACTTATCCTGTTCCATATCATACATGCCAACCTCTACGGCACGTTTTTCCAGTCTGCCGTTTCCATCGTCCGCCCATACATACGCGGACTGCACATCGCCCTCTTGCGGCATCTGCGTCCCATACATTTCATACGGCTCCTCTGTCCCATATTCGCCATATGCATCGTCCAGTGCATAAGACATCACCTCGCTGCGGTCAATTCCGTCATGCGCCTGCAAATCTCCTTCCAGCGCATCCAGAGCCTGTATGCCGTCTTCGGAAACATCCGCTCCGTCCATGCCATCCTCTGACAGAGCCGCGCCTTCCATGCCGTCTTCCGATAAATCCGGCGTCTGCCAGTCATCCTGTCCCTCATCCGGCCATTCCGTGCCATACTCAAGCCACTCCGAATCGTTTTCCAGTCCTTCCATGCCTTCCCCATCCGCATCCTCAAAAACGATATAGCCGCTGTAAAGCCAGATGCCTTCTTTTTGCTCCGTCTGCCCTTCATCCAGTTCAATCAGCACATGCTGCCCAAGCATCAGACCCTCCGCGTCTTCCATGGATACAAAAAAGGAGTAATCGCTGGACGTCAGAGAGCTGTCTTCTCCTTCCGAATACATCATATTATCATCCGAAGAGCTTTCCGGCTCTTCCGTATCCAGGCTGTCAATGATCCCTCTCCAGGTAACGGTTTCATCGACTCTCGATCGTATAATGACCTCCGAACCGCTTGCTATCATATTGATATTCTGTTCGTTCGCCGTTCCTTTGATCCGATATTCTCCGGTTGATAAAATCGTCATAAACGCAGACGCCGCCTCCTGTTCGGACGACTGTCCATTGTTGATGGATTTGACGATGCCGGACGCCTTGCTTAAGACCTGAGAATTCTCCACCTTTTTCCGAATCTTGTCCATCTCAAGCTGTTTGCTGGATTTTTCAAATTCCGCCTTCTTGATCTGCGTCTGTATCGTCTGAATCTGCGTCGTATATTCAAATTTATTGGCTTCTGCGGCCGCAGTCCGTTCTTTTTCCAGCTCCACAATCTGGCTCTTATAATTGTTGATCTCAATATCCTGATTTTCAAGCTCGAGCTTCGCCTGCTCCAGCTCCAGATTCAAATCCTCCGTATCGTAATTGAACAATGGCGTGCCCACTTCCACCATGTCGCCCGTTTCTACCAGCACATCCTTCACTGTGCGTTCGGGGTCCGCATTGACTTCTACTGTTTCCTGCGGCTGCACCACGCCCGAATAGCGGTTCTGCGCCCCTGTGATATTTCCCATAACGGAAGCAACACGTTCTACGTACACCCTGTCATTGCTGTCATGTCTATTATTGCCAAGAAAATACCAGATGCCGGCCGCCGCGGACGCTGCCACGGCAACCGCTCCCAGTATTACCATCACTTTCTTCTTTCCCATATTGCCTCCTGCTTATCCCCGACGTGCCAGAAGCGCCGATCGTAAGATAAAAAACGGTTACAAATCGCTCAACATTCGTAACCATCTTATCATTATCTTTCTTTAATTACAATTAAAAATTCCTTAAAATTACCGAATATCCGAACGCATCCGACAAATGCAAAAAGGTCCGTCCCGTTGTAAACAGCGGACCGGACCTTTTGACATGCGGCGCATATGCGCCCAATTATTGTTCCATCTGCCTTCCCAGAAAGCCGGCTGCCGTAACGGCCAGCATATGTTCCGTATCTCCCATATGGGCTTTTTCATTTTTATCTGATATGACGACTGCTCCGATTGCGTCTCCCTGGCAGATGATCGTCGCGACTGCCTGCGAGCACATTTCACCGGAATCGTCCAGCGTAATTTTCACAAACCCCTCATCTTCCCGATTGGCCACAAAATCCGCGCGGTTTTCTATGATGCCTTCCATCTGCTTGCTCAGCGGCTTTCCATCGTACTCCTTTTTTCCGCTGCCCGCGACGGCTACCACATGGTCCCTGTCCGTAATGCAGACCAGATTGCCGGTCGTCTGAGAAAGGCTTTCCGCATACTGCCCCGCAAACTGTCCAAGCTCGCCGATCGGAGAATATTTTTTTAAGATAATTTCACCCTGACGATCCGTAAAGATCTCCAATGGATCGCCTTCCCTGATCCGAAGCGTCCTTCGTATTTCCTTTGGCACAACCACCCTCCCCAGATCGTCTATTCTACGCACAATTCCCGTTGCTTTCATATGAAAAATTCCTCCATTTACATTTTCTACTGTGTGGTAGTAGTATCTGTAAGTGAAGGAATTTTATACCTCGAAAAAGCGTTTTCACAGATTCATTCAGTCATGCAGCTCGTCGCTGTCATACGTTTCACAATATCTCGCATAAAAAGAAGGTTCTTCCCCTTTGGCATAGAGGTGCGAAACGTCGCCAAACCTGCTGATGCGAAACGATGCAATCCCTTCTCTTCGCTCCTCCGTCATGACCGTCGTCACGGAAGAGGGCGCGGCGCAAAATCCATGCCAGAGCGTCATTGGAGATACGCCGATCAGATGCCCCAGCAATACGCACTCCACTGCAAAATGACAGAAAAATGCAAGCGTGTCACGATTTGCGCGTATAGCGCGATACTGATTCCCCTCTCTGCGATAACCGTTTTCTTCCAGAAGGCGGTCAAACGATTCCGTGACCCATGCGTATTCTTCACATACGCCGCCTTCCCGCATCAGGTCTGTCTGATGCCATGCGTCTTTGTCATAGTATTCCTTTATATGCGTCCAGTCCTGCGGAAGAAAATCCCAGCAGTTGATCGGATATCCTTTATCCGGCCTGACGACTTTCCCGGCAAATTCCCGCAGCCATTCGCAGGTAAGCGCCTGCATTCCTTTTCTCTTTAACGTGGGAGCGGCCGTATCTTTTGCCCTGCCAAGCGGCGACGCGTAGCACCTGTCAATCGAAACGTCCGCAAGATACTCCGCAAGATACTCCGCTTCCCGAAATCCCTTTTCCGTTAAAGAATCCTTTTCGTAATCCGGCTCTCCATGACGAATAAACAGTAACCTCATTTCTTTGCCTCCAGCTATGCGCTACTGACAGAGTTCACACATCTGCTGCCATTTCTTCTCCATATCCGCCACCAGCGCAAACTGCGTGCGGCAGCGGTCCAGATTGTGTTTCTCCCTCGATATTTTAAAGTAAACGTCGCCTTCCAGATAATCCGCCAGAAAACGCATACCGCACTCCAGCGTCATCATTTTTGCTCCCATCGGCAGCATCTTCACTTCATTCGGCGTCAGTCTGCCGCCGCAGCCCTCCAGAAATCCTTTCACATACAGCGCAAACAGCTCTAAAGAAAGCGACACCTTCGATACGTCCGGCTCATCCTCCGCCGCCGTATTTGCGCCAAAGCGGATGGCATCGCCAAAATCATGCGCGGAAAGCCCCGGCATCACCGTATCCAGATCAATGACGCAGATTGCCTGATGCGTCTTTGAATCAATCATGATATTGTTCAGCTTCGTATCATTATGCGTCACGCGAAGCGGAAGCTCCCCTTTCGCCAGCATGTCATGAAGCAGCGACATCTCCTCGCGTCTTTCCCGTACAAACGCAATCTCTTTTTCCACTTCGGCCGCTCTTCCTTTGACGTCTTCTGCAACCGCCCGCTCAAAATCCCCAAAGCGCTTTGCCGTATTGTGAAAATTGGGAATCGTCTCATGCAGCGAATCCGCAGGGAAATTCGCAAGCTTTGCCTGAAATTTTCCAAACGCCACGGCGCTCTGATAAAAATCCTCGTTGCTCTCTACCGCATCAAACGTCTGCGCGCCTTCAATAAATTCGTAAACGCGCCATTTACTGCCATCCTCATCCGAATAATAAGAAGAGCCGTCTTTTGCCATCACAACCGTAAGCGTCTCTCTGGCCGGATCCCCGCCGGTGCGGATAATCTCCTCGCGCAGATACGACGTTACGTTGAGAATATTTTCCATCAGCTCATCCGTATTTTTAAATATCGTCGTATTAATTCCCTGTAAGATATATTTTTTCCCGCCCGTCATCGTGGCCAGATATGTATGATTGATATGGCCGCTTCCGTACGGCTCGACCGATGCAACGTCTCCCTCTACCTGAAACTGTTTTAAAATCGTTTCCCTGTCCATGCCAAACCTCTCCTATTCTTCCCATAAATATCTTGGATATACGCCCTGTGCCTTAAAATCGGCGATTGCTTTCATAACCGTTTCCTTATCCTCTTTATAGGTTACGCCGTACCAGCGGTCTTCCGACTTAAGGACGGTCACTGTCGCTTTCTTCTCTTCCATAAGCTGCTGCACCGCAGATGGAAGGAAAAACTCGCATTTCAATGGGTTTTTCGCAAGATTTTCTTCCAGGAACACAGGAAAGCGCTTTTCCAGCTCTTCCATCAGATTTTGTTCAAAGCCCCACATATTCATAGACACCGTGCTTCCTGCCGGAATCGTAACCCAGGTAGCTCCGTCGTCTTCCGTATAAGCCGTCTCGCTTCCCCGCTTCTCGATGCGCGTGCGTTCGTGAATGTCTACCAGCTTTCCGTCTGCATCCGTCTGGCAGATGCCTCTTGCCACATGTCCGTTTTCTGTCAGCGTATTCTCCATGAGGTAGCCGACCATGACATACTGGTACGTCCCACCGGATTTCGGCTGGCTTAAATAATCGTAAATCATCTGATAGGCATGGCGTCCGTAAAAATCATCCGCATTGATAACTGCAAACGGTCCGTCCACTTTCTCCTTGCAGCTTAACACCGCATGCGCCGTGCCAAATGGCTTCACCCTTCCCTCCGGCGCTTCAAAACCGTCCGGCAGCGAATCCATCTCCTGATATGCGTATTCCACCTGCATGCGCTTTGCGATGCGGTCTCCCACACATTCCCGAAATACCGCTTCATTTTCTCTTTTGATGATAAAGATGACTTTTTCAAATCCTGCAAGCATGGCGTCGTATACGGAAAAATCCAGTATGACATGCCCCGCGTCGTCCATTGGGTCCATCTGCTTTAATCCTCCGTAACGGCTCCCCATGCCAGCTGCCATTACAACTAATACCGGTTTGTTCAAAAATACCTCCTCCTTTTCTCTGGTAAGCGTGTTCCTTCTTCGCGCTTCCTGTATGTATTGTATCAAATTTACGCCGAAAATGCAGTATGATTTTGCATATATTTGCCATTTTCGCCTGAAAGCTTCCGCCGTCTGTAAAGACGGCTCCTATCTCTTTTTCTTCACCGTCTTCGAATATCCGCTCCACACCTTGCCCGCGTCTGTGATCTTATACGCGCGCACTTTATAATAAGATGTTTTTCCCTTTTTTGCTTTCTTGTCAAGGTACTTTTTCCCCGTACCTTTGGAAATCGAAGCAATCTTTTTAAATCCTTTCTTTTTCTGATACGAACGGAAAACCTCGTATCCCTGCGCGCCGTCCGACGGCTTCCAGCTGATCTGTATGCCCTTCTTTGTTTTCTTTGCTTTTATGCCGGACGGAACCTTCAGCGGCGTCGTTTCCGGCGTCTGCGGTACATTCTGCACCCCCTGCGGACCGGGATTTTGCGTATCCGTACCCGTCCCGTTCCCGTCATCCGGAGCCGGCGGCGTAACGGAAGGCGTTGTTTTCTTCTGAAAATCCGCCGTTAATTCCAGATCTTCCTCCACAACAAACGTATACGGATTCTCTTCGGACACTTTCTGTTCTTTACAATACCAGCCTTCAAATGTATAGCCCTCTTCCGGCGTCGCCGTCACTGTCATGCTGTCGCCGGGCAGCGCTTCTCCGCCGCCTTCTGCCGTACCGCCTTCTTTCGCCGTCACCGTTACCGTTACCGCCTGTTTCTCTGCCGGAATCTGAAAGCTGTACACGGCATGCGGCTGCAATTCATACGTCACGGCCGCTCCCTCTATCGTCTGCGTCTCTTTTTCAATCACAACGTTATTCGGCTCTTCTTTTGTATTGATATCCGTTATATTCTCTGAACCAAGTGACCAGACGGTCATTTCTTCTCCCGTAAGATCCCGTCCATCCACAGATATGTGCACCTCTGTCGGATCGTTTTCTTTATTATTGACAGCCAGAACGTATGTATTTCCGCTTTCATCGATCGTAGAATAGACGTTGACATTGTTTACCTCGCCGTTAAACGAGCCGTTTCCGGTAATCGTCTGCTCCACCTGCGTATTGCCCGTCATCTTGTTGAATATGGAAAATACATGCGCCGAAGGCGTCACCACATAATCGTAACCGCCGTCCGCATTCTCATGCGTCTGAATGACGCACTGCTGCCAGTTGCCCAGATTGTCGCTTGCGCCCGCAAAGTCCACAAGGCAGTGCTTCTCCTGATATGCGGCTCCCGCGTTTACAGCGTCGATCATATGGTTTGCAATATAAATCGCATGCCCAAGCGAAGCCTGATAAGAGCTGGACGGACTGACGCTTAAAATGCCAAATTCCGAAACCGCCACTTTTTTCGTATCGTCTCCCGTCGTCTCCATCATGGCGTTTTTGTGAGACGCAATATTGTTCGTATGGTTTTTCGCTTTCGCCAGAGAATCTTTATACCCGGTAACGCCGTTGCTGTATGGATGCAGAATCACGCCGTCATATTTGTCGTCGTACCCAAATTCATGCATCTTTGTGATAAAGCTCCTCTGATGCCCGCTTCCGATTCCGGAATAGATTTCAATCTCCACGCCAATCTCTTCGGCCGTTTCCTTCATAGCGTCGTAATACGCCACAAACCCGGCCTGTTCTGACTGATAGTCTACCGTAATCCGCTTGCCCTGCTGCGGAATATTTCCGTTTGATCCGTCTCCAAACGTAATCTTTCCCGTTTCGTAGTCAAACGTACAGATATCTTCCGCTCCACGCCCCTCCAGCGAATCCACAACGGTCCACTCCGCGCCGTCCACATAGACCTTTACACTGTCCTCTACGACGGGAAGATAGCACACATAGCGTTCCTCATTCGGCTTTCCGTCACTGAGCGAGGCTGCCGTCCGCCAGTCGCCTTTCTTTACGACATATCCGCAGTTCTGATAATAATCCGGCCGCATATTATGCGTATAGGTCATCGTTCCGCCTTTGATATAAGCGTCTACAACGGAAAGAGACGCGGGTTTTCCCGCCATCCAGTAGTTTTGTCCAACATCGCCATATTCATTTCCAAGCTCAAACCGCGTAACGCCATACGGCTCTTCATGCCCGTTTTTTGCACGCTCCGCCGCCCAGTCGATTCCGCCGTTTGGATTGCTGCCGTCATTGGGCGCGTTTAAATATTCGACCAGATCTGCCGCGTCCGCAGGATTGCCGCGGCCCAGACCGTAGACAAACACGCCTTCCGCTCCCAGATCCTCAATCCACCGCATGGCCTCATCCACGCCAAATCCCGGCTCCACCGGCGTCTCACCCGCGCCGGAATAAAAATTGTTCCCGGCAATCGTAGGCGTCCGCTCCTCCATTGCTCCAATCGTATCTTTCCAGGTAAAAAGATTGGATACGGTTCCGCCCGGATACCGCACAGACCCAAACCCGGCATCTTTCGCAAGTTCTGTAAATGCATCGTAAACCTGCCCGTTCCCGGCATCCCAGGTTCCATAAGCGCCCCTGTGGTACCGGTGATTAATGCCAAACATCGCAGACGGTATCGCGCGCAGCGCGCTGTCCGTATCCACCGCAATCGAAACCGGCGCATCCGGTTCCTTCATATCCTCGCCGTATACGTCATAAATGGCTTTTACTGCCTGCGCGTCCAGTTTCCTGTCATAATAGCGCAGCTCATCCATACTGCCCTTGATCGCAGGATGATCGGCATTCTGCCTGTGCGCGCCGACGCGGATATTCCCACTTCCGTCAATCAGCGCGTTCGCAAACGAAAAACCGTTTCCGTTCGCCGGTTCGCCATTGACATAGAGATAGGCTTTTCTGGACGCGCCGGCTGCATCAACGGCAAGCATAACATGATGCCATTTCCCCGTCGCAATCACATCCGACCCGTACTGGTTCGACCCACCAAGATACGTGCCATATACCGGACCGGAACCGCCATTTTTTCCAATCGTTAAAATCGCCCGGCCCTGGCTCGTTCCGTCCTGATGAAATACGCTGACAGACGCATTATTTTGCATTGGAATCTCTTCATACTGAATCCATGCCCCAATTGTAAACGCATCTTCCGAAGCTACAAGTCCCCTGTCTGCATCCGTCAGATTCAACGTAAGCCAGGAAGCGTTATTTCCGCCAAAATATGCGCAGCCGCCCGCTACGCCTCCATCCGCCTTCAGCGTCACGCCGCTTCCGGTCTTCACTGCCCGCACGCCCGCTACGGACGCCTGACTTGCAAGCTGCTCCTCTTCTGCAGCCCCGTCAAACGTCCAGTAACCGACCAGTCCTTCCTCGAGCGGGTCCGCCGCACGCACCTGCTTCGCCCCCATGCCGAATGGCAAAACGCTTATCCCAAGACATGCCGCCATCGCCACAGCCCCCAGTTTTTTTCTGTAACTTCCCATATATATCCTCCTTCTCTCAAAACGCCTGTTCTGCGTTCTTTGCCATTTACCTGCCGATCTCCCTTTGCAGATTAATCATTTCGATTGCGCCTGTCGCACAGTCAAACCCCTTGTTTCCGGCCTTGCTTCCGGCGCGTTCGATCGCCTGTTCAATCGTATCGCACGTCAGCACGCCAAACATCACAGGCACGCCTGTCTGCAAAGAAACCTGCGCGATCCCTTTGGACACTTCACTGCACACGTAATCATAATGCGACGTCGCGCCACGGATTACGGCTCCCAGACAGATGACGGCGTCATACTTTCCGCTCCTTGCCATCGTCTGCGCAATCAGCGGAATCTCAAATGCGCCCGGCGTCCACGCCACGTCGATACAGTCCTCCGAAACCTCATGGCGCTTTAGCCCGTCGAGCGCCCCGCTTAACAGCTTTGACGTAATAAACTCATTAAACCGCGCCGTTACAATTCCGATTCGAACGTCCTTTGCTACGATGTTACCTTCCAGTATTCTCATGCTGCTCCTCCTTTACCCTCTTTTGATTAAAATTTTAACATATGCCCCATCTTCCGTTGTTTCGTCTTCATATAATAACGGTCAAACGGCGTAAGCTCCATCTGAATGGGAACCCGCTCTCTGATGCTTAAGCCAAACGCGGAAAGTCCGTCGATTTTTTTGGGATTATTCGTCAGCAGACGAAGGCTTTTTGCCCCCAGATCACGCAGAATCTGCGCGCCGATATAGTATTCCCTCAAATCCTCCTCAAATCCAAGCGCAAGATTGGCTTCCACCGTATCCATGCCGCCATCCTGCAGTTCATAGGCGCGCAGCTTGTTCAGCAGTCCAATTCCGCGGCCTTCCTGCCGCAGATACAGTAAAATCCCCCTTCCTTCCTCTTCAATCTGACGCATTGCCGCCTGCAGCTGCTGGCCACAGTCGCATTTCATCGATCCAAACGCGTCTCCGGTCAGGCACTCGGAATGCACGCGGCATAAAATCTCTTCTCCATCCCCGATCTCTCCCTTTACCAGCGCCACATGATGCTCCCCGTTTAAGCGATTGACGTATCCATGCGCCATAAATTCGCCATAACGCGTCGGCATCTTCGTAACCGCAACGGATGCAACCAGCTTATCATGCACTTTCCGGTATTCCTTTAACGCCTGTATCGTCGTCATTTTGATCTGAAATTTCTCAGCCAGCCGCATCAGCTCCGGCGTACGCATCATCGTGCCGTCCTCGCGCATAATCTCGCAGCACAGGCCGCACGCTTTTAATCCTGCCAGACGCATCAGATCTACCGTCGCTTCCGTATGCCCTTCCCGCTCCAGCACGCCGTTTTCTTTTGCCAGCAGTGGAAACATATGGCCCGGTCTGCGAAAATCTTTTGGCCCAGCCCCTTCCTCCACACATTTTCTCGCCGTAATTCCGCGCTCCTTTGCAGAAATTCCCGTCGTCGTCTCTACAGCGTCAATCGAAACGGTAAACGCCGTTTCATGATTGTCCGTATTATGCGATACCATCTGCGGCAGCTTCAGCTTTTCCACAAGCTCCCTGCCCATGGGCATGCAGATCAGACCTTTTCCATGCACCGCCATAAAATTTACATTTTCCGTCGTTGCAAATTCCGCGGCGCAGATAAAATCGCCTTCGTTTTCTCTGTCCTCATCGTCTGTCACCAGTATGATCTTTCCCTGACGAATTTCATTTACTGCCTCTTCCACCGAACTGTATGCCATTCTTTTATCCTCCCGTCTCAAAATCCTGCCCGAAGCAAAAATTCCTTCGTCAGCGTCGTTGTCTTTGATTCTTCCCCCGACCGCATCGTTTCATGCAAAAGCTTCTCCACATATTTGCCAACCATGTCATTCTCCAGATTGACAATCGTTCCCGGCCGTTTTTCTTTCAGATTCGTTTCCCGCAGCGTATGCGGAATGACGGACACTTCAAACCAGTCCTGCTTTACCGCGGAAACGGTAAGGCTGATTCCATCTATGGCGACAGAGCCTTTTTCTACGATTCTGCGGGCAATTTCAGACGTCGTGGCAATCCCAATGCGCACCGCGTTCCCGTCGTTTTGCATGCCGTCAACCGTCCCTGTTCCATCAATATGCCCTGATACGATATGTCCGCCAAAGCGTCCGTCGGCCGCCATCGCGCGTTCCAGATTGACGACGCCCATCGGCCGCAGACGCCCCAGCGCGCTCCTTTGAAACGTCTCCGGCATAACGTCGGCCGTAAACTCCGCGCCGCCGATTTTTACAACGGTCAGGCAAACGCCATTGACGGCGATGCTGTCTCCCGGCTTCGTCCCCTCCAGAACTTTTTCGGCCCGGATGCGGATGCTCTCCCGTCCGATCTGTAAAACCGTTCCCGTCTCTTCTATGATTCCTGTGAACATGCCGCAACCTCCCATTCGATCAAAATATCCGCTCCGATCTGCCGCACGTTCGGACGGCACAGCCGAAACGCCTGATCCGGCCATGCAACGCCCTCGCCCGTCACGGGCGTTTTCGCCGCGGTCCCGCCAAACAGCTTCGGCGCAATATACTGCTCCACCGCGTGCACGATCCCGCTTTTGAGCGCGCTGTAGTTGAGCATTCCTCCGCCTTCCAGCAGAATGCTGTCAATGCCAAGCGCTCCCAGCTTTTGCATCAGGACGTTTAAATCAATATGTCCGTCCTTCTCCGAAATCGTAAGAACCTCACAGCCTGCGTCCAGATAGGGCTTTTTCTTTTCCGCATCCCCTTCTGCCGTAGCTAAAATAACGGGAACCTCCCCTGCCGTCCGCACAAGCTCAGAAGTAAGCGGCGTGCGCAGTCTGCTGTCGCAGATGATACGGACAGGGCTTTTTTTCCCTTCCTGTCTGCACGTCAGAGCCGGATTGTCCGTCAGAACCGTGCCGACGCCCGCCATAATCCCCATATATTTATGGCGGCTGTTATGGACCCGTTCTCTGGACGCTTCCCCGCTGATCCATCTGGACGCGCCCGTCTTCGTCGCGATCTTCCCATCCGCCGTCATCGCATATTTCATAACGACGTAAGGCGTTTTATGCCGGATATAATGGAAAAAAACTTTATTGAGCGCAAGGCATTTTTCTTCGCAGATCCCCGTTTCCACCTCGATTCCACGGGATTTTAACAATTCCACGCCCTTCCCGGAGACGAGCGGATTGGGATCCATCGATCCGACGTATACTTTTTTGATTCCGCTCTCTAAAATAATTTCCGTACACGGCGGCGTCTTTCCATAATGGCAGCAGGGCTCTAACGTAACGTACATCTGCGCGCCGGAAAGATCTTCCCTGCAGTTTAAAATCGCATTGCGCTCCGCATGATACCCCCCATACGCATGATGGTAATCCCTTGCAAGAATCCTCCCCTCTTTTACAATGACGGCCCCGACCATGGGATTTGGATTCGTAAACCCCTCGCCCTTTCTCGCTTCCGCAATGGCAAGCTCCATATATGCCTCCGGCTGCATCGGCCCACTTCCTTTCCCCAAAAATCACCTGGCGCAAAGCAAAAAATCCTGCAAAAAAAGCCCTGAAACAGCATCCTGTTCCAGAGCAGATTATAGTACGACCCAAATTCTATCGCATCTTCTTCTATCCAGACTGTACTGTCGGCTTCGGAATCTCACCGAATCATGCCTTTCGGCTCGTGGGCTGTACCACCGGTAGGGAATTCTCTGCCCCCGCAAAGTCACCCTGCCCTGAAGACTGTTTTTCCTTACTTATCAGCTTATCATAACGTTGCGCAGGTGTCAATCACGCATATGGCAAAAGTAAAAAAATCAAACGCCGCCTGTTGCAAAATGCTCCTGCATTGTCTATAATAAAAAAACCATTCGGGCGCGTCCGCATCTGCGCCCGGGAAAGAGGATTCCATATGCACAGACAAAACCTTACGCTTTTGACCGACCTGTACGAAATCACCATGCTGCAGGGCTATTTCAAAACAGGCAAACAGGATGTCGTCATCTTCGACGCATTCTACCGAAGCAATCCCTGCGGCGGCGGTTACGCAATCTGCGCCGGCCTGAAGCAGATTATCGACTACATCCAAAACCTGCGCTTTTCAGACGAAGACATCGCCTATCTGAAAAGTCTTGGCATTTTCGAAGCGGACTTTCTGGAATATCTGAAAACGTTCCGCTTTACCGGCGATCTTTACGCCATTCCTGAAGGAACCGTTATATTTCCGGGAGAGCCGCTGATAAAAGTCATCGCTCCGATTATGGAGGCGCAGTTTATCGAAACAGCCGTTTTAAATCTGCTCAACCATCAGAGCCTGATCGCCACCAAAGCGGCCAGAATCTGCCATGCAGCGAAAGGGGACAGCGTCGTAGAATACGGTCTCAGACGCGCGCAGGGTCCCGATTCCGGCGTATACGGCGCAAGGGCCGCCATCATCGGGGGCTGCGTGGGCACTTCAAACGTGCTTGCCGGCCAGATGTTTGACCTTCCCATATCCGGCACGCATGCGCACAGCTGGATTATGAGCTTTCCGGACGAATATACGGCGTTTCAAAGCTATGCAAAGCTGTATCCGTCCGCCTGCATTCTGCTTGTGGATACGTATGACACGTTCGATTCCGGCATTCCAAACGCCATCCGCATTTTTACGGAAATGCGAGACAACGGCATCCCTCTGACAAATTACGGCATCCGCATGGACAGCGGCGATCTGGCCTACCTCTCCAAAAAGGCCCGCCTGATGCTGGATGACGCCGGCTTTCCGGACGCTGTCATATCGGCTTCCAACGATCTTGACGAGCATCTGATCCAGAGCTTAAAAATACAGGGCGCAAAAATCACGTCCTGGGGCGTAGGCACGCATCTGATTACGGCAAAGGACACCCCCGCGTTTGGCGGCGTCTACAAGCTTGCCGCCATACAAAATGAAAACGGCGACTTCCTTCCCAAAATAAAGCTTTCCGAAAACACGGAAAAAGTTACAAATCCCGGCAATAAAACGGTTTACCGCATCTATGACAGAGAGACCGGAAAAATCCGCGCCGATTATATCTGTCTTGCCGAAGAATCGTTTGATACAGAAGCAGAGCTGCTTTTATTTGACCCGAACGAGCCCTGGAAAAAAACGCGGCTTCCCGGCGGAAGCTACCATATGCGCAACCTTCTGCTCCCTATTTTCCAAAATGGCGCATGCGTCTACGCCTCTCCAAACGTCATGGAGATTCAGGCCGTCTGCGCAAAAGAAAAAGAAACCCTGTGGGACGAGGCAAAGCGCTTTGTCAATCCGGCCATTGTCTATGTAGATCTTTCCGACCGGCTGTACCGCCTGAAGCGATCCCTTTTATGCGAAATGAGCCATATCTGACCTGTGGCTCATTTCTCTTTATCCGGCCGTTCTCCAGCATTACCGTTCGCCCGCTTTTTTCATTCTTGTCAGAATCCTGCGCTCCATGCGCGATACCTGCACCTGGCTTACTCCAAGCTCCGCCGCCACCTGCACCTGCGTCATATCCTTAAAATACCGCAGTTCGATCAGCTCTTTCTCTTTTTCATCCAATTCCTTTAACAGCTGCTCCAACAGCAGATGATTCAACAGCTCTTCCGTCTTTGGCGTGCCGCCGCCTGACACCTGATCCACCAGATAGATTTCGCTGTCATCGGACTGGTAAACCGGCTGATAAATCGACGCCACCTCTTCATTGGCTTCCATCGCCTCGACAATGTCTTCTACGCTCAGTCCGATTTCCTGCGAGATTTCCTGCAGCGTAGCGTCCCTCCCGTATTTCTGCGAAAGCATGTCCGACGCCTTTTTTACTTTCCATCCGTTCTCCTTTAACGAACGGGATACCTTCATCATGCTGCTGTCTCTTAAAAACCGCTTGATCTCACCCATAATCATCGGCACGGCATACGTAGAAAACCGCACTTCGTACGCCACTTCAAACTTGTCGATGGCCTTCATCAGACCAATGCAGCCAATCTGAAACAGCTCCTCTTTTTCATGTCCGCGATGTTCAAATCTGCGCACAATGCTCCAGACAAGCCCAAGGTTATCGGATATCAGTTTTTCTCTCGCCTCTTTATCCCCTGCGTGTGCCTGCTTAATGAGCGCTATCACCGCATCCATCCCGATCCTTCTCTTCCTTTGCTCCAATTTTCTTTGTCATAATCACTTTTGTCCCGATTCCGGACGCAGACTCCACCTGCATTTCATCCATAAACGCTTCCATAAAGGCAAATCCCATGCCGGAACGTTCCAGCTCCGGCTTCGTTGTATAAAAAGGCTCCATTGCTTTTTTTACATCCTCCATGCCTACGCCTTCATCCTCCACTGTAATCACAGCCTGATTGCCGTTTAAGCGACAGGATACGCACACTTTTCCCTCGCCGCCCTCATAGCCATGAATAATTGCATTCGTCACCGCTTCGGATACTGCCGTTTTCACATCTGCAATTTCATCCAGCGTAGGGTCCAGCTGTGTCAGAAAAGCGGCTACCGTTACTCTGGCGAATCCCTCATTCACCGATTTTGCATCAAATTCTACCTGCATTTCGTTTTTCATCGATATTTTCCCCCGCCTTATTCTCAATTTGGCTCTTCCTGCGCATCTGATTCCACCCGAATCATTTTATGCAGACCGGAAACGACAAAAATTTTCTGAATCCGCTCGCTCAAATGCTCCGCCGACACTTCTCCTCCACTGTAGCCCATGTTCTTACATCTGCCAATCAGCACGCCAATTCCGGAGCTGTCCATAAATTCCGTCCCCGCAAAATCAAATATAAGCCTGCGGACATGATATGCGCCGATCAGAAGATCCGCCTCTTTTCTAAGCTGTTCCGCACAGTGGTGATCCACCTCTTTTGGCATGGAAATGCGCATGCATCCATTGTTCAGCTGATACTTACATTCCATCTCCTCTTTCCTCCTCTACCCGATCCATTCTGCACAAAAAAAGACGCCAGCGTTCCGTTTTGCATGAACCCAACGTCTTTTGTATCTCTGCTGTCTCTGTTACTGCGGCGCATCCTCCTGCGGCGCGCCGTCCTGCGGCGGCGTATCCTCCTGCGGCGGATTCTGCGCGTCCTGCCCCTCCTGACGACCGTCATCCGCACCCAAAGCGCCCTGCCTTCTCTCCTCCTCACTGACATACGTCTGCGCCACGCGCGCGCGTTCCGTTCCCGGAGACTGTTCGATTACCTTCCGGTAATAGATCACCGCCTGTTCCATATCATCCTGCCGCCGGTAGGACTGCGCCAGATAATAAACGGCATAGCCGTCTTTATATGTTTCATCCATCTCTACCGCTTTCGCCAGCTTCTCTGCGGCCGTTTCATAATCTCCTTTGGAGTATGCGCTATAGCCTTCCTGATACAGCGCCGCAAGGTATGTTTCATTGACTTTGGCGCCAACGTCATTGTAAATCTGCTTTGCGCTGCCGCTCAAGTCTTCTTCTTTTACTTTTTCAAGCGCCGCCTCCGCCAGTTCCATGTTCTCCGACGTATACGCCGTATACGCCTGCAAAAGCTGCTCATACGACTGGAATTTTGTCTCGATTTTTTCCGACGCTTCTTTTGCTTCCTTTGCCTCCTTTGTCAGATCCTTCACCTGTTTCTCCAAAGAAGAAATCGACTGCTCCTTTGTGGAAATGGTATCGTTTGCGGACTTTAAAGCTTCATTCGCTTCGCTTTTCGACCGCTGCCTTATATTGGGCAGCAGCAAAAACATACTGATTGCCACGCCAAGCGCAATGCCGATGACGATATTGACAATCGTCTGCAATGCGGAATTGTCCTTAAAATGCGTCGGCATAATCACCGTGTCATTGCCGCTTTGATAAGAAATCAGATCTTCTTTCTTCTGTTTCTTCGGCGCATTGTCTTTTAGCATGCTGCTGACTTCTTTCTGATACCTGCGCGTCGTCGTATTGTTCTCATCAATCTTTGCAGCATTGCGCAGCGATTTTGCGGCCTGATCGTATTTGCCCTCCCGCATATACAAAAGCGCAAGCAGCTGATGGCCCCTGACAAGCCGGGGATTTAAGGAAAGCACCTTTTTCAGCTGAATCACCGCCAGATCCGTGCTGTCCTGCCTGCAATAGATCAGAGCCTGATTGTATTTCTTGATCGTCTGATTGATTGTATCAAGCCTCGACGCATTGCTTTGTATTTCATTCAGATAATTGCCCGCCGCATTGTTTCTGCTCTGATAGCTTTTGCTGATAACCCATTCGCTGAGCGCTGAAACCGTCTCTCCCATTTCAAAATAAACAAGTCCCAGAAGATTGCGCGCATGGATATGCATCTTGTTCAGCTGCAAACTCTTTTTTAAGCTTTCAATCGCTCCGGACAAATCCCGGATGGACGCCCGTTCCAGACCTTCATTGTAAAACCCGTTGGACGCCATCAGTATCTTTTTGTATAGTTTGACATCCGCGCCGCACTTGCCGCAGTAATCCGCATTCGTCAGCGCAGAGCCGCAGTTATAACATTCCATATTCCACCTCGCCATCTGCCTTTTAATTGTTCTTTTCCTTCATCATCTCCAGCAAAATATCCGTCATGTCCGTCAGGTCGTGATTATAGATCGCATCCTCCGCATCTTCCACTTCCAGACTTGGCTGAAATTTTTTCAGCTCTTCTTCAAAATTAATCATATCTTTCTGCCTCCTGTATCAAAAAACCACTCTATTACAACGGGCGTTCTCTTCCTGACAGATCCCTTCCGCCATCTGTCAACCAGAATCTTTTACCATTATAATATAGTGGTTTTAATATGCAAGTAAAAAAATATTAACTTTTTATGATCTCACCGCAATATGTTACACAAATTTGCAACATTTGCTTTCGATTTACAGCAGATTCTATTTTATGGCGTCAAGCCTTGCCATAACCTGTTCCATCATCTGTTCATACCGGAGCAGCTTTTCTTTCTCCTCCCGTACTTTTTCTTCCGGCGCCTTGCTTAAAAAGCGCTCGTTGCAAAGCATCCCCTTCGAACGCGCAAGCTCTTTTTCAAGGCGCGCTTTCTCTTTTTCAAGACGCGCCCTCTCCTGTTCCATATCCACCAGATCTTCCAGCGGAATGTAAACCACGGCTTCCGGAATCACAATCGATACCGCATCTTCTGCAATCCCCGTCTTATCTTCCTGAACGAACACTTCACCGGCCCCCATCAGTCCGGCATACATTTCCGTTTCCGACGCAAAGGCGCAGCGAACCGCTTCCTGTTCCGATACGATATAAACCGTTGCCTTTCTCGACGGCGGCACGTCCATTTCGCTGCGGCGGTTCCTGACGCTCTTTACCAGCTCCTTACAGCGCTCTACGACAGCTTCCTCCTCCTCAAAATTCCGCGCTTCATCGTATACGCACCAGTCGGAAAGCATAATCGTCTCTTCCTGTGGATGCAGCGTGCAGAAAATCTCTTCCGTCAGAAACGGCATAAAGGGATGCAACAGCTTGAGCGCCTGCGTCAATACTTCTTTTAACGTCCAAAACGCGGCGTTCGCCGGAGCCGGGCGCTCCTTCGCCTGCCAGGTACGGCGCTTTGTCATTTCAATATACCAGTCGCAGAATTCATCCCATATAAAATCGTACACTTTCTGTACGGCGATGCCAAGTTCAAATTTGTCCATATTCTCGGTCATTTCCCGGATCAGGCGATTGGCTTTTGACAAAATCCATTTGTCCTCCGTCTGCAAATCCGAAGCTGCCGGCTCTGTAATTGCCTGATCGCCAATGTGCATCAGGATAAAGCGGGACGCGTTCCATACTTTATTGGCAAAGTTCCGGGAAGCCTCCACTCTCTCCCAGTAAAAACGCATGTCATTCCCCGGCGCGTTTCCGGTAATGAGCGTCAGGCGCAGCGCGTCCGCGCCGTATTTGTCAATCACTTCCAGAGGGTCGATGCCATTGCCCAGCGATTTGCTCATTTTACGCCCCTGCGCATCACGCACCAGCCCATGAAACAGCACGGTATGGAACGGCGCCTTTCCCATATGGGCATACCCGGAAAAGATCATTCGGATCACCCAGAAGAAAATAATGTCATAGCCCGTCACCAGCACGTCGTTTGGATAAAAATACTGCAGATCTTTTGTATCGTTCGGCCATCCCAGCGTAGAAAACGGCCACAGGGCAGAGGAAAACCAGGTGTCCAGCGTGTCTTCGTCCTGTTCCAAATGCGCGCCGCCACACTTTGGGCAGGTTTCTGGCGCGGTTTTTGCAACCGTCATTTCACCGCACGCTTTGCAGTAATAAGCCGGAATCCTGTGCCCCCACCAGAGCTGCCTGGAGATGCACCAGTCGCGAATGTGATCCGTCCAGTTAAAATAGGTTTTTTCCATGCGCTTTGGAAGCAGACGGACGTCTCCGTTTTTGACGCCTTCCACCGCCGGCAAAATCAGTTCGTCCATTTTCACGAACCATTGCTGCTTTACCATCGGCTCTACCGTCGTGCCGCAGCGGTCGTGCGTCCCCACATTATGAGAATGCGGAACAACCTTCACCAAAAGCCCCGTCTCTTCCAGCTCTTTCACCAGAGCCTTTCTGCACGCATAGCGATCCATGCCGGCAAATTTTCCCGCGTTCTGATTCATCGTCGCATCGTCATTTATAACGACAACTTCGGCAAGGCCGTGGCGTTTTCCAACCTCAAAATCATTCGGATCGTGCGCCGGCGTGATTTTTACGCAGCCCGTCCCAAATTCCTGATCGACATAAGCGTCGGCAATCACCGGAATTTCCCGGTCCGTAAGCGGAAGCTTTAACGTCTTGCCGATGATATCCTGATAACGCGCATCGTCCGGATTGACTGCGACCGCAGTGTCTCCGAACATCGTCTCCGGCCGCGTCGTGGCAATTTCCACGAATCTGCCTTCCTCGCCTGCAACCGGATATCGGATGTGCCAGAAAGACCCGTCCTGCTCCTCATGCTCCACCTCTGCATCAGAAATCGACGTCTGGCAGACCGGGCACCAGTTGACAATGCGCGAGCCTTTATAAATACAGCCTTTTTCATACAGCTTGACAAACACTTCCAAAACGGCGTCGGAACAGCCCTCATCCATCGTAAAACGCTCCCGCTCCCAGTCCGCCGAAGACCCCATCCGTTTCAGCTGATTTATAATGCGTCCGCCATATTCTTTTTTCCATTCCCGGCATTTTTCCAGAAAGCCTTCTCTGCCCAGGCTCTCCTTGTCGATGCCCTGCTCTTTTAACGCTTCCATCACCCGCACTTCCGTCGCGATGGACGCATGATCCGTGCCCGGCTGCCAGAGCGCGTTATATCCCTGCATCCTTTTATAACGGATTAAAATATCCTGCATCGTATTATCCAGCGCATGTCCCATATGCAGCTGCCCCGTGATATTGGGCGGCGGCATCATAATCGTAAACGGCTTTTTGCCCGGATCCGCAACGGCGTGAAAATATCCGTTCTGTTCCCATTTCTGATAAATACGGCCTTCCATCTCTTTTGGATCGTAGGTCTTTGCTAATTCCCTGCTCATAGGCTTTCTCCTTTTTCCAATTCTTTTTCCTACAACAAAAACCCCTGGAAGCGAAAGCTTCCAAGGGCGAATTTCTGCGCGGTACCACCTTGCTTATGCAGCGTAACGCAAACGACGCCGCACATCTTTTCATCTTTAACGGGATGACCCGGGAAACGCTTACATACGACGCAGCTCCTGCGCCGCCTGGGCATTCCGGTTCCAAAGCTACCTTCCGCATATCGTATTTTAAGCGGCATTCCAGCCTGCGTGCCGCTCTCTCTGGAAATCGTATACGCGTACTCCTCTTTTTCGCTACCTTTGACAATATTGCATACGTTTTTGTACACCGCTTTTATAGTACGCACAAAACTGTATTTTGTCAAGCGTTCCCGCTTCTTTTCTGTAAAAGCCGCAGCGCCCCGCGGCGGCGTATCCATTCTGCATGCGCTACATCTCCTCACACACCTGAAAAATATAAAATTTCAGATAATAGCTTTCTTCCGCAGCCCAGAGAACCGGATGGTCCGGCGACTGCGTCCGGCATTCCACCTGCCTCAGCCTTCTGTGCGCAGTCTGGGCCGCCTGCTGAATCGTCTTTTTCAAAAGCGCGTCATCCATGAAATGCGAGCAGGAACACGTCGCCAGATAACCGCCCGGACGGACGCATTTCATTGCCCGAAGGTTGATCTCCCGATAGCCTCTGACCGCATTCTTTACAGCGCTTTTCGATTTTGCAAACGCAGGGGGATCTAAGATCACAACGTCAAACGTCCTGCCCTGCTTTTCAAATTCCGGCAGCAGATCAAAGACGTCTCTGCATATAAAATGCACGCGTTCCTCCAATCCGTTCCGTTTTGCATTTTCCTCCGCCAGACGCACGGCGGACGCCGAAGCGTCTACGCCAAGCACACAGGACGCTTTGGCCAGCCCCGCGTTCAATGCAAACGACCCCGTATGCGTAAAGCAGTCCAACACCTCCATGCCGCCGCACAGCTTTTGTATCGCCAGGCGATTATACTTCTGATCCAGAAAAAAGCCCGTCTTCTGGCCATCCTTTACGTCCACCTGATAGATTACGCCATTTTCTTCGATTTGCACCTGTGTGTCAAACGCATCGCCGAGAAAACCGCTGACGCGCTCCATGCCTTCCTTCAGGCGCACTTTTGCGTCGCTTCGCTCATAAACGCCGCGAATCACGATGCCGTCTTCGGCCAGAACCTCCTTTACCAGCTCCACAATCTCAAGCTTTCTCCGATCTATTCCAAGCGCCAGCGACTGCACCACCAGCACGTCGGAAAACTTGTCCACAACGATGCCCGGCAGAAAATCCGCCTCGCCAAACAGAATGCGGCAGCTTGACGTATCCACCGTCCGCTTTCGGTATTCCCAGGCATGGACAATCCGCCTGCGCAAAAATGCCCGGTCAATTTCCTGATCGCCATTTCTGGTAAGCATCCGCACGCGTATTCTGGAATTTTGATTGATAAATCCCTTTCCCATCGGATATCCGTCAAAATCGCGCACCGTTACAATATCCCCGTTTACAAACCTCCCGGCAATGGAGGCAATTTCATTGTCAAAAATCCACAGACCGCCGGACTTTAAGCTTCTGCCCTCTCCCTTTTTTAATGTTACAATCGTCACTGCTTTTTTCCGCCTTTCCTTTTCGCATTCCAATGCGAGCTCTCTTCCTTTCGACTTCCCTTTTTGGTATCGTATCACATCCGCATATTTTTTTAAAGAAATTGGAGAAATTTTCTTGACAATTTATGCATTTTCCTGTATGATTAATTTTGCTGTGAGAAATCTGCCCAGTTAGCTCAGTTGGTAGAGCAGAGGACTGAAAATCCTCGTGTCTCTGGTTCGATTCCGGAACTGGGCATTGATCACATGCGGGTGTAGTTCAATGGTAGAACACCAGCCTTCCAAGCTGGATACGTGGGTTCGATTCCCATCACCCGCTTTTTTCTATGTCTGAATTATGCTTTTTTCTGTAAAAAGCAAGAAAACGCCCCCTTTGAACAAACCGTCGTTCAAAAGGGGCATTTTTTACTGCAAGCTCCGAAACGCCTCTTCCAGATCCTGTAAAATATCCTCGATATGCTCCGTTCCAACCGAGAGGCGAATCGTATTGGGCAAGATTCCCTGCTCCTTCCGTTCCTTTTCATTTAACTGCGCGTGCGTCGTCGTCGCCGGGTGAATCACAAGCGATTTGGAGTCCGCAACATTTGCAAGAAGCGAGAATATTTCCAGATGATCGATAAACGCTTTTGCCTTCTGTACGTCCCCTTTGATCTCAAATGTAAAAATCGACCCGCCTCCGTTTGGAAAATACTTCCGATACAACTGCCGCTGCACCGCGTCATCGGAAACAGAAGGATGATGCACCGCCTCCACCTGCGGATGGCGATGCAGATACGCTACAACGCTCTGCGCATTCTGCACATGACGCTCCACGCGCAGCGAAAGCGTCTCCAATCCCTGCAAAAATAAAAACGCATGCAGCGGCGCAACCGTCGCGCCCGTGTCCCGAAGCAGAATCGCGCGTATTTTCGTTACATAAGCCGCCGCACCGGCCGCCTCCGTAAAGCGGATGCCATGATAGCTTGGATTCGGCTCAGACAGAGATGGAAATTTACCGCTCGCTTTCCAGTCAAACCGGCCGCCGTCTACAATCACGCCGCCGATTGCCGTTCCATGCCCGCCGATAAACTTTGTCGCAGAATGCACAACGATATCGGCCCCATACGCAATCGGACGCACGAGATACGGCGTTGCAAACGTATTGTCCACGATAAGCGGAATGTTCCGGCGATGCGCGGCGTTTGCCGCTCCCTCAATATCCGTTACGTCCGAATGCGGATTCCCGAGCGTCTCCACGTAAACGGCCTTCGTATTTTCCTGTATGGCCTCCGCAAGCGCCTCCGGCGACGGATCGACAAACGTCGTTTCAATGCCATACTGCGAAAGCGTATGCGCCAGCAGATTGTACGTCCCTCCATAGAGGTTGTTCGCCGCCACAATATGATCGCCGCTCTGCGCAAGGTTTAAAACCGCATACGTAATCGCCGCTGCGCCGGAAGCTACCGCAAGCGCCGCCACGCCACCCTCAAGCGCCGCCATTCTCTGTTCAAACACATCCTGCGTAGGGTTTGTCAGTCTGCCGTAAATATTGCCCGCATCCGAAAGGTCAAACCTTGCCGCAGCATGGTCTGCATTATGAAAGACATAAGACGACGTCTGGTAAATCGGCACGGCCCTCGCGTCGGTCGAAGGGTCCGGCTGCTCCTGCCCCGCATGCAGCTGCATCGTTTCAAATTTAAGGTTACGCTCTTCTCTGCTTTTCGTTCTGCTCATCGTCTTTCTCCCCCTGTCCTTTCCTCCGTAAATAATGACGTAGAATAATAACGGTCGCCGCCGTCCGGCAAAATCGCCACAATCGTCTTTCCCTCAAGCTCCGGCCGTTTTGCCGCACAGATCGCGGCATAGGCCGCCGCGCCGGAAGAAATGCCCACCAGAATGCCTTCTTTTTGCGCAATTTCCCGAAATGTGTCGACTGCCGCATCGTACTCCACCGGAAACACCTCGTCATATACAGCGGTATTTAAAACATCCGGCACAAATCCCGCGCCAATTCCCTGCAATTTATGCGGGCCGCTCTTCCCCTGCGACAGAACGGGCGAAGCCGACGGCTCCACCGCAATTACCGAAAGCTCCGGATTCCTGGACTTTAGATATTCTCCCGTCCCTGTAATGGCTCCCCCGGTTCCTACGCCGGCCACCAGCACATCTACCGCGCCGTCCGTATCGTTCCAGATTTCCGGCCCCGTCGTCTCTTTGTGCGCGTTTGGATTCGCCGGATTGGAAAACTGGCCCGGAATAAACGCGCCCGGCAGCTCTTTTGCCAGTTCATCCGCCTTTTCAATCGCGCCTTTCATGCCGCGCTTTCCTTCTGTCAATACGATCTGCGCGCCATACGCTTTTAAAATATTCCGGCGTTCCACGCTCATCGTCTCCGGCATCGTCAGAATAATCCGATAGCCTTTTGCCGCCGCAAGCGCGGCAAGGCCAATTCCCGTGTTGCCGGATGTCGGCTCGATAATCACAGAACCCTCCTTCAATAAGCCTTTTGCCTCCGCATCTTCAATCATCGCTTTTGCAATCCTGTCTTTTACGCTTCCGGCCGGATTAAAATATTCCAGCTTAAACAAAAGACGCGCGCCAAGTCCATGCGCCTTTTCCAGATTTACCGCCTCCAAAAGCGGCGTGGCTCCAATCAGTCCAGGCGTACCCTGATAAATTCGCGACATGCTGCATTCCCCGCTTTCCGTCTGCTTTTTTATTCCCTATATTCTATACATGATTAATAGGATATACATCACTATACCCCATCGACCGCCGTTTGTCAACGTCTGCGCATGCAATTTGCCAGACTATATCACATAAGCGTTTCCCATCTCCTCCTGCCAGGCCACGAGATCCGCAAGCGTATACCGGTCCAGCACGCCCCGAATCGCTTCATCCAGCTCTTTCCAGATACGAATCGTCACACACTGGCCCTGCCGTTCGCAATCGGCTTCCCCGTTTTCCAGACAGGCCACCGGAACCATGCTGCCCTCTACCTGCCGCAAAATCATGCCAACCGTATATTCCGACGGCTTTTTCGCCAGCCGATATCCGCCCTGCGGCCCCCGTATGCTTTTCACATATCCGGACCGTACAAGGCCCGAAATAATCTGCTCAAGATATTTGACGGAAATCGCCTGCCGCTCTGCCGTATCTCTCAGGCGCACCGGTTCTGTCGCATCGTTCATCGCAATATCCAGCATAAGCCGGAGCGCATAACGCCCCTTTGTTGAAATTTTCATCGTATCGCCTCCCGGTCTTGTATCCGTTTTTCTTTATTTTATCTGCCTTTTCATAGCATGTCAATATGAAAACATTTCTTGTTCGATTCCGGACAGGAAGCGCTTCCCCTGTCCATGCAGCCCTTTTCTGAAATAAAATACAGGCCGCAGAGCGTTGTGCTCTGCGGCCTGCGTTACGAAGCAGGTAAGGGGAATCGAACCCCCCTCCCAAGCTTGGGAAGCTTGTATTCTACCGATGAACTATACCTGCATAGTCTGTATTTCATCTGAAAAGAATTATAACACAGGAAAAAACAGACTTCAATATTTTTATAAAATTTTTTCGGATACCCTCAGTGGACAAGGGTATCGGTGTAGGATTACACTATATGGATAAAACCAACAAAATCATGCGAAACAAGAAAAATTCACATCGAACTTCATTCGATATGAAAGAAAAAGAATGGACAGAAACCGCAAAAAAATTTAGTCTAATTACGACATATACAGATATCGCGGATAACCTGTATAATGTAGGAAAACACGGATACGGAAAAGGAATTGCATTTTATGAAAAAAGAAGAATGATTTACGCCAATCAGAGAAACATATGATGCATAAAAAGGTTTTAAAGAGAACAGAGATTTCCATCAATCCACAATTCCCGTATGTTTTGTGTTATACTGTTTTATATAATTTTTTCTCCTTATAAGGGTTCTTATGCCCGGTGGGAAGAGATCATGCAAAGGAAGCAACCCTCAATTCCGGTTTATGGAACCGTCAAATTGATAAAATGAAAACGCTTTTCCGAAAAAGGAGGTATTTTATGTCAGGATACGTCATGGCGCTCGATGCCGGAACGACAAGCTGCCGCAGCATTCTTTTCAATGAAAAGGGCCAGATGTGCAGCATGGCGCAAAAAGAATTTACGCAGTTTTTTCCAAAGCCCGGCTGGGTCGAGCAGGACGCGGATGAAATCTGGGCCGCGCAGCTTGAAGTCGCGCAGACTTCCCTGTCCAATATCGGCGCGTCCGCCGCGGACATCTGCGCAATCGGCATTACAAACCAGCGCGAAACGACAATTGTGTGGGACAGGCATACCGGCGTCCCCGTCTGCCGCGCCATCGTCTGGCAGTGCCGCCGCACCGCCGGCTACTGTGACGCGCTGAAAGAAAAAGGCCTTACCGAAACATTCCGGCAAAAAACCGGTCTGGTGATCGACGCCTATTTTTCCGCAACGAAGCTGAAATGGATCCTCGACCACGTCGAAGGAGCCAGAGAACGGGCCAAAAAAGGCGATCTGATGTTTGGAACGGTGGAAACGTGGCTCATCTGGAAGCTGACCGGCGGCAAAACGCATATTACGGATTATTCCAATGCTTCCAGAACCATGCTGTTTAATATCCATACGCTGAAATGGGATGATGACATTCTTTCTGCGCTTGACATTCCAAAAGCGATGCTGCCCGAGCCAAAGCCCTCCAGCTGCATCTACGGAGAAGCTTCTCCGGCATACTTTGGCGGTCCGATTCCCATCAGCGGGGCGGCCGGCGATCAGCAGGCGGCGCTGTTTGGACAGACCTGCTTTTTACCGGGCGAGGCAAAAAATACGTATGGAACGGGATGCTTTCTGTTGATGAATACGGGAGAAACGCCCGTTTTCTCCAAAAACGGCCTTGTCACCACAATCGCCTGGGGACTGGATAACCGCGTCCATTACGCGCTGGAAGGCTCGATTTTCGTCGCCGGAGCCGCCATTCAATGGCTACGCGACGAAATGCAGCTGATCGACTCTGCCGCCGATTCCGAATATATGGCGCGCAAAGTAAACGATACGGGCGGCTGTTTCGTCGTTCCCGCTTTTACAGGACTTGGCGCGCCCTGCTGGGATTCATATGCAAGAGGAACCATCACAGGGCTGACCCGCGGCGTAAACAAATGCCATATCATCCGGGCGACGCTCGAATCCATCGCCTTCCAGGTAAGCGACGTCCTCTCCTCCATGCTGGCAGACTCCGGCATTCCGCTTTCCGCGCTGAAAGTAGACGGAGGCGCAAGCGCAAACAATCTCCTGATGCAAATGCAGGCCGATATCATTGGAACGCCCGTCTGCCGCCCCGTCTGTGTGGAAACGACCGCAATGGGCGCGGCTTACCTCGCCGGACTTGCCACGGGCTACTGGAACAGCAGGGAGAACGTCATAAAAAATCAGACAACCGACCGTATCTTTACGCCTCAAATCTCCGCAGAAGAACGGAATTTGAAACGAAAGATGTGGAAACGGGCAGTTGCCTGTTCGCTTGGGTGGGCCAGGGAAGCTTAACCGGTAAGCTTCCCGTCCGCTTTCTTTTGAAATTTCTCTGACTCAATAATAAACCGCTCGTGAACGCCTTCTCCGATCCTGCCCGATTCATCCGCAACATCGACCGAAAACACAAGCCGTCTGCCATCCACTTCCGTCAGTTCGGTCCGACAGACCACGCGCATTCCGACCGGCGTTGCGGATACGTGCCGGATCTGAAGGCCCGTGCCCACGCTTGCGCAGCCCTCCTCCAGCTCATCCGCCACGCTTTTCCATGCGGCCTCTTCCACGAGTTCGATCATTGCGGGCGTTGCAAATACCGAAAGCGTCCCGCTTTTTCGCGCAACCGCAGTATTTTCCTGACACACCGTTGCTTCGGCATATCCTTTGATTCCTGTTTTCAGCATGTCTGCCTCCTGTCTTTTCTTGTTCTGCCGTGCATGCGTTATTCGGAATATTGCATCCGCTCTTTTGTCATATTGCAGAGAACTTCGTCATAAAACTTCTTTGCCAGATAATTCGCCATCGGCAGATTCATATCCAGATAATTGCCGCAGTCCCTGGCCGCCGCGCCCGGAACCTCGCCTTTGAAATCCCGCATAAACGAAAACAGCTCCCGCGCCAGATCCAGAATATCCTCCGAGGCATACTCTCCGGCCAGAATCAGATAAAATCCCGTCCTGCATCCCATTGGCCCAAAATAAACGGTTTTATCCGCATATTGTTTATGATTTCTTAAAAACGTCGCGCCAAGATGCTCGATCGTATGCACCTCCGCCGTATTCATCACCGGCTCAAAATTCGGCCGCGTCATGCGAATGTCAAACGTCGTTACCACTTCCGAACCGATATGATCCTTCCGGGAAACATATATGCCCGGCAGAAGCGTCAAATGATTCACTGTAAAACTTGCAATTTTTTCCATATCAGGCTAACCTCCCTGCCATTTCTTCGATCAGTCGGACAGAATGCTCGACTGCCTTTGCTTCAAACGTCGGATAATCCATCTGCGCGCTGTCGTCCGCCTTATCTGAAATCGCGCGCACGATCAAAAACGGCACCTGGTTTAAATACGCCGTATGCGCGATCGCCGCACCCTCCATCTCCGTGCAGAACCCGCCAAACGTCTCCGTCAGCCACGCTTTTTTCTCCCTGCTGGAAATGAACTGATCCCCCGTTACAATGCGCCCCTCATAGACGCGGATATCCGGATTGACTTTTTCACAGCTTTCTCTCGCCACCCTGCGAAGCGCGGCGTCTGCCGCAAACGCCTCTGCGTCCATGCCCGGAACCTTCCCCGGCGCATAGCCAAAAATGGACGCGTCCATATCGTGTTCCACCGCATCCGTTGCAAGCACAACGTCGCCAATGTCAATCTCCGCCCGAAGGGAACCTGCAATTCCGGTATTGATGACGCAGCTTACGGGAAAGCGGTCGATCAGCGCCTGTGCACAGCATGCCGCATTGACCTTGCCAACGCCGGCGCGCACGACGACCGCCTCCGCCCGGTTCAGCTTTCCTTTATAAAATTCCATGGACGCCGCTTTTGTAATTTCCACGTCCGTCATGCGTTCTTTCAGCTTCGCCACTTCCACATCCATAGCTCCAATAATTCCAAGCATCTCTTTTTCCTTTCTGTCTTTTATTCTGATTCCGCTTCTTTCCTCAGCGTCATAATCAGCTCCTCTTTCCTGTTTCGTATCATCAGCGTATCTTCCGACGCTTCATACAGATAATGCGTGCTGCCCGCATGATCCGTCAGCGTCAGCTTTCCTTTGTCCGCATAATACCGCTCCTCCACCTGCATCGTGATGCCGCCGTCCTTTTCAAAGATATACTGATAACTCTCGCCTCCTTCTCCAATCTGATAGGTTCCGTCAAAGCATGCGCCAAGAAGCAGCCCGTCTTCTCCTTCCAGATGAAACAGCAGCATGGGATTTTCATCCAGCTGAAACGCATCCGTCGTATACGTCAGCGCGACGGAATCGTCCGCCTTTCGCATCCGATACTCCGTAAAGCCATAGTCCTCCGGCATTTCCCTGCTGATATCATCCAGACAGATCCGGATGACCGGCTCCCCTTCTTCATTTTCCGTCATCTCATAAATCCCCTCCTGCATAACGGTCAGCGTGCTGTCTTCGGAAAAAACAAATTTCATGTTTTCCGTATCCTCCAGATAATACGTGCCTTCAAAAATCACTTTGGAATCCCTGAATTTTCCCCCTCCGCATCCAGATAATCCAAGCAGCGCAAAAAACAACAGAAAAACCCTTCCCATAAACGCGCCTCTCTTTCCCTCTTTTTTTTATTATAACACATCTTTTTCTTTTTTCAATTTCCTGCTGCACAAGTTGCACAGCAAATGCATGTCGGCATATGGATTCAATATTGTGCATGCCCTGCAAATATGTTATGATAATTGAATGTATCAAATCTCTGTTTTATCAAGGCAAAAGGAGGAGCCTTAATGAAAGAAACATCATTTTTTCAAACCCGCAAGCCCCATGCATTTGCTGGTTTCCTGCTGCTGTTCCTGCTCTTATTTTCATCTGTTTCTTCCGGAACGGCACAGGCGGCAGCTGCGCGAGCCACGTTTCAAAACCCTGCCTATACGTTTACAGCGACAGATGGAACGTCCGTCTCCACAACGGCAAATTCAGGCGAAACAACCGTCCTGATTTTTGGCTATATCGGATGCGGTAAAACAAGATCCACGCTTGAGAGCGTTGCTTCCTCAAACTGGGTGAAGCGCTCTGACATTCGCGCCATTTTTGCAGAAACAAACATGCACAGCCAGGAAGAAGTCCTGTCGTATGCGCAGGGCTATCAATGTCCCGACCTTACCTTCTGTTACGATGATGAATGGGATCAGATTCTTGCCGCCATGCTTGAATACTCAAGCCTTTACAATATAACCCGCGCCGATTATCCGGTGATCGTATTGATCGACAAACAGAATACGGTGCAAAATGCACTGACCGGCGCCCAGACTGCCGGCAGCATTTTAAATGAAATCAAAAAATTCGAACCGATTGATGAAAACGAAACGGATACGCCGCCGTCTGATTCCGGCTTTGCAAATTTTGCATTTGGCCTGACCGGAATTGACCACGCAACCGTTTCCACAAAAACCAATCCCAATGAAACAACCGTCCTGATCTTTGGCTATACAACCTGCGGCTATACGGCCGCTACGCTAAGGGACATTCACGGCAGCAGCTGGGTCAGCCGTTCTGACATCCGTGTTATTTTTGCAGACGTATACGGCGCCACGCTGTCTCAGACAGCGGAATTCGCCCAAAATTATCCGGGCCAGAACATCCTGTTTTGTCACGACGAAGCGATGCTGAATTACAACTATGCCATGTCCTATCTTGGCCTTTTGCATCTGAATGGCGGCGATTTCCCATATATCGTTTTCATTGATCCGAACAACCGCGTGCAGGTCATTACACAGGGACCGAAAACGGCCGACGAGCTGATCGCGGAAATCGAAAAATTTCCACAGAAAAATCCAAATCCGGGAGATGGACAGACGCCCGGAGGAGACACAAATCCGGGAGGCAGTCAGACGCCGGATAAGGAGACGCCCGCGCCAGACGTTTCAGACGTAACCGGCGTAAAAGCCGCTTCCGATGCGAAAACCATAAAGCTGACCTGGGACGCCGTTTTGGACGCAACCGGATATACGGTTTATCAATGGAACGATTCCGGCAATGCATGGGAAGAGAAAGCAACGCTGAATGCAGCCACGACATCCCATGTCATACAGGGCCTTACGCCCGGCTCAGTCTACCGTTTCGGCGTCAGAGCGTTTGTCCAGCTTCCAGACAAGGCGCCCGTTTACAGCAAATCCTATGCCATTGCAGATACGGCAACGGCGCCGGATGCCGTAAAATTAAAAGTTACGCCCGGAAAGAAAAAGGCAACCCTCAAATGGAATAAGACAAAGGGCGCTACCGGATACACCATTTACTATAAAACCAAAGCAAAAGGCGCATGGAAAAAGTTAAAAAATACGAAGGGCGTCAAATTTACAAAAAGCAAACTGAAATCCGGCGCAACATATTACTTTGCCGTACAGGCGTATAAAAAATACAACAATGTAACATATGCCGGTAATTTACGTTCTAAAAAAGTGAAAATCAAATAAAAAACATCTGACAGATGGTCGATAAAAAAGACCGGGATGGCGGCAATTACATTGCTTCGCCTTCCCGGTCTTTTTCGCGGACGCTGTACCTTCTCCTGACTTCTTTCTCCGAACGGTCCGCTACAACTTATTTTGTGATCTGTTTTGCGTTTAATCCTGCTTTTTTAAAGAGCCTCTTATACTTTTTCAATTGACTGGATGGCGCTTTCACCTTCAGACTGGATTTGGTTCCCTTAAATGCCTGTTTTCCTACGGAAGTCAGCTTTGTTGAACGGATCGTCACTTTTCCAAGCTTCCTGCACCCGTTAAATGCGCTTTTCCCAATCTTTTTTACGTTTGCTCCAATGGTCAGGTTCGTCATCTTTTTATTGTTCTGCATTGCCTTTGCCCCAATGGAGGTTACTTGATACGTCACACCGTCCGTACCGGCGACGGTATCAACCGTAACCTTTGCTGACGTAGATTTTGACGCTGTCAGCTCCACTTCTTCTCCGGCTTTTGTCACTTTATACGTGACTTTGCCAATCGTAAACGTTTTGCCGACCGCAAGCGGCGTCTGACTTTCTCCATTCCCTGGATTATTGCCGCCTCCCGGACTGTTGCTGTCGCCCGGGTTGTTACCGCCTCCCGGATTGCTGCTGCCTCCCGGACTGTTGCTGTCGCCTGGATTGTTACCGCCTCCCGGGTTGTTGTCGCCTCCCGGGTTGTTATCGCCTCCCGGGTTGTCGCCGCCTCCCGGATCAGGATTGACAGGAGGGACATAATTATAATGCATCGTTGCCTTTGACAGGACCGGGATTATATCGCCTGATTTGCCTATGCTGTTCCACTGCGCTTCGGAACCGGTAAAATAAATATCCTTCAAAGGACAGGCGGAGAATGCGGCCATCCCTATTGTCGTTACACTGTCCGGAATCAGCACAACAGAGAAACCGGAACAGGAAGCAAAAGCCGACGTTCCTATGCTTTCCGCCCCCTGCGGAATCTCTACCCCGGGAAGCATCAGGCAATTCTGAAACATTCCATCACTGATGCGGTCTATATTTTGGGGCAATGTCACACCCATCAGATTATAGCACTGCGTAAACATATTGTCGCCCATTTTTACCTGTCTGCCGCCGGGAGCAAACGTCGCGCTTGTCATTCCCTGACATTGAAAAAATGCAGCGGCGCCCACCTCTGCAATACTCGCCGGCAAATCGATAGAAGCAAGGCTTTTGCAGGAGCGGAACGCATTTTGACCAATCGTTTCCAGCCCTTCAAAAACAGTTACCAAATTCAGGCTTTGACATCCGCGGAACGCGCTGTCTCCAATGCGTTTCACGCCCGGAGGAATGGTCACGGAAATGATCGAAGAACCGTAAAAAGCATTGTTGCCAATTTCCGTCACACTGGGAGAAATTTCTACGCTGAGAACGCCACAGTTGAAAAAAGCGCAGGAACCAATGCTGGTAACGCCATCGCCAATCACAACTTTCCGGATCTGGCCGCCATTCTCGCTCCACGGCTGCTGCCCGGCGCTTTCAAAATCCGGCATGGCCCCTTTTCCGGAGACGGTCATCGTACCCGCCCTCGTCAGATTCCAGGCAAGGCCTCCATCAAGCGTTCCCGATGCAATGGATTCGTTCGCCCCCGGATCATCCGGCGGAACATAGCCTTCCGGGTAACGGGTGATATAATGGCTGGCGTTTTGCATCACCTCTTCCTTCGATATCGCCCTTCCCCAGTGAACCCTGCCCTGGTGATCCCCCATGCTGATGTTGCCTTCAGCGACAACCACGCCCGCATCGTTCACCTCAAGCACGATTACGGTATGAACGTCATTGTTCGTCCGCAGGATATCTCCCACTTTTATATCCTCAAATGCAAACTCGCCCTCCGCATACATTCTGGCCGGCAAGCTGCCAAATGCCGCATCACTGAGTATAAACGCAAAGGCTACGCAGCCCACGGCGCTGACATTCGTCCCACCCAGCGGCCCGCCTTTCCAACGGTAAGGATTGCTGCCCGAATACGGTTCATCGTTCGTCCAGATCGTCCCCTCCGCATACGCGTCCTGCTCCTTCAATGCGATCATGGACGCATAGACTCCTGCCGGAGAAAGGCTCTCACTGTCACGCGTGACCGCGCCAAATGTAGATTCTTCCGCAGGAACCGCTTCCTGACGCAAAGAATCCTCCTGCCATGCATGTGCCACCGACGGGGAAGAAATACACATGCACAGCGCGAAAACAACGGAAAGAATTCGTTTTTTCAATTTTATAACCTCCTGCTTTTCATTTTGGGAGAACTTCTGGCTGAAAGCGCTCTCCCTTGTAAATATATTGTTATTTTTCCGCTTTGTCAATAAGCGCAGAGGCTCCAAACGATATATCCGCATACCGCCCGTCCTGTAAACTCTGCTGCCATTGCACGCGAAGCGGATCATGTTCGCCCTGCCTGAACCTGAAAAACAGGCGCAGAAATTCGCCTTTATCGTAAACGAGTTTCTGTGCCTGTTCTATTGTTTATGACGCTGCAATCAAAATCGCATTTTCCCGAATCTGACGGATCGTTTCCATCAGGGCGGTTCTGGTTTTGGCATCAAACAGCCTGATAAAGCTGACCGGCTTGTCAAAGGGCGGCTTCATCAGTTCCGCAGCATTTTCCATATATCCATTCCGTTCCACATGATGGATGATTTTGTTCACAAAAGCAATCTGCTTCTGATTTAGGGACTGATCGTTGATAAAGGCAGAAAACGCCTGCATGACCGCTTCATGATCCAGCCTGGCAATTTTGCGGATGAGCAGGCCAAACGGCGTATCGCCAAACTCCCGTTCATAATCCTCTTTGCTTCCCAGTTCACAGGTCAATACCCGCTCCAGCTCCTGATAGTCTCCCACAGACAGCGGAATATTGTGTGTCAGCCTGTAAATGGCAGGCGTATCCCCATGCTCGTTGACATAGCGGTTTACCTTGTCCCGATACTCCTCAAAGTCATAGGCTGCATCCAGCCAGACGCCTTCCCGGCTGTCAATGACCGGATCGGTCAGTCTGGTAACAATATGTTGTTGTCCTCCGCCGCCTTCCTCCAAAAAGCAGATCAGCTCCCGCAGTTCTTTTCGAACGCGTTCAAACAGCAAACTGTCACCAGCCTCCCAGAACGCGTCGGTATGAATCTCATGAAGCGTCGGCAGCTTTGCCTTAATCTGCGGAATGCCGGCCTTACGTTCCAGTAAAGAGGCGGTATCGCACAGCTGCTTTCTGGCATACCGAAAAGCGGGCATTCGTTCGATATGAGCCAGAATCAAACCGTACATGAAATTGTCAAACCGCTTTGCAGATTCATCACTGTCGTCCGAACAGACAAGCGGCGCAATCTGCTCCAGCAGCTCGCCCTTATCTCCTTCGCCGAGAGAAAGGAATGCTTCCCTCTTTTTATACTTTTCCACATACTGCATCCGCAGCTTAACGGAAATCAACTCCGGGTTAAGCGCCAGAACCTGCTTATGGCAGATGTCTGTAATTTCCTCTCTCCATGCCTGACAATCGTCTCCGGCAAACGCGCTTTCCTGTAAAGCCATTGCGATTTTGATCCGCTTGCCAAATATGTTTTCCGACAGCGTCTTTGTCTCTTTCGCTTCATACCCTTCTCTGTGTTCTCTGAAATATTCAAAGTTGCCGCAGTAATCAAAAATCAGGAATCGACGCTTGTCCGTGTACGTTCCGTCCATCTGATCCACGCAGGCAAGCCCCTTGCACAAACGCGTTCCACGGCCAATCATCTGCCAGAATTTTGCTTTGGAACGCACCTTTCTGAAAAACACCAGATTGACGCATTCCGGCACATCAATGCCTGTATCCATCATATCCACAGACACGGCAATGTGAGGTTCCTTTTCCGGCTGTTTAAAATCGTCGATGATGGTCTGCGCATAGGCGTCGTCACAGATAACCCGTTGAGCAAATGTGCCGTGGTATTTTGGATAGAGCCTATTGAACCGTTCCAGAATAAATCCGGCGTGACGCTTATTCTGCGCAAAAATAATCGTTTTTCCCAGCCTGTCGCCGCCTGCAACTTTAATTCCCCGCTCCATTAAATCCTGCAACACAACATCCACCGTGATCTCGTTGAACACAAACTTGTTCAGCGCAGCGGATGGAATAAAATCCGGCGTCTCTCCATCTTCGATAAAATCCTCTTCATACCGTTCCCTGTCCTCCTCGGACAGATCATCGTAGACAATGCCTTCGTCCAGAAATCTGGTTTTGACCTCATAATTATAATACGGCGCCAGCACATGATCCTGATACACTGCCGTTTCGTAATCGTAGGCATACGTGGGAACGCCGTGCTCCATCTCGAAAAAGTCGTAGGTGTTGCGCTCGACCTCTGTTTTCGGCGTAGCGGTAAGCCCCACCATCATGGCATCAAAATACTCAAAAATAACCCGATACTTTTTGAATATGCTCCGATGGCTTTCATCAATAATAATTAAATCAAAATGCGCAGGCGTAAACAACTGCCGTCCGTCTCCGGACTTCGTATCGTCAATGGCATGTAAGATGGTTGGATAGGTAGAGAATACAATGCGGGCATTCCGGTCATCTTTGTTGGCGCACAGATTACACAGGGACATATCCGGCAGATAGCTCCTGAAATCATCCTTTGCCTGTTTCACAAGCGCAGTGCGGTCGGCCAGAAACAGAATGTTTGTCACCCATTTGCCGCGACTGAGCACATCTGCCAGACTGGACGCCGTTCTTGTCTTTCCTGTACCGGTGGCCATCACCAGAAGATGTCTGCGAAACCCCTGCTCCATCTGCCCGCAAACCGCCCGAATCGCCTCTTTCTGATAATATCGGTCGGTGATCCTGTCGTCGATGGGGACACGCATCAGGTCCTGCCGTTCCGTGCGGCGGTTCATCAGTTTTTGCAGGTCGTCCCTGCTGAACACGCCGCTGACTTTTCGCTGTGGGCCGCTCTGGTCATCCCAGAAATACGTCTCAAAGCCATTTGTCGTAAACATCAAAGGGCGGCGGCCAAATTTCCGTTCCAGACAGTCCGCATATAAAACCGCCTGTTTCCATCCGACATTTGGGTCCCTGCCGGTGCGCTTGGCTTCCACTACAGCCAACGGCAAGCCATCTTTTCCAAACAGAACATAGTCACAGTACCCCATCTGGCCAGCCACGCCGGCCATATCCTCTACAGGATATTCCTCCTGCACATCTGCGTCCGCACCGGTAAACTTCCATCCCATCTGCTTTAGATCCACATCAATATAAATCTTGCGGGTATGAAATTCCGAGAGGTCCTCCGGCTGAAACGCGCGTTCCTGACGATGCTGCTCTTTTTCAGCGGTATACCGGGCAGACATCTGTTCAATCTGTTGGCGAAGCGCCTCGATCTCTGCCTCTTTTTCCCCCAGCAGGCTTTCCTGTTCTTTAATTTTCCGGGTATCCACTACGACCTTTTCGGTGGGTATCCGGCCTTCGACAAAGATACGCTCTTTATAGTCTGCGCCATAACTATAGTCGATCCACTGGATAAACTCAAATAATCCCCGCAAGGAAGCCAGCGCATCGCTCTGCTGCACGCTCCGTTCCGTATGTACCGCCAGATTGCCCAGCTTAATGATAAAACGCATCTTCCCCCAGGTCCTGTGGTCCACATTAAAACGAAAGGATGGCTCATGGATGAGGGATTGCAGATTGTCCTTATAGGGCATTTTTATATTCTTGTCCGCAGAATAGACCCACTTGACCGCCAATTCCAAAGCTTTCCGACAACCTACGGCGCACATGGCGGGAGCAGTGGCGTAGATTTTCTCTGCTTCCATACAGGCAAAGGAAAACAGCTCGTATTCTTTTTTGTTGTTTAAAAAGCCAAAGTTTGACACGGTATCACCTCTTTTACGAAAAATTATTACTGATGAAGGAATTAAAAAAGTTGAGCGCATTGCCATCCTTCCAAAATATAACATGCCACTTTTCAACATCATTTCAGGGAATTGTTTTCATTCGCTCAGACACATGATTATCTTGCTGCTTCGATTACCCAAAATATTCCTGCATCCTCGCATTTTTCAGCGTTTCCAGCTTTTCAAGACTGCGACGGATGGTTGTTTTTGTGTTGTTGACATGCCGCTTAAACGCAACGAATTCTTTTTGCAAGCCCATCGGCGGAATATATATTTCAATATTCTGCATTTCCTGAGCATTGATATTGGCTTGTCCTATTGCCGTTTTGCACATTCCAAGCAGCATTTGTTTCGAAAAATCCATGTTCAAAAAGACAGATAAAAACTCAGGCAGGGCATGCTCATTTACCCGGACACGAATAACAAAACCTGCTAACACCATCTTTTCATCCCTATCGTATACACAGGTTTTTCCTACAAGCTCTTTGCTGTTCGTTCGATTAAACAGCACATCTCCCCGCCGGACTGTACATTTTGGTAATTCAGATTCAGGCACATCTATTCGTTTCATATCCGTCAAATCCAGTTCGCCATTGTAAGTGATGTTATTCATCCTCAGATATAAATATTGACCTCCATCAACGGCCGGTCTACTGGAACCATATCTGACTTCCTGAACGATATCTCGAATTTTTCCAACCGGCCACCCCTTTTCATTTTCCGGGAATGTCCCAAACAGCTCCACAAATCGCGCTTTGATCATCTCATCCAGCTTATCCAGCTGCTGGCGGCGTTTGGCAATCAGGCCGCTGATTCTATCTAAAATATCTGCGACTTTGCGCTGTTCATCGAGGGAGGGAAGTGGCATGCGCACTTCAGTTAGATTACCAAGTTTTATATACTTAATTACTCCCCCAATGGACTGCCTACGCAAAGTTTCAACATATTTATCAAGAAAGTAATATAGGTATCGTACAAACAACATTTCTTTATTATTACTTTCAATGATGTATGTTCGCTGGTATGCATCGAATTTTCCAAAATAATATTTTACGTTTAAGTCTCCATTTCCAGCAACCAAAACACATTCACAATCGTAGCTATATGTATCTATTGTCAGAGGTTCTTTGGAACACGTAAAAAACGGGTATATGCCATTATTGGACGATGCATTTGCATCTAACTTTCCCGTTTTTATATTAGCATAGTCCCCTAATCTCGCCATCATAACATCCCCTCTAGTTCCATAAGCCCTGCTGTGATCTCCCCTTCCAGCCTGTGCAGGTCTGCCATGATTTCAGCAGTAGAAGGGTATTCTACCGGCACATACTCCACCTTTTTATACTTATTGATGGACAGATCATAGTTATTGTCGGCAATTTCCCGTTTGGACACAAAGAAACTTTGCTCCGTACGCTGACGGTCCGTTTCCTGCTCCAGATCATGGAATCGTTTGATGATATCCGGAATGTCATTCTCCGGAATCTCGCTGCGCTTATCATCCAGAGAAAAGCCATCGGCCTTCATATCATAAAACCACACGTTTTCCGTACCGCCTGCACCGGTCTTAGTGAACACCAGCGCCGCCGTAGACACCCCTGCATAGGGCTTAAACACGCCGGAAGGCATGGAGATCACTGCCCGAAGCTGATGCATCTCCACCAGCTCCTTACGAATGGCTTTGTGCGCCTTAGAGGAGCCAAACAGTACGCCATCCGGCACGATGCAGGCGCACTGACCGCCTTTTTTCAGCATCCGCAGGAACAGTGCCAGAAACAGCAGCTCTGTCTTTTTGGTGTTGGTCACGGCTTTCAGATTATCGTGAATGCTTTCCGCATCTACCGTGCCTTTAAACGGCGGGTTTGCCAGACAGACCGTATATTTATCACTGATCTGGTTCTGCTTGGAAACGCTGTCCTTGTAGTTGATCTCCGGGTGGCTGATGGAGTGCAGCATCAGGTTCATGGCGGAAATGCGCAGCATGGTGCGGTCGGTATCAAAGCCGGTAAACGCATCCCCGGCAAAATGCTCCCACTGCTCGTTTGTCATGACGTCATCGTAATGTCTGCGAATATACTCCGCAGCGGAGACAAGAAAGCCTGCCGTACCGCAGGCCGGATCGCAGATAACGTCATCCGGCGCAGGCTGCAACAGCTCTACCATCATTTCACGGATATGCTTTGGCGTACGGAATTGTCCATTCTGGCCGGCAGTTGCCAGCTTGCCCAGCATATACTCGTAGAGATCGCCCTGCATATCCAGGTCGGAAATGTCGTGTTCATAAAGGTCATCCAGCCCGGTGATGATTTTTTGCAACGCCTGTGCTGTGGGAATTAAAAACATAGCGTCTTCCATATATCGGGCAAACGCCGTATTATTCTGCTCATCACTGCCAGATTCTCCAACAACCCCGATCAGCTCACCCTGTCCGGTAAAATCCGGCAGACGACCATGCTTCATATTTTTAATGGCAGGAAATACCCTCTGAGAAATCACATCATAAATATCGCGTGGATCGTTGTTCTTAAATTTGCTCCAACGCATAGATTGCCCCACAGAAGACGGTGGGAAAATTTTGTCCAGCTCTATGCCGGCATCCTGCTCCATCTGCTCCATTTCCAATTCTTTTTCATCCAGAGAGCGGATAAACATCAGATACGTCAGCTGCTCAATGACCGTCAAAGGATTCGTAATGCCGCTCGCCCAGATGTCTGTCCAGATTTTATCTATTTTATTTTTAATTGCGCCTGTAATCATGCGTCTTTTCCTCCGTTTGCATTATCAGGAATAAATTCCATGATATTTCAAATATTGCGCCCGGGCGCCTTACAGATTTTTTTCATATTTTCTCTGTTTTTTATTATATTATGTTTGTAACAAAAAGACAAATAAAAATCATGCCATCGTGAAATTCCACATTCAGATCAGATCTGCACTGCATCTGTATCTGGCAACCGCCTTACGATAAACTTCACCGCTATACTGTGTCCCCGGGTCTGAATGGATAACGGAGCTGCAAAATTTTTCTTATTTCTGAATGCTCTGGCACGGTGCAGCTTTTTCCTGTGATTTTTTCCCATATGGCATTTTCGATTCCGCCACCATAGACAGCTCCTTCTGTCCGACCAAACCATAATTAATCGCCTTATTTCTGCTCTGTTTCTTTTTAGCTCTCCCGCCACCGCCAAACCTCGAAATCGGCGGCATGAGCTTGTCAATGTCTGTTCCGAATGTCTTTATCTCCCCGTCCCGAAACGCATTCTTCATAAATTTACGAGTATCTTCCGGATTCAGTTTTTCCTCCTCTATGATTGCATCAAGGTCATGCGCCCTCTTCTCCACCACATAGCTGTGCCATTCATTCATAACATCATCCACATCATTGATTCCTGCAATAAAGTTTTCAATGAGCTGTTTTCTTACTACGCAGTTCCAGACTGGCGCCAATCGCTTTATGAATCGTAATTAGCGTCTCCTTATCCTCACAGTGGGTATTATGGTACTTTTTTACAAGCATCAGAATATAATCAATGTTGATTTCTATCTGCCGGATCAATTCAATCTCAAATACTAAATCATCTGTGATATCCGCTCTTTCCTGCCGTTTCCGCTTCCATTCATCTCGCAAATCCTGATAACGCCCGAGGCGCTCCTGCAGATCCCTCTCTGAAACCAATGCATTCTCCTTGAAATCATCAAAGGACAGCAAAAGGTTTCTCATACGGAAAATCGCGCCAAACAAAGCAATAAAATCTTTCTGGTTTTGCTCTCCAACAATTCCTTCGGCACTCTTATCCCCAAACAGAGAAATAGCGTGTCCACACGCTTTTGCAGATTACTGGAAAACGCCTGTATCAGTCCATGCATCTTCAGATTCTTGTCCACCCACAAGGTATTCATAGTAGTGGCGTCAAAACCTGTAAGGAACATATTAACAACAATCAGACTATCCAGTTCCTTGTTTTTCATTCGAAGCGGTACATCTTTATAATAAAATGACATTGCATTTCCAGTAAAAAATACAATGCCAATCTTTTCTTCCAGTCTTGCGAAAAAGCATCCTCTCACTAAAATGTATATTTTCCTTCCAAAATCAATCAATTCCGCGTCTCTAATATAACCAAAAATTTTCTACGCAGTTTCCAATCTATTTTGTATGAATATCATCTATATCACTCGCATTAGAATACTCAAGTAAATATTACTTCAAAAAAATCTTTTACAAGTTCTACCCCTGCATCTATTCCATCCTTAAAAATGACAGCAAAAAATATCATTAATAAAAACACTGCAATCCAGAATTCTCCTTTGGGTATTACATTATTAATAAAAAAATTTGTACTTTTGACCAATCTACAAAATGCTTTTTGTTGGAAGATCTGCTTTGAAAAGCAGCATATTGATCTTGAAACTCCCGTTCTATCTTCTTCCAGGCATCTGTCCGGTATGTTTTTGCCGCCTGAGCTGCTTTTTCACAAATATTAGAAAAGTTTCCATTTAATGTTTGCTCCGCATCCATAGGCATTCCTCCCTCAGTCTTAGGTAAATTTTTATCGGTTGCTGTAGCAAGCGTCTGAATCACCATTGTTATAAACTGATTATGTTCTTTGATATACACTGGCTTTCCAGAATAATTGATTAATGAAGCGTATATGAATCCCCTATAATTCGGATCAATAGTCGTTGACGCCACAACAATGCCTTTCAGAGCATATGATCCGCGCGAATGTAATGTCGCCATATACTTTCTTAAAAGAGCTATGTATTCTTCACTAATAACTAAATACCTGTTGCCGGATATAAGTTTATATCGATATATAATTTTATATCTCTCTTTGTCTTTGTTTTTTTCATATTCTTCTTGTAACTGACAATTATTGAAAAAATCCTCTTTTCTATATTCCTCATCTAATTTAGCATCATAAATACATTCAACTTTCTCAGGCACTTCACCTGAATTCGAATCACAAATAAAGCCAATTGTAAAATCGTAACCAAGAGCCGTAAGGTTCTTATCACGCTTATTCATAATTATTATTCCTTGGTTTTCAGCGAGTATCTTCTCAATATCAACGTTACTCAAGACAGCCATCCCAACCACCTCGTTCCTTTAATATTTCTTTCGTCAAATCTGTCATTTCCGGCGTATCTACATCCCACATATCATTAATAGGCATCTCAAACACTATATGTTTTGGAATATATTCCTCCAAAAAGGCTGAAAATTTGTAATTTTGTTTTACAAAATATGGTTCAATGAGTGAAAATGGTTCACTAAGCCAAAGATATGCCATTCCACCATATTTTTTCTCTTGAAAGCTATTTGCAGTTCCAATGATACCGTTCTTTTGATACCTAATAATTCTACTGTTTTCAACAAGAAACGCTTGCTCTGAAATAAGCGATGGCAAACGTACAGTTTGAATAACCAAATCTGCATTACCCTCAATATACTTATATCCAATGTTTAACATCTCCATAAAATCTTTTCTATCTGCAATAATATCCTCGAAAACCATAAGAAAAGGCGGGGATAACATATTCTTTACTCGTGAAAAAGACAATAGTGTCCCCTTTTGCTCCTCTTCTTCGATAAATTCAAGATATGCTGCATAACCAGCAGAATATTTTACAAGATCTAATACATCAGAAGTTACTGAATGATAAACAATATATATCTTTTCTATCCCACTATATATCAACAAATCTATAGCATATGAAATTAACGGTTTATTATCAATCCGTCTCATGGGTTTTGAGGGAAAAAGTTCCTTTTGACGCATACGCCTTCCATAACCGCTCGCAAGGATAACAGCTTTTCTAACTTGAATATTATAATCCATAACCAAATTCCATCCTTCCATTTGTTGATAAATATAATTTTTATCGCTTCTCTTGCCACTAAACCATATTTGCCATATTCTTCTATCAGATATGTCGACAGAAGATCTACTATTTTATCTCCATATTTCTCCCTTTCAGCGCCTTGTTATTCCTGTTCAACAATATATCTCCCTGGTAAAAAACTTGTCAGTACCGTAATTGCATTTGCCGTTTGTCCCCTATTGTTTCTGGCACAATCAACTTTTTTGATTTATCACATAAAGTTTGAAACTCTTTCTTCTCTATCATTTCTATTTTTTCATTCTTCACTCTGATACCTTCAAATAGTTTTTTAACTATACATAGTTTGTTCTATATGACAGCTTTAATCAAAAAAATGCATTGAAATTCCATCTCAAATTTTCTATTAAACGAATTCTTTTGTATCCCCCACATCAACTATCGCTGAAACCTCCGAACACTTCCCAAGCCTATTACTCTGATCCCCCTCCGCATTCCCACCACACACTCTATATATGTCGTCAGTACTTTGTAGAAAAATTATATCATACCCGTTGTCGGTATGGGAACATAAATATGAAAAAGAAAGAGGTAGCCCATATGCAACCTCTTTCTTTTCATTCTCTGTCTTAAATATGAATTTCAGTTTATTTTATAAGAGTTCACTGACCCATCTTCTAATTTCTCCCCGACAACAACACGCTCAATAACGCTTTCAAACACATAACGGTCAAATTCCCTCAATACCTCATTTTTTCTAATGACGATCCGAAATCCGTCTCGTTTTTCATTGGCCTCTGTTACCTTTATCTGGTACATTTCTCCATCAATGCTTTCATCTAAACGCATATCTACAAGCCTGCGATTATCCTCGCTTAACTCATTAAAATGATCCGCCACCTCTCAACGATGCGTCTGGATTGCAAAATATGTCTGTCCCAAAGCAATCTCTTCTTTTCATGAACCACCATTCTGCACAACCAAATAACAAACATATCTGGACAATTCATAGTCCTTTACAGGCTTGTTTGTTGCTCCTGCTTTCACGAATTTGTTTTGACGCTTCAAACCGCTTATATTCTTCTGCAATCAGTTTCTTTATATAAAGTTCCCTTTTATTACAAAACACCTATTATAGTCACATTCATTACTGCAAATCTATCATCTAACCCTGTATTTTTTCGAAACAATGGTTACAAATTTTTTGTTTTATATATGCCGGATGATTCATATCTACCATTTTACCACATTTTGAACACTTAAAACTATCACCAATTTCTACATTGAAATCCTCAAAAAATTTGTCTTCTAATGAAACTCTCCTAGAGCGTGTTTGAAAAATGCTTTCTGACAGATGTGCGACCCACTTAGTGGGGGATTTGTGCCAAATAAGGGAGGCGTAGCGGGCTACGTTGACCGAATTTGGTGAAATCTCGCGCTAAGTGGGGCGTGCAGATGGCGGGAATGATTTTTCAGACACGCTCTAATGTCCCTAAAATTACCTGTAGTCTCTATTTCAGATAAGAGATTCATATTTATTTTATTATGATATAAATTTGTACTTGTATAACAAGCATAATCCAAATAATATACGTTGTAGATAACTCCTTTAATTCCTTTATGAGATATGCCTTTCTTCCTCAAATGAACCACTCTTAAATCTATTAAATCATTTAGTTCTTTTACTTTTTCAAATTTTTCCGGAATTAGAAAGTAACATCTTTTCTTATTTATTAAAATATCTTTAATTATTTTATCCAAAAGTATTTTCGCATTATTATTTGCATCCACTGTTTTCTTTTTATCAACCTCATACCATTCAATCGTAGCATTACGGACATCCGCTAAAACAATATGTTTATATCTGGCTGTAGTATAAAAACTATTATATGAAGCAATAAATATATTCAAAAAATCTCTTGGAATACCAGATGAGGCAATTAATATTTCACGCAGAGCCTGATTGGCAAAAAAACTATTTATAAATTTATGTACAGGTCTTCTTTGATTATCACTACAAAATGTATTATATAGCTCTGGATTAACAGTATATAATTGCTTAAAAAGTAATTCATTAAAGAAAGCTCTGGTATTATCAGGATACAATTCATATATGTATCTATTATCTAAAGAATAGCCAAATATATCTCCTCCATCCTCTAAACCAATTCTGTTTTAATGTCAAAATTTTTTTCATTTGCTTTACCCATAATTTTCTCCCTTAAAATTTATTTTTTCCTCAAATAATATTTCATTATTTCAATTTTTCAAAAACCTGTCCAAATTATCCAATTCCTAACGGGATAATTTCATCTTCTCTGTCTTTATACACCTTATAGAATTACCACATTCCTACACACTTTTATAATTCCTTTTTGTTCTTGCTCAACAATATATCTCCCTAATAAAAACTATTGAGTGCCGTAATTGTATTTGCAAATGCTCATCTCCTTTTCAGTTAAATGTTCCAAATATTTTTTCAGTTGTTCGGGAATTCCGAACAACTGATTTTTCCTCTCAAATTTTCTTATTAAACAAATTCCTTTGTATCCCAGCATCCCACATCAACCACCACCGAAACCTCAATATACTTCTCACCCCTCTTATTCCGATTCCCCTCTTCATCTTCCACAAACGCAAAATTCTTATAAAACTGCCGAAAACAAAGCGCTTCTAGATATGTTCCCTCCGCATTCCCACCACACATTCTATATGTGTCGGAGCTACTATGTAAACACAATTTTTCAGCCTCGTCACTCGTATAGGAACACAATTCTGCGTTATTACTTCTTCGCTTTTTTCTTTGCTGTACTATGTATGTTTTTAATGCTTTCTAGATATTCTTCTTCAACTGGTGATAAGTTTTGAATCTGATATTTTTTATATTCTTCTGTTGCTTTTTCGATTGCCTGCACATGGCTAACTGTTCCTGCTCCCTGCAATAGTTTTTCTCCAGTAGTTTTCAATACATTATTAAGATGCTCTACATAATCAGACATATACATGGGATTATGGCGCATAGCCTGAATTTCTGCAAAATCAAAATATCCCGATACAATATTGTTTAGAATCTTCAATTCTTCCTCACTCAAATAATTCTTTGCAATACCAATATCTTTTAATGTTGGAAAATCGCCAGAAAAACTTTTTAGCCCCATAAATGGCTGCTCTGCATCTGCTCGTTTATATATTACCTCTGCCGCTGTATGCCCATGTGCCGCATAATGCAACTTATTTTGAACCATTTTAAAAAATGCGATAGATTCACTGCTTTTAGGATTATAATCCACACTGGTAGCATAAAGGTCAAGCACCTGCCGGTACATCACTTTTTCCGATGAGCGAATATCCCGTATACGGTCTAATAATTCTTTCCAGTAATTTCCACCTCCCAGATTCTTTAATCGCTCATCATCCATAGTAAAGCCTTTTATCATATATTCTTTTAGACGCTCAGTCGCCCAACGCCGAAATTGCGTAGCAATTAAAGATTTCACACGATATCCAAGTGAAATTATCATATCAAGATTATAATGGGTAATATTATAATTCTTGCCATCGGCGCCAGTTGTTCGGAATTTCCGAACAACTGATGCCTCTTCTAATTCACCCTCTTCAAATATATGCTTAATATGTTCGCTGATATTGGATTTACTGGTTTGATATAACTCACATAATTGCGCCTGCGTAAGCCAAACCGTTTCATTTTGGAATTTCACATCTATTTTTGTATTTCCATCTTCTGTCTGGTATATGATAATTTCGCTCTGTACATTTTTCCCAACATCCTTTTTTTTATCTGTCACAATTCCACTCCTTCCCAATCATATTTCTTCTCCCAAAAAATACGCTATCTGAGAACCTTGATTTATCAAATATTCTAATACAGCCTGTATCTTCTGTAAAAGCCCCGTGTTCTCCCTAAACTCTGTTCTATGATGTACCACAAAACTTCCAATATATTCCTCAAGATAATATAGTGTATAGTCATAAAACTGTACCCTGCATTCTGAGTCTTTCATAATCAGTTTATATATCCACTCAATTCCAATCTCATTATAAGTTTCCATCCCAACTGTATTCAGCAGCTTAGCCAACGCATAAAACACCGCTTTAACGCTTCTTGATTTTTCAACAAAATCCGTAAAAAATGCAGCCCTTTCCTTGGAAAACAAATCACATTTATGAACATCTTTCCGCCAAGAAGTATTTGCAAACAGATACGTTACAATAACCCTATCCTCTCCAAAAGGTACATTGCTGTTCGTATAATAATCACGCATTCCTTTATTACCAAGTTCAATCATCTTTGGTTTCATAAGCTCCCATATATTCCAAAATTCATTTTTTTTTCTATAAACCTCCTGATCTATAATAAGCCATTTTAATAGTTCTCTTACATTCTCATTTGTGACGATATCTGCCCTTTCCATAAAAGACTCAATCATAACTTTTCTTTCTAAATCATCACAATATAACAGTACATCTGCAAACCAAACAATGAAATTCAATGTATAGCCTATGAGATTTCTTGGTTCTTCTTTCCCATCATATTTTTTGCCAAATGTCACTTTTATTGTTTTATCTTTCGTCATTTCAACAATCTTAAATGCCTCTTTCATATCTACAGAAACAAATGATATGACAACAAAAGTCACCGCTCCACTTAACCTTGTAAAATCAATATCAGCTAGACCAATAGAATCTTTCATTAAAACCTGTTCTATATTATGTTGATAGCTTTCCAAAAAATCATCAAGAGAAAGTTCTCTGTGTTTCATAATTTGTATTTCGTACTCATCAACAAGCAAAGAAAAAATATAAACAAGTTTCCATCCATCAGTTGGACTCTGTTTCCAAATAGCATTCGCAACCTGTTTTATAATGCGGCTGTCATCACTCCAGTCTTTAAGTACCAGTTTTAAGAGCAAGTATAGTGGATTTTCATTGTCTGCTGTTTTTGTGTTTTGTCCATTTATTAATAATATAAGCCCAAGCGCAATCGCCTCTATCCCATTTCCAGTTTGTCCAAATTCATAATCTGATATTTCTGAAAACAAATATCCAAATTCAAAAATAATATCCTTGCATAAATTCCTGTATCCATCTGTCAAATCATTTTCAAAATCTCTAAGCAATACTGTACATGTATATGGAACAATTGAAAGATACCGATGAAAGAGGAACGACTGATCCTTAGATTCCGAATTACTCTTGCTGTTATAATTGCATAGGAATTCCCACAGTTCGCTCAATTCTTTCAATACAATTGAAATATTGGCATATTTATCATATTCCTTAAACTTCTCATTCCCGTTAAATTTGTAATCACTCCATAACTGTAAATCCATATATTGAAAATGATAATCGCTTACCTCTCTGCTTTCTTTACTTAATTCCTCCATATCTTCGGTAAAATCAGGCATCACCATGCACATATTATTTCCTTTGCCATCGGGTTCAACATTAACCACTTTTTTGTACTGACGCAAATCCATTCTATAATATGCATATTTATCTGATGTTTGCCATGTATCAACATCCTTTGTCGCATCATCAATAGCCTTATAAATTTTTTGTAACTGCACACTGTATTCTTCCTCAGATATTTCGTTTTTGTCCGTCTGGTATTGAAGAATAATGTCCTCTAACCTTTTTTGTCTATGTGGAAGTTTATTAGCTTCTCTCCGTTCCTCTTCAAAAATATTATCTCCATGCAACAAAAATGATGCCTGTCGTTCGGATACAAATCGATCTGAATCAAAGTGAAATATCTCTTTTGTTTTAAGGAAATCACAAACAATATCAATCATTTTCTCTGGATACGCTTCAGCAATACTTACAATAACTGCTGTCAACATAACATTTTCAGATTTTATTAATATATCTCTACAAAAATCTATTACCACATTAGCATCAGAATTTTTTACCACATTAAGAAGCCATGTTTCAAATCCCATCAACAAACTGACAAGAAGATCTGAACCCACATGCGTTCCTCTATACATTTTCCAAAGACGATCAGATACTGTCTGTTCTATCACCTGTCCTTTCACATAAATCATGATTTTCATGCATTCTTTATAATCTATATTCAAATTTGACTTTAAATAATTTTCGCCTGCCTTATTGCAAAAACAAATCAAAAAATCAATTGCCGCATCCTGATTATTTTGCAGTAAATTTATTATCGGCGTTTTATACGCACTTGCCGGATAATATTTATTCGACAGATGTGAATCAATTCCAAAATAGCTATCTATATCTATACTTCGATAAACAGGTAATTGACCCTGACTAATCCACATTGTTTCCATCAATCTAATTGTCATTTCAGGCATCGCAAAGGGTATTTGTCCATAATGATAAATGTCTGTTACCGCACGCTCTGCCAACTCACTATACATTCTATAAACATTTGAATTTATTTTAGCATAGCAAGCATCTACATCATCGCCTTTCGAAGCATCTAAAACAGTTTGAAAAATATCGCTTAGCTCGTCCTTAATCATCCACGCAGAATTACACAAAATATCTTGCAATTTATCAATCTTTTCATCCTTTAATTCATATCTTAAATCTTTATCATTTGATATGTATTCTAATAAAAATAATCCTATTTTCCCTGCAAGTGCTGTATTTTCTTCTTTCTTATTTTCAATATGCTTTGTCCATGAATCCAGAACCTCAATTACAACAGAAGCCATTTCCTTGTCCCAACATATTGATTCTTTATGGGCCAAAATATACATAAATAATTCTTTCCATGCATATCCAGAAGGCTTCGACAATCGAAATGGCATAAGACTTCCACGATTGAAATATATTTCTCTATGTTCTGCTACACGGCAGCATATATTAATCAGAAACGCAATCCTTTTTAACATTGCGTAATTACCATCAGCCATGTCAGATATAATTCTGTAATATATGTCTTTAAGATGTTCTTTTGTGATTACCGTCAGAAGAACCTCTTCTTTCCATATCTTATCAACCTCTTCACATTTAAGAATCTTAAAAATAATATCCTTATGTCCATCTGTAGTCACAAAATATGTCAACCATCCCCGGAACAATTTTCTAACCCGAAGAGATGTCCTGAATTTTGCAAAAAATTTGTCGGCTCCACTATTCATATTATACTGCTGTGTGAAAATATGATTTGCAGCTAATTCCTCATATACATCATGGCTATAATAATATTTTCTGGCATCATTCGTCTGATTTAATATTCCTGCCTTCTCTAAATCTCCAAATGCATCATGGTCATCATTGGACTGTATTTCATACTGATAATTCTCATTTTTCAACATTTCCATTGTAATGAATAAAAGAACATTTTCTCTTCTGGTTGGCATATTATTTTTGCGTTTTCTATTATTTCGTATAATATCCTCCCATATTTTGTTTTCAAAAATTTCTCTGTTAAGTATAACACTCGTTTCGTCTTCCAAATCATCCAGTGAAAGATACAAATTCAGATAAAACGGCGCTCCAAGCAAGTCCAAAAGCTTTTTATCTTCTGGAAATACGAAACCATATGTATCAGACAATTCTAAAAGTTTATTGTAATGTATTGGGACTACATGATATTGCTGAACCTTAACCTTGTTTAACAAACTATTATGAAATGATTCTTTATATGTTGCTCTAATTGTAAAAATCAATTTCCATCCCGCTTTTATAAAAATCTGTAGAAGTTCTTCAAATGTCTGCTGATTTTCCATAGAAAAATATTTCTCTACCGCATCAATATATACAATGCGGAAATCTGCATCTTTATAAACACCGAGCACTTCATCAATTTTCAATACTCCGTGCAAGCTTAAAAACCTCAGTTTATCATCCACATCCATATCTATACTTCTAAATGCAAGAAATGCCGTTTCATCACTAAAGTTTTCTATCACTCTTTTAATCAATGCAGACTTTCCAGACCCCGCCTCTCCATCTACAATCAAAATCTGATTATCCGAAACAAGAAAACTTTCAATATCTAACATATTATGGTCTAAAATAATCTCATTCTCTTTGTAAACCATACTTGTATTAATATTTCCAAATAAATCTGCCTTGTGTTTATCAAGATTTTCACAACATGACTGCACAGCAGAATCTGTCTGAAAAAATACATTCCTGCAGATGGTAAGCCGACTATCTTGCATAAGCTGCGCTTCCATATTACTTCTTACACGCCACTCAATTTTTATCTTAAGATTTTGTGCTGCTTTTTCTACATTAATTTTGTAGGATGGTTCTATCATATCTTTTTTTGAACTTGGAGAAAACTCTCTACTTATATAAAAATATAGCGTCGTAATTCCAGGATACGATCTTGCAGCCCCCTCTACAGCTTCTTTCAAATCTTTTTCTTTACCGGACATGGAAACACTATCTGCATAATATTTTGCTTGAAAACCTATAAGTTGCTCATCCACTTGAATAGGGTTTGTTTCTATGTGGGGCTGATTAAAATAACGAAAAATACCATTTTTCTGGTTAAATTCATAACAAAACAAACAGTAGGCAAGATTCTCAAATGCCCTCTGTGGATTATTTGAGTATTTATATTCAAATGCTTTCCAATCTACAGATGTTTCTGGTATCATAAAATCCCTCCTTAAATATATAAATAAATTCCCCGCCGCAGGTAACAAAACAATCATTTCTTCTTCACTTAGATTATTTGTAACTTGCTGCGGGAAATGAAACTTAAAAAGGCTTATTATTTTCTTATATCCCCACACCCCACATCAACCACCACTGAAACCTCAAAATACTTCCCTATCCTCTTTTTCCGCTTCCCAACTTTATCTTCCACAAACGCAAAATTCTTATAAAACTGCCGAAAACAAAGCGCTTCTAGATATGTTCCCTCCGCATTCCCACCACACATTCTATATGCACCGTCCCCGGAAACATATCCACGCACCGCACACGCTCCACCCGGTATCCATACTTTTGCAGCTCCAGCAGATCCCGCGCCAAACTCGTCGGCTTGCACGAAATATACACCATCTCACGCGCCCTTTCAAACATTCCAATCTTCTTTAACGCCTTCGGGTGAATCCCCTCCCGCGGCGGATCTAAAACAATAAAATCCGGCGCATCCGCAATCTCATCGATTGCCTTTAACACATCGCCCGCAAGAAAGGTACAGTTTGAAATCCCGTTTCGCCCTGCATTTTCCCGCGCCGCTTCTACCGCTTCTTCCACAATCTCCACGCCAATCACCTTCCCCGCCGAGGCGGAAAGCATCTGCGCGATCGTTCCCGTCCCGCTGTACAAATCATAAACCGTCGCGCGTCTGCCGGAAGCAGCAAGCGAATCGCCAATAAATTCCCGCGCCGTCTCATACAGCGTCTCCGCTCCCAGAGAATTCGTCTGAAAAAAAGAAAACGGCGTAATTTTAAACTGCAGCCCCAAAATTTCCTCATAAAAAAAATCCTGTCCGGACAAAATCTCCGTTCCGTCATCCCGAATGACGTCAGCAAGGCTGTCATTTTTCGTATGTAATATGCCAACCACGTTTCCGGCAAGCGGAAGCTTTAAAATCCCCGCCGCCATCTCCTGTAACAGCGCGCGCTCCCTGTCAGCGTCAATCTGCGAGCTTGTCACAAGATCCGTCAGAATCTCCCCCGTTTTTGCCGCTTTACGCACCAGCAAATGCCGAAGATACCCCTCGTGCCGCAGCTTATGATAAAAAGAAACTTCTTTTCCGGCAAAAAAATCCCTGACATACGCCATAATCTTACGAAAATCCTCGTCCACAATCTGGCAATGCTCTACATTCACAATATCATAAAAGCTGCCTCTCTTATGCATGCCAAGCGCAAGCGGCCCGTCCTTCTGCGCATCGCCAAATGAAAACTCCATTTTATTCCGGTACGCAAACTGCCGGGGACTGCCCAAAATCCCTTCAAATACCGCATCAAACTCTCTGCCGCCCTCTGCCAGAACAGGCGCTAAAAGCTCCCGTACCTGCGCTTCCTTCAGCTTTAGCTGGCTTTCATAGCTCAGATTCTGATACGCGCAGCCGCCACAGTCCGCAAAATGCACGCAGGAAGCCTCCTCCAGCTCATGCGGCGACTTTTCCAGCACTTCAAGCAGCCTTCCCTCGCCGGCTCCCCGGCGGACTTTTTTGACGGCAAAAGAAATCTTCTGTCCGCAGATTGCATGCTTCACCACAACCCTTTTTCCTTCTTCCGTAATGACAATTCCCTTATTCGGAAATTCCGTTTTTTTCACAATGCCTTCCAGTATCTGTCCTTTTTTCATCCCGCTTCATTCCTTTCCGAAAAAAAGGACCGCCTTATGGCGATCCTTTCTGCCGCGTGCCCGGACATTCCCGTCTGCAATTCGCACGCTTTGCTGCATTTCACTGTCCAATTATTTATCGCTTGCTTCCTCATCGTCGTCGTCATCAAAGAAATCGTCTTCCAGTTCATCGTCCAGATCATCTTCAAAATCATCCAGATAATCCGGCGTAAAGAAACGATAGAGGCCGTATGCCGCCGCCGCAATCGCTGCAACAATTCCAAGTATCGCAAATACCCAGACAATCTTCGTCGCTTTCTTCTCATCGTCATTCTTTTTCTTCAACAGATCGTTCAGCTTCGTCATCGTTAAAAAATCATCTACTTTATTCATGCTTTCCACTCCTTTTTGATTATTCTAAGGAAATCCCTGACTTCCCCATTTCGCATGACCCAATGCCGCGCATCTTCTATCGCGTTCTGCCGTCCGGCATCTCATAATCTATATTATAACATATCTTTTCCTATTCACAAATAAAAAATTACATTTTCTGAAATTTTTATACTTTTTTTAATTTTGCAAACGCGGCAAACATCTTTTTCGTGCCGGCGGCGTCGAATTCCACCGTCACCTCGTAATCCCTGCCGCCCTCGATAATCTGCGTCACCAGACCTTCCCCAAACTTCATATGGCGCACCCGGTCGCCCGTCTGGTACGACAAAGCTTCTTTCTCAGCCGTGCCAAAATTTCTCGGCGGCTGGCTGATTCTGGCAGCCATCGGCTTATTATAAAACGCTTCCTTCGCTTTCTGATACGTCTGCTTCTGCCCTTCCCTTTCATTGCGGCGCAAAGGCGCTTTTGACTGCATCAGACGCTCCTGCAAAAGCGCCTCCGGAATCTCTTTCACAAAACGGGAAATCTTATTGTACTGCGTCTCGCCGCGCAGCATCCGCAGTCTTGCAGCCGTAATGGAAAGATGCTCCTTTGCCCGCGTAATCCCCACATAGGCAAGTCTGCGCTCTTCCTCCATATCCTCAATCGGCGTATCCGACGCAATCGCCCGATACCCCGGAAACAGGCCGTCTTCCATCCCGGCAAGATACACATTGGAAAATTCCAGCCCCTTCGCGCTGTGCATCGTCATCAACACCACGTAATCGCTGTCCCCCTCCAGACTGTCGATATCCGCAATCAGAGCCACCTCTTCCAGAAATCCGCTTAGCGTCGCCTCTTCCGCCGTCTCCTCATAAGCAGCGATTTTGCTGATCAGCTCGTCGATGTTCTCAATCCGCGCCGCCGCCTCTTCCGTCCCTTCCGCCTTAAGCTCCGCTGCATACCCCGTCGTCTCCAGCAATTCTTCAAACAAATCCGGCAGGGGAACCAGCCCAAGCTTACTGCGCATAGACTGAATAAACAGGACAAACGGACGTATTTTTGCCCCGGCCTTTCCAATCGAAGGAATCTCATCCGCCTGCTTCAGCGCCTCGTAAAAGCTGATGTCATGCAAAACGGCGTATTCCTGTACCCGGTTCAACGTCGTCGCGCCAATGCCGCGCTTTGGCACATTGATAATGCGCCGTACCGCAAGATCATCACTGGCATTGTCAATCGTTTTCAAATACGAAAGCAGATCCCGAATCTCCTTACGCGCGTAAAAATTGATGCCGCCAATGATTTTATATGGAATATTGGATACGATGAACTTCTCTTCAAACAGCCGGGACTGCGCATTCGTGCGGTATAAAACAGCGCAGTCCTGATAGCGGTATCCCTGCCTGTATACCTTTTCCGTAATGTTTTTTGCTACAAAATCCGCTTCCTCCTGCGCTGTTTCAAACTGGTGAAAATCGATTTTTTCTCCCGCGTCATTCGCCGTCCAAAGCTTCTTTTCCTTTCGGCTTCGATTATTGGCAATCACACCGTTTGCGGCATCTAAAATATTTTGCGTCGAACGATAATTCTGTTCCAGCTTAATGACAACCGCACCCGGAAAATAGGTTTCAAAATTCAGGATATTATAAATATTGGCCCCGCGAAATTTATAAATCGACTGATCGTCATCGCCCACCACGCAAAGATTCTTATGACGCCCCGCCAGCAGACGGACGAGATGAAACTGCGCCGTATTCGTATCCTGATATTCATCCACCATAATATAGCGAAAGCGATCCTGATAATATGCCAGCACGTCCGCATCCGTCTGCAGCAGCTGAACCGCATAAAAAATCAGATCGTCAAAATCCAGCGCATTGTTCTTCTTCAACGCATTCTGATATTCCCGATACACCTTCGCCTGCTGCTGCTTTGCATAATCGCCTTCCGCATTTTTTGCAAATGCTTCCGGCCCGGTCAGTTCATCCTTCGCAGACGAAATGGCGTTTAAAAACATTTTTTCCTTGTAGATTTTCGTATTGATTTCCAGCCGTCTGCAAATTTCCTTCATAAGCGTCTTCTGATCGTCCGCGTCATATATCGAGAAATTTGTATCAAACCCAATCCGATCCGCATACCTTCTCAGCATGCGGACGCAGGTGGAATGAAACGTCGTCACCCAGATGCTTTCCGATCCGTACCCGACCATCTGGCCAATACGCTCCCGCATTTCCCCGGCCGCTTTATTCGTAAATGTAATCGCCATAATATGCCAGGGCTCTACGCCTTTTTCCTCAATCAGATACGCCGTCCTGTATGTAAGCGCCCGCGTCTTCCCGCTCCCGGCTCCCGCAAGAATCAAAACCGGTCCTTCCGTCTGGAAAACCGCCTGTCTCTGCGGTTCGTTTAATGTATCGTATATGCTCATAGCCTCTCCTGTTTTTATCTCGAAGTTTTCTTTTTATTATACGGGGAAACGCAGGGAATCGCAATGCATTTTTTACAATTCTCTTTCCTCCTTCGTCACGCATAAATTTTCTTTGCCTCCATACACTATTCGTGCTCTCTTCCTGCAATTGCGCGCGTTTTATGCATCGCCTGTCTGAGCAGACAAAAAACGCGCGCGTTCCAGGTATATATATCGTTTGAAAAAGAGAGCGCGCTTTCGATTCGTAAGCGTATTTTTCCGGAAAGGAGACCTGTTTTTATGAATATACAGGAAAATACAGGCATATCATCTGCAAGAAACACGCTCGACGATATTCCAACGCCCGCAAAAGACGCTAAGGAAATTACGGGCCTTGTAAAAAAAGGCGGAAAAATCACCGGCTATCAGCTGTCTGACGATCGCATTGTCAATAAAGCAGAAGGCGTCGCGCTTGCAAAGGCCGGCGGCATTGCAGGCGTTGGCATTGCGCACCGAAAAGGCACGGAATATTTAAAATCCATTCCTGACGGCACAGACGACAATAATTTAAGCCATCTCCCAACGGTAAAGGCGTCCGTAAAATAGCGCAACCGTACAGCGGAGACAGGAACGCAGACACAAAAAGGGAGGCGCGCCGCCTCCCTTGATCTGCATATGCCAATGCGCGTTCTACCGACGCATCTGCTCCATAAATTCCGCCGCGTCATCCGGCGCATCATCCATCGAATCGTCTCCCACGTCTACGACCTTTACCTCCTTGCGATACAAAATATCGTACATCACCGGCACAATAAACATCGTCATAAATGTCGCGTAAAACAATCCGCCGGCTACGACAAGCGCCATGCCGCGTCCAAGCTCACTGGCCGTATTTCGGCTGAATACCATAGCAAGCATGGCAAGAATCGTCGTAAACGCCGTCATCAGAATCGGACGCATACGCGTTTTTCCGGTTGCCACCAGCGCGTCCTTTCTCTCCATCCCGCCAATGCGAAGCTGATTTGTATAATCGACAAACACAATTCCGTTGTTTACGACCGTTCCCATCAGCACCAGAAAGCCCATCAGCGTGATTAACGACATCTGCTCTCCGGTAAACAGCATGGCCAGAAGGCCCCCCGTAAAGGCCAGCGGCACAGTGAAAATAACGATAAACGGCGATAGCAGGCTTTGAAACTGCGCCACCATAACAAGATAAATCAGCAAAAATCCAAGCAGCAAAAGCTTCATCATCTGCTCCATCATATCCGCTACATTCGAAGTCTCCCCTCCAAATTCCACGCTGTACCCATCCGGCATATCATAATCCGAAAGCAGCTCTTCCACTTCTCTGGAAAGGATCGTCGTATTGTAACCACTTTTTGTTTCCGCCGTCACGCGCATCTGACGCTGTCCGTTCGAACGGCCAATCGAGGCAACGCTCTCTCCGTAATCCAGCGTCGCAAATTCACTCAGCTTATGCGTTTCCGTTACGGTCTTTCCATCCTCATCCGTCTTCTGCGTTTCAAATTCCATATCCATCAGATTCTCTTTTGTCAGAAGATTCGTTTCATCCACGATTCTGACATCCAGATCCGCATCGTCCACCGTCAGCGTAACCGCCGTTTTATCCGTCGTCAGACGATCGGAAATTTCCCCGTAAATCTGCGCTCCGGTCAGGCCAAGCCGCATGGATTTGTCTTTGTCAATATTCAGATGGATCTCTTCGTCTGCCTCCTCCTGTCCATTGCTGACATTTTCAAACCCTTCCATCTTCTCCAGCATTCCTACAACGTCTTCGCTGACTGTCAAAAGCGTATCCAGCTCCGCGCCGCCAATCTCGATTTCAAGTCCGCTGCCAAGCATTTCCTCCATCTCGCCCATCATGGAATTGGATACGGCGATTTCACAATCCATCTCCTTTGTCGTTTCCTGAATCGCATCGCAGATTTCTTCCACCTGCTCTTTCGTGTTGTAGTCTTCTTCGGGAAGCACGTAACAGGAAAAGCTGCCATAATCCTTTTCAGAGCCGCCCGCCATGCCGCCCATCAGGCCTGCCGCGCTGCCTGCATCCATCATGCCGATATAACCGACGCCTTCAATGGAAAGAATCGCCTGCATCACTTCATCCGCCTTTGCAAACGCCGTCTCCTTCTGATCTTCCTCCGGCATCGTCACATTGACGGAAATCTGATCGCTGCCCATATTCGGAATCAAAACAATGCCCATCCGCACAACGGCTGCGATGCAAAATACAAGCAGCGCAACGGAAATCCCAAGCGGAACCGCCTTAAACCGAAGGCAAAACGAAAGCATGCCGGCATACGCTTCCTGAATCCGATCAAAAATGCCATGCTTCTTCGGCTCCGCATGCTTTAGCATCGCAGATCCCATCGTAGGCACAACCGTCAGCGCAACCACGAGGGAAGCCGTCAGCGCAAACGTAATCGTCAGCGCAAACGGAAGCATCAAATCCCGAACCATGCCTGTCGTAAACACCATCGGAAAAAATACGCAGATCGTCGTAAGCGTAGACGCTATGATCGCGCCCGCCACCTGCTTTGCGCCCTGTACCGCCGCACGCGGCGCATTCAGACCGCGATAACGCAGACGGTAAATATTTTCAATCACTACAATCGAATTGTCCACCAGCATGCCAATCGCAAGAGACAGACCGGAAAGAGACATCATATTAATGGACAGTCCTGTAAAATACATAATGACAATCGACATAAGCACGCTGAACGGAATGGAGAACGCCACGACAAGCGTTGGCCGCACATCCGTCAAAAACGCCGCAAGAATCAGAATTGCAAGCAGGGCGCCAATCACCATACTGGAAACAATGCTTTCGATAATCATGGAAATATAATCGCCCTGATCCACAAGCGGCGTAATATTAAGCTTCGGATATTCCGCCTCCAGCTCTTCTATCGCGTTTTTACAGTCTGCCGACACTTCGCTCGTGCCGGCCGTGCTTCCCTTATAAATCGAAAGTATTACGCCGGGATCTCCGTTTACCCTCGCATACGCTTCCCCCGCGTCGTCAATCGTCGTAATGTCCGCCACGTCGCTCAGGCGGATATCGCCGATATCGTCAATTTCACAGAGAACCATCTTCTCAAGCTCCTGCGCGCTGCCATAATTTTCTCCGACCTTTAACAGCCACTGCTTATCGTCCTTATCATCCACGTACCCGGCCGGCATGGAAAAATTCTGCGCATAAATCATGCCGGAAAGCGCCTCAAGCGTCAGCATCTGATTGATATTTGCATTTTTCCTCGCTTCCTTCACAGAATCCTGATACGTCTTATTGGCGTTCTCAAGCTCCTCCTGCGCCTCTTCCATCGCCGTCTTTGCCGCTGAAATCTGCGCGCTGCCGGAGCCAAACCCCGCCGCCGCCGATATCTTGCCGGATTCCGCCTGTTTATAAGCGTCATCAATGGCGGACATCTGCGTCTCTACCTGTTTTAAAACCTCTTCCGCCACCTTGATTTCCACTTCCAGACTTGCAAGCTCCGTTTCGATCTGCGGAAGACGCACGTTTACAATGTCATACAGCTGCTTTAACGTCTTTTTATCCAGCTCCTTCGCCTGTTTTGCGATGCTTTTGTCCATCTGCGATTCCGGCATGGCGGAAAGCGTTTCCACGGCTTTCTTAAAATAGTTCAGCTTCGACGGATTGTCGATCGCATCCTTCACATTATCCGGCATTTGCGCCGCATCCAGCGGGCTGTATGCGCCAAGCTGCGTCTGCATGGCCGAAACGGCCGCCTTCATCTGCGCAAACATTTCATTTAAGCCGTTGTATGTACTTTGTATTTTATTCTCTTTGTAAGCCTTCTTTTCTCCCTCTAACGCGCTCTTGCTGGCTTTTAAGCTGTTTAGCTGCGATTCATACGCGGCCCTTGAAGCAACCGCCTCATTCAGCTTCAGCGTCGCGTCCGCAAGCTCGGCAGACGTTGCATCCTGCTGACTCGATAAGTCGCGCTCCTGCTTCTGAATTTTAGACTTCGCATCCGACAGAGAGCTCTCTGCATCGGAAAGCTCTGTTTTGGCGTCGTTTAGCTTATCATTCGTTAAATGTAAAATCTTATCATTGATATCATCGATCTTCTGCTGATTCAGACGCACTTCAATCGTCTGCTCCACCATGCCAATCCCGGATACGTTCGCCACGCCGGACTGCCGCTCAAAATACGGGACGACCACGTCTTCTGCAAAATCCGACAATTCATAAATATCTTTTCCTTCATAACTGACGCTGGCATACATCGTCGCCATCATATCCATGCTCAGTTCCATGATATTTGGCGTGCCGCAGGTGTCCGGAAGGGAGGATTCGATCTGATTCGTCGCCGATGAAACCTTCACCATCGCAGAATCCATGCTCGTATCTTCTTCAAATTCCAGCATAACCATGCTGTAATTCTCCGCGCTCGTGCTTGTTACATGTTCTACGCCGTTGATCGTGCCAAGCGCCTGCTCCATCGGTTTTGTAACGCTCTCCTCCACCTTTTCGGGACTTGCCCCCGGATACGTCGTAATCACGATCATATACGGCATGCTCATATCCGGCAAAAGGTCCGTTTTCATTCCGGTAAGCGAAACAAGGCCGATTACTAACACAATAATCACCGCCACCAAAACCGTGAACGGCTTTCTGACACTGTACTTTATCATTCCATCCTCCACTCATACGACTGTGCAACTAACTTCGGGAAACTGCTATAGTGTATCACAATTTCATTCGCCGCTGTTGCGCATGGAACGTTTTTTAATATTTTTTTTATATTTCATCCAGATAATGGATGGAAAATGAAAGGTCCCCATTTGCATCCATCTCCATTATGACATAGGAAGGCTGCCTTCCTTCCTGCCTCGGATACGAAAGGCTCCCGGGATTCACCGCCACCACCCGCTTTCCATGCGCAATCAGCGGGCGATGCGTATGCCCGAACAGCACAACGTCGCACCCTCTGCCTTCCGCTTCCTTCCGGATATCCTCCATCCCCGTATTGACGCCGTAATAATGCCCGTGCGTCATAAAAATCCTGTGCGTCCCAATTTCGCATTCACGCTCCTGCGGCAGCGTCGAAAACAAATCGCTGTTTCCCGACACAATATAGAGCGGACAGCCGGCAAGCTCCTCGATATACGCTTCACATCCCTCTGCATCGCCCAGATGCAGCACAAGGTCAATCGGCCGCTCCGCCTTCAGCACGGCTTTCAGATTGACATGTCTGCCATGCGTATCGCTGATGATCAGTCCTTTCATCTTAAACCCCTTTATCCCGCTTAAAAAGTTCTTCTTTAACGGCGCGCAGCGCCTTTCCTCTGTGGCTTATCGCATTTTTCTGCTCCTCTGTCAGCTCCGCCGTAGAACAGCGGCTCTCCTTTAAATAAAAAATCGGATCATATCCAAAGCCATGCGCCCCGGCTGGCTTCTCTCCGATATAGCCCTCAATCGTCCCCCGTTTTACAAACGTTTCCCCCGATGGCAAAACGGCCGCTGCAGCGCAGACAAAACGAGCCGTCCGTTTCTCCTCCGGCACGCCCAAAAGACGCTTGAGCAGCTCTGCATTTTTGACCTCGTACGACGTATGCTCGCCCAGATAACGCGCGGAATAAATGCCCGGCTCCCCGTTCAGATAATCGATTTCAAGCCCGGAATCATCCGCCAGCACAATCGCATCCGTCCGATGCAAAAGTCCGGCGACGGCTTTTGCCTTAATCATCGCATTCTCCTCAAAAGAAGCTCCGTCTTCTGCAATGTCAGCCAGAATCTCCGCTTCCTTCATAGAGAGAATTTCTGCATCAACGTCTCCTAAAATCGAGCGGATCTCCCGCATTTTATCCACATTGCCCGTAGCAAACACAATGGTCACTCTTTCCATAAACGTCTCCTTTTGTTTAATATCCTTCCTCCAGCGCCCGTAAAATCGCATTGTATATCCCCTGCGCCGCCCGCTTTTGATATTCCACAGACCGAAGCTTTGTAAGCTCCTCCTGATTTGTCATAAAACCGACTTCAATCAGCGCCGCCGGCGCATTGCTCTGGTTCATAATATAAACCTCGCTCCCGGACAAAAGCCCTTTGTTGGAGCTTCCGGTTGCTTTTGTCACCTCTTCCAGGAAGATCTGCGCCAGCTCTTTTGCACCGTCCGCCGCCTCTTCCTCTGTATCCTGATACATCACCTGCGTTCCGTTGATGCTGGACATCCTGCCGCTCTTTGTCGCATTGTTGTGAATGCTGACCAGCAAATCCGCATCGGATTGATTCACCAGTCCTGCGCGCTCTTCCAAATCAGGATTTGTATCGTCCGTCCTTGTATAATACACGCCGATGGAAGCGTCCTCTTCCGCATCAAAAAGCTCTTTTAATTTTAAAAGAATATCCAGATTGATGTCCTTTTCGCAGACGCCCTGTTTCGTTGCCCCCGGCACATCTCCCCCATGTCCGGCGTCTATGACGACCACCCTGTCGTACAGCTCCTTTGGCCTCAGAAAATCGACATAAAAGAACGCTTCGTCATATTCCGTGCGCAGCTCATAGACCTGATCCATCTTTAGCTCTACCGTGCCGTATCCCTTCTGGCTCTCATACATAAGGCTTTCCATATGATCGCTGCTTCCCAGAACCGGATGTTCATAAAAATAGGATTCTCCCGCATAGGGAATCTGAATCAGCGCCGTCTGCGTCAGATAATCCTGCGTCACTTCCAGATCCTGTCCCGACACGCCAAACGGCAGCTCCAATCGAAGCTGTCCCGGAAACGTCACATCGCCGCCCGCTTCCTCACTTGCCTGCGCATTGTTATATTCCAAAAGCTCAAGCCCCGTCATATGCAGCCGCTCGGCCTTCGTCTTCGTCCGATATTCCCGATATGCCGTAAAGAGCGCTTCCGACGCCCTCTGCATGCGTGGGAAAAACGGAAGCAGCAGACAGGCGGCAAGCGAAATCACAAGCACAGACACGGCCGTTTTTTTCAGGATTCTTTCCTCCAACGCCTTATCCTCCCTGCTTTACATTCGTATATGCCTTGATGCACAAATTACAGGAAAACGTCTCTTCCACGCGCTCCCACCTTCCGCTTCCCGGACTGATATAGCCCTCTCCGTCCGAAAGGTCTACCGCCTCCGTCGCCGCGTCCGCCGCGTATTCGATTGCCATCGGATGCACGGCTTCCGGCGTTTCCAGACTCAAAATAACGGCATAACGCTCACCCGGCGCAAGCTCAATCTCCTTTTTGACCGGAATCGTATAAAATCCTGCATTTTCCAGCGTCCCCTCTGCGATCGTTTCACCCCCGTCAAAGGCCGCCGTATCCGAAACGTTATGCGCCAGGGAAATACGGTAGCGCGTATTCTTCCCGACCGCATAAAATCCAACGGCCGACAGGCATTCGCTTTCTTCTGCCGTATACACGTTCGCACCGCTGACGGAAGGCTTGTTGAATCCAATCTGTCCGACCCATCCGCACAAATCCGACTGATAAATCTTATCGTAATTATTCGTATCCTCTACCTTCGTATATACGACGTTGTGGCTTCCAATATTGGTATCATAATACGATACGTAAAAAGCCCCGCCGTCGCCAAACGCCTCTCCCCAGCTGTTCTGGCAGAGAAACGCGCCGTCGCCCTCGACGTTCACCGGAAAGCTTTCTTTTGGAAAATGATCGTCCCATCCAATAATCACGACCTCATGATTCGGCTTCTCCGTTCCAATATAGCAATACGCATTTTCCTCCCTGTTAAAAAACGCAGATTCCCCCAAACCATTGTTTAACGCGCTGTACAGAGACGTCTGCACGCCTCCATACAGGAAAACGGCTTCTTTGATCTTTGCGTAATCTTTGCCTTCCATAATCTGCATTTCCTGTAAATGCTTCACGGGAGGAATTCCTTCTCTTTTTTCACCGTCAAACGGATCGTCTTTTTCATACACCGGTCCCTGCCACGCCAGAAGATACGCCAGCGCCATCGTATATTCACCGCCCGCGTAACGATCGATGATATACGAGCTGTTTCTGCTCATATGATTGGGAGAAAGCTGCGCCGCCTCTTCGGGCAGCATTGCAGATTCCAAAGCGGCAAGCGAGGCAAACGCCCAGCAGGTGCCTGTATTTCCCTGATTTTTTACGGCTCCGGCCCGCCCCCTTTTGCGCAGGTCATAGCTGACCGGAACAATCGCCGCTACGTCGGATAGATCTACCGCCGTTGCCTGATTCTCTTCCATATCCCAGGTAAATTGATAGCCGATCGCTTCCGACACCTCCGAAAGGCTGACAAAAAATGTCCCGTCTTCCTCCCTCATCGGAGAATGCAGGCGACGCTTTGTATCATTGAGCAAAAACTCTGTCTCATTTAACCGCATAGAAACGACGTCGCTGCGCTTTTCAATCAAAAGCTCTTCTTCTCCATACAAATGCGCGCTGCATCGCAGCCCTTCCGTCAGTATATCGGCCGGAACCATCAGATTCCGGTTCTCATCCATATAAATCTGCGTATCCTGACTGCTGTACGCACGGCTGTCAATCGCAACCGAAATTTTTTTCTCATTCACCGACCCGGCAATCAACGGATTCCAGATCTGCGCAGAAAGCTCCGCTCCGCGAAACGTCCCAACCGAATCCAACTCGCTGCCAAACGGATGAAACCGCACAATGCAGATTGCAGCGGCAATCCCTGCCAGCAAAATATAACGCCTTGTATCACGCATCGTTTCCCTCTAATTCTTTTTTCTCTTTGGCGGCTTTGCTCCAAAAAACTGATAAAAGTATGTTTTAATCATGCCGTTGTAAATTTTTCTGTTCTTATCCGCTCTGCGTCCGATGTATTTCTCTGCATCCGCGTAACCGGAAATCATATACAGCGACCAGTCAGACAGCCCGCGAAACGCCGTCCCAAGCGCCGTATAAAGAGCCGGAAGCGCTTCTTTCTCTTCCAGTCTTTCTCCATAGGGCGGATTCGTAATGAGAAACCCATATTTTTTCGGATGATGCAGCGCATCCACTGCCCGTCTCTGAAAATGGATCATCTCTTCCACGCCGGCGCGCCTGGCATTTTCCCTTGCCACCCGAATCACGTCTTCGTCTATGTCATACCCCTGTATGTCAACGGAAACGTCACGATCGACCATTTCTTTCGCCTCCGCAAAGCACGCTTCCCACATATCCGCCGGAATCAGGTTGTCCCACGTCTCGGAAAGAAAATGACGCTGCATGCCCGGCGCAATATTTGCCGCCATCATAGCGGCTTCAATCAGAAACGTCCCGCTTCCGCACATGGGATCGACCAGTACGCGGTCCGCTCTCCACGGCGTCAGAAGAAGCAGCGCCGCCGCAAGCGTCTCCGTCAGAGGAGCCTTGCCGGAAAGCTGGCGGTATCCTCTCTTATGCAGCGATTCCCCTGTCGTATCTATCGCCACCGTAACCTTGTCTTTCATCAAAAAAATACGAACCGGATACGAAGCGCCTTCTTCCGAAAACCAGTCTGCGCCATAAGCCGCCCGCATCCGTTCCACCATAGCCCGCTTCGCAACCGACTGAATATCCGAAGCGCTGAACAGTTTGCTTTTGATCGAAGACGCTTTTGTCACCCAAAATTTACCGTCCAGAGGAAGATACGCCTCCCACGGCAGCGCTTTGATCCCCTGAAACAGCTCTTCAAACGTCTCTGCCGGAAATTCGCCCACTTTTAAAAGTATCCGCTCCGTTGTGCGCAGGAAAATATTCGCCCGGCAAATCGCTTCCGCGTCTCCTTCAAACGTAATTTTTCCATCCTCCACCTGCAAAATCTCGTATCCAAGATCATAGATTTCTTTTTTTAAAACAGCCTCCAGCCCAAAATGGCAGGGCGCAATCAATTCCAGTTTTTTCATTTGCCTCTCCGTTGTTTGTCCGCTATTTGTTTCTTTATCATCTTATCCCCTAATACCGGCAGTGTCAATCTTTTTATTCCTGCATCCCGCCCTGTTTTTCGTGCTTCTGATACGCCTGATATCCTCCGACAACCGTGTAAACTTTGCCCGGCCGCTTCCTTAGCTTTCTTGCCGCCAAAAGACTTTGATTCCCATGCTCGCAATAGAGTATCAGACTTCTTTGGTCCGGCAGATCCCTGCTCCATTCGTCTATGTATGCAATCGGATAGTTTCCGGCATTTCGAATATGTCCTTCCCGGTAACTCTCTTCTCCCCGCAGATCCACCAGCATGGCCCGCTCTTTTTTTACAACCCGCGCAATTTCTTCCGGCTGTAACATCTCAAATCCATATACGTCCGTCCGCTCCATTCTCACTTCTCCAATTATATTTTCTATGTAGAAAACAGGCTGCAAACCATCGTTTGTAACCTGTTTTCTAAGTTATCTTATGCAGTTTTTCCTCTTATGCCACTCAAACCATTCGTTTTCTTCCAGTCACTCCGTTTAGCGGCCGCAGTCAGAAGCGTGATCCGACATGCTGTCAGAAGCCTTATTGGACGACTTATTGGAAGACTTGTTCGACGCGCTGTTGGAAGATTTGTTGGAACCATTGTTTGAAGCGCTGTTTTTGCCCGCCGCATTCTGACTGTAGCTCTTTAAGTTGTAGCTGTTGGAATTTTTGTTTTCACTGTTTTTTGCCATTTTTCTTTACCTCCTGAAACATATTTGCAGCTATATTATCTGCGCTCCGGAGGCGAAATATACAGATTATTTTTTATTTCCAGAAAATATCAGATATACCAGATACAAAATGGCGCCCGTCATAAAGACCGCCGCAAGAAACGGCAGCAAAAAAATACCGATCCTCCAAAGCAGCACGGCAAACAGACAAACGGCGGCCACCCCAAAAATTCTGCCGGCCTTTCCATGCGAATGCGGCTTCTTGGGCTGAAAATCGTCGGCGTCTTCATCCATTACCTCTGCAATCGTCTTTGCAATCAGCCGCGGGCTGCCAAGCGATTCAAGCACTTCCGCTTCACTTCGTCCTTTTCTGGATTCTTCTATAATGTAATTTTCATAATACCGCAGATGTTCATTGATCTTCACCTGCGAAATCCTTCCCTGCAAAAATATCCGCAGTTCTTTTAAAAAATCATCTCTCGTCATCATCTATGTAGTTTGCTTTCTCTCCTGCTCCCGCTGAATGTCTGCAAATGCGGACAACATGGGTTTTTCCTTTTTCCCTTTTATTTTGCGGTTGATATAATTTTTTGTAATCCGATACACAAGCGGCGAAAGCGCCAGCACGCCTATCAGGTTTGGAATCATCATCATGCCGTTAAACGTATCTGCAAGATCCCACGCCAGATTGTCTCCCATCACGGCGCCGCCATAAATGGCCGCCACAAAAATCACCCGGTACGCTATCGTGCATTTTTCTCCGAACAGAAATTCACACGCCTTGCTTCCATAATGGCTCCAGCCCAACACCGTTGAAAAAGCAAACAGCATAACGGCCACTGCCACAAAGCCTGCGCCGGCTTTTCCAAAATGAATCGAAAAAACCGTTGACACGATATTGGCCTTCGTCAGCTCAATTCCGCCGTATCCCGCTGCCGTAACGCCCGTATCCAAATCGACCAGCCCGGAAGAAAGCACCGAAAACGCCGTCAGCGTGCACACGACAATCGTGTCGGCGAATACTTCAAAAATCCCCCACATGCCCTGTCGAACCGGCTCGCTGACATTGGAATTGGAATGCACCATAACCGAAGAGCCAAGCCCCGCCTCATTGGAGAATACGCCACGCTTCATCCCCTGCTCCACGGCAAGCTTTATGCCATAGCCCACGATGCCGCCGCCCGCCGCCTGTAAAGCGAATGCGCTCCGAAAGATTGCGCCAAACACCGCGCCCGCCTGCGAAATATTTGTAAAAAAGATGACAACGCTTCCCACAATATACAAAACTACCATAAACGGCACAATTTTCTCCGTGACGGAAGCAATTCTTTTAATTCCGCCTACAATGACCAGTCCCCCGAACGCCAGGACCACAATCCCCGTAACCCAGGTCGGCACGCCAAACACGGCGTGCATATTTCCGGAAATCGAATTCACCTGCGTCATATTTCCAATGCCAAACGACGCCAGAAAGCAGAAAACGGAAAATAACACGGCCAGAATCGAACCAATCATTTTACAGCCCGGCTTCGCCCCCAGACCGTCTCTGAGGTAATACATCGCGCCTCCGGACCACTCTCCCACGCTGTTTTTTCTCCGAAAATAAATGCCCAGCACATTTTCAGAATAATTCGTCATCATGCCAAAAAACGCAATCAGCCACATCCAGAACACGGCTCCCGGACCGCCGGCCATAATCGCGCCCGCCACGCCAACGATATTTCCGGTGCCCACTGTAGCCGCAAGCGCCGTGCACAACGACTGAAACTGCGAAATCGAGCGATCCTTTGTATGTCCGACAACGCTCTTATCTTTAAACATCGCCCCAAGCGTCATCGAAAACCAGTGCCGTATGTGGCGCAGTTGAAAAAAACCTGTCAGAACCGTCATTAAAATACCGACAAATGCAAGCAGAATCAAAGCCGGCCAGCCCCAGACAATGTTATTTACCACATTGTTGAGATTTGTAATAAATTCCACCATAGTATGCTTCCTCCCCTGTATTCCTATGCTTCCTTTTTTCAAAAAAGAACAACCTTTGCAAAAGCCGTCTTCCTATCGTAAAAATAACGCGCGTATCGTTCTCTTTTCTTATTGATTTTACTTCTTTTCCCATCAAACCGCAAGTAGTTTCCTTGTTCTCTGCACTGTCCGCAGCAAAAAAGCCGCCATTGCATCCGGAATGCTCCCTGCAATGACAGCTCTGTTTCTTTTTGATCTCTTATAAAATACGACTACCAGAACATCCATTTTTCATCTATCACGCTGCCACAGCTTTTACAGCGACACACTTTGCGGATTCTGCGGCGCATCCCTTCTATCCTGCCCAGTTCCTCAAAGCAAAACGGGCATTTCCTTTTCAAACATTTTGGCATTGCAGCGACCTTCCCTTTCATGCGTTCCCCTCCCTCTTAAGAAATCTACGGTCTTCATTGTGAAATTCGTATACGGTCGAGCAGCTCAGCAATCTGTCTGTTTCCATATCAAACTCTTGTCCATCCTTCCATTTTTCTTCCCATGACGAATCTGTCTTTGTAATACGCATCCCGTTTCTGGACAGCTTCTTCTCTTCCTTGTTTTTGTGGTCGCTTAGAATAATAAACTCCGCCTCTTCTTTGCGTATGGATGCAAAAAAGTTCTTCTCCTCCAAATCCATCAGCAAATGCTTTCCATTTCTCAGCCAGCTTATGCCGCCTGACTCTGCATACTTTGCATACCCGCCTTCTTTTACCTGATACGCCTGCGCCCGGATCTTCTTATCATACTCTTCTATCACGATAACGCAATCCCGCGCCGCATGCCGGGCAAAATTGGCATGCCATAAATACATATAATAATCTGCTCTGCTGATAAAGCTGCATATTCCATCAATGCACTCGCCGCTGAAAAGGTCATAATCGCCCGCCAGAATTTGGGAAGGGACAACGACAATGCGCTCCGCTTCCGGCAGCGCGTCGATTTCTTTTTTCAACAGCTTCTCCTGCCCCGGCAAAAGCAGATTATGTTTTCCCGTATCCTCAAAGTAAGACATGCTTTCCCCGTCTTCAGAAAAAATCTGCAGTTTTTCAGACGAAAAAATAATCATGCGCTTTTTCTTTTTTTTCTCTTTTACCGCTTCCACCCTGCAAAGATCCTTTTTGGAATCGTTTCTTTCCATATCCGGACTGTCCGGTTCCGTATATAAATAGCTTGCAATTTCCAGATCATAAAGCAGATCTTCGCATAACCGTAAAACATTCAGATATTGAGAAATATCCCTGCTCCAATGCTCCTGAAATTCCTGCATGCATAATTCAGCCGGAGACACCCTCTTTTCATTTGCCCGCCGAATCAGCTGCGGACTTTCTTCATAAAAATCGTTTATACGGCATATCACCCTTCCGCAATCGGACAGATTGTCAGAATCGGCAAAGCAGCAGCCGCTTTTCATATATAATGACAATTCGGCCGGATCTTCTATGAGAAAATTGTAAAACGCTTCCGCCTCTACCTGTTCCGGCAGATTCAGCTGGTCAAACAGACACGTTTCCAGCATTCCCGTATCAATTTCCCAATTCCCCTTCGTAATGTCAAATAGATCAGAAACAACCGTCAGAATCTTTTTGCCGTCCGGCAAAGCTGCATACTGCCTTTTACCCGAAAGAAACCGCTCCATGATTCTGATTCGCGCATCGTGTTCCTCCAGCTTACAGTCATATCTTCTCTGCGCCTTTTGCAGCATAAGCAGTTCATTATGGATTCTGATCTGGTCTTCAAACAGCTCGTCCACACGCTCATCTACCATTGTAATCCGATGCGTTAAAATGCGGACGATTTCAAATAAAATCTTAGATGTATGATTCGTCTTTCTTAAAATGTCTATTTTTAATTTACGGTTTTTCCCGCTGAAAAATCCTGCAATACGCTTCAGAGCGCCCTGCTGCTCCAACGCGCGTATTCTGTTTTTTGTTGCAGAAAGGTACGTCGTACACTCGGTAAAAAGCGCAAACAGCTCTTCATCCTTCCATCCCTTTACATAGTCGTCCAGTTCCGCTTCCAATTCTTTCCGAAACTCGTTTGTTTCAATGAAAGAATGTCTCTCGTCCATTCGACTGCCCCTCTCATAAATCATTTGCTTTTATATGGTAAGATTGATGCTTCTCATTTTGCCATTGTAATATTTTCGAATAAATCCACTTCTTTTCCAGCCGCTTTTTACTTTGAGAAAAGTACGTCAGATATTTTGAAATTTCCGAAAACAACGGCGCCGTCTCCTCATACCCCTGCAAAATCCGTTTCTTTGCATGCTCCGGTTTAAAATCCAATACCCCGCTCCACACGCCTCCCAGACTATCCTGCGGCACAATTTCCAGAATTTGCGCGCCTGAAAATCTGTCGGCATCAATGATATCAGCCTCCCGGTTCAAATGAACCGCCAATACCATGCCGCATCCTTCCAGTCTGCATAACGGCTCGACCGGGACATTATCTTTCACGCTTCCATCCACCAGATACATGCCCCGCACTTTTTCCTCCGGAAAAACAAACGGTAGGGCCGACGTCGCAAGCAAAAGGCGCTTTCTTTCTTCATATGAAAACTCCCTCATATTAAAATAAGACGCCCGCTCCTCCAAAATCCCGTTTGAAGCGCTTCCTTCTTCCCGCCGCGCGCAGTCTTCCTTTCTCTTATAGCAGGAGAGATAACAATTTTTATCGCTTCGGTCAAACACGGATATATCCAGCGATTTTTCTATGATTTCTGTCAATCCGTCTCTCGTAAACATGCCAAAGCCATGTTTTTCCGTTTTTCCCTGTCTGATGGGAGCGGATAAAATCTGCTCCGGAGAAATATTGCGCCAGATACCTTCCGCCTTCTCATAATCTCCCTGCAAAAACAGAGCCGCATTCAGTCCCCCGACAGAAGTCCCTGCGACCGCGGACACATAGTAATCCAGCCCTGTTTCCCGCAGCGCTTTCCATACTCCGATCTGATACGCCCCTTTTCCGCCGCCGCCTGCAAATACAAGTCCCAGTTTCAGCATATTTCCTCTCCCATATTTGCCAGATCCTTCGTTACTTTTTCTTTTTAAAGTTTTCCAAAAACAACTGGCGTATCCGATTTTGTCCCAGTTCGGATTTCAGATCCATTTCTTTTAATTCGCCGCTTAATCTGAAGCAAGCGTAAACTGATCGACCAATCCTTTCAGACAAGCAGCCTCAGCAGAAAGCTGCTCACTGGCCGCTGCGCCTTCTTCCGCAGTTGCGCTATTACTTTGCACAACCAACGAAATCTGATTAATTCCCTCTGAAACCTGCTCAACCGACTTTGACTGCTCGTTTGATACGATTGCAATATGATCGATTGCACCCACCACCGACTGAATGCTTTCTACCACTCCAAGCAAAACATCTGCCGTATTTTGGGCAATCTCCGTACCCATATGTACTGCTTCTGTGGAGTTTTCTATCAGCTCCGATGTATTTTTCGCTGCCTGTGCAGATTTGCCAGCCAAACTGCGAACCTCTTCCGCAACAACAGCAAATCCTTCCCCTGCACTGCCAGCTCTGGCAGCTTCTACCGCCGCATTCAGAGCAAGAATATTTGTCTGGAACGCAATATCATCTATTGTCTTAAGAATCTTTTCAATCTCTTCGGAACTGGTCCGGATCTTTTTCATGGCCTCTACCAGATTTTGCATCTTTTGGTTACACAAGAAAACTTTTTCACCGGTCTGGTGTGTCTGGCTCCTGACATCCAACGCCCCGTTTGCCGTATTCTTAACCTCTTCGGAAATGATACTGATCTGGGCCGCCAATTCCTGTACCGAGCTGGCCTGTTCCGTAGTTCCCTGACTAAGCGTTTGCGCGCTTGATGAAAGATGACTGCTGGCATTTGCCACCTCTTCTGCGGAATGATTGACCTGACGCATGGCGCCATTCAGCTCAACTCTCATATTTCGCATGGAATGTAAAATATCTCGAAAACTGCCAACATATACCTCTTCGTGTTCCGTATGAATATCCAGGTTCTGATTTGCCATCTCATTGAGCAAATAACTAATATCATTAATGACAATTCGCAGCCCTTCCACAAGCGCCTCAGTGGATCTGACAAGTACGCCCGTCTCATCCCTGTTGGAAATCTTGGGCATCGGCGTATCCAGATCACCCTCCACAAGCAGCTTCATGCGCTTGACACAAACCTTCATGGGATTACCGATATTGCGGGCCAGAAGCAGCGCAACAATAGCAGAAATCAATATAGATCCCACAATCACCGCAATATTGATGACCATTGCGTCCCGTGTAGAGGCCAGATAATTGATCTGCGGCGCAGTCACTGCAATACTCCAACCGTCCGTATCCGGCACAGGAGCATAGGCCGCAAACATTTTATCTTCTCCCTTTGTATAACTTCCAAATCCATTTTTCCCCTGACGCATTTCTCCATGAATTGCCGCCAGCTCCTGCAACGATGCGTCACTCTGCGCTTCTGCTTCTATGTTCTGAACCGTAATGGTATCAAGCGTGATATCAGCAATCGTACCGCCGGACTTATTAATCATATAAGCTCTGCTGTTTTCTCCAATCTGAATCGCCGATACAATATCATTCAAAAAAGTTTCTCGCGGAACAAAATACACAACGCCCACAATGGACTGCCTGGCGTTCCCCTCAGAATATAAAGGCGCAGCCACCATAATAGACAATTCCCCTGTAATTTTGCTCACCAAAGGTTCCGATACAAATACATTTCCCTCCATAGCCTGACGGACATATTCACGGTCTGAATAATCATTTCCGTCAAAAATACTGATGCCATCCGCGCCGACAACATTCCCTCTCTGAAAACCATGCATGGAAACACGCTCGTCGATAATAGTCTGTTTTTCTTCCACTGACACTTCCGAGTCGGACAATTGCGGAATGCACCCCACCTCCATGACAACATTCTTATATGCCGCCAGCTCCTGCTGCGCGCGTCCTGCTGCCAGGACCGCCGTTTGGCTCATCATCTTCTCTACAGTGGCCATGGTATTGTTGTAGCTTAACATGATACTTGCACATCCTGATGCAACCAGCCCAATCAAAACAGTCAAAATAAGACATACAGTGATTTTGGTACGAATGCTTTTCATTTCAATGTTTCCTCCTGCTTATATAGCTGAAATATGAGACACTTAAATTAGCATATTCAACCATTTTTACTAATATTATTATAAAAACTATTATTCCTGCTTGTCAACTACTATCTGTTCTTACTGCCGCCAATAAAAAACCTGTTGTGTCCTTCAAATAATCAAAAATTCATTTCTTCTAATCTAAAAATCACTTTCACTGGTACATTAAATCTCGAACCAACTACCTCAGCTATTGTTAATGCTCTTATTTGGCGACTGCTATACGCTCGGTGGAGGTTTACATTTTCCTTTTCAAGCTTCTCTCACAGAAGCTTTGTCTGCTTTATCTCATTTTTGTTCAAGGAATATCCGTTGTCCCCTGCACTCTTTTCTCTATGTTCCAATCAGTCTCCGCATGCCTTGCAAACAAAACGCTCATGAATGTTCCTCCCTCATATTTCTCCAAAACCTATTTCCCCTTCTTAATAGTATGCTAAAACGTGTAAAATCTCGTAATATTATTCAAAAACAGGCAGAACGAAATGCTCCTGCCTGTTATAATTTTTCCCCGTTCATCCCTTCCAAAATATAAATCTACCCTGAACTTCTTCGGATTTTCGGAATCCTGATAAATATTCGCTTCCACTTTCA
>CANSKO010000005.1 GCA_947647505.1 uncultured Roseburia sp. | reverse complement strand
ACACTCAAAGTCAGCAAAACTAAGGGTTAAGCACTTGGCAAGCAGACACTATGTATTTTTTATAACAGTTTTAATGAATAATTTGCATAACAATACGGACAACCACATTCCGTTCGTTGATTTGAATCCTTACCTATCGCTAATTTACATTTTCTAATCCGTTCAAACCTCTCCTGATCAATACAGTGAGCATAAAAACATCTGAAAATCTCCGCATAATTTCAAATCGTTGCTCTCCTGTTTCCTGTTGTATGCTTAAAGGCTGCGTGTTTCGGGCAGTATTTCAATATAAATCAAGAAAACTTACCGTGCATTTTTCGGTATAATCGCCAAGTTTTTCCACCAGCGTCTTGAAATATTTACAGTGATATTCCATGGTATATCGATCATTAAAGAAAATAGGATCGTACCTCCATATTACTTTTTCACGTCCAATTGCCTGAGATGATTTTTGAAATGCCGGTATAATGATCGTGTTTTTTGATGAAAGGCTGGTCTCCACATCCCTTTCATATGCATTCACCATAAACTGAAAACAGCAATTACATCTATCCAATTCAGAAAGGCGACTCAGCATCGGCGCCTTGTTTTTCGTCCAGAAAACGACGCCATCAACAACATCAGGAGATAAATTCACCCTGGCAATTCGATGAATATTCATAGGATTTCTTACCAGAACACACTCCTCTTTGAGCCTATAAAACAACCATTCAGAATAATATGCTGGAAGATCCATCCTTCGACTTGCACTAATGATCACTCTTGAAATATGCACAATCCCCACGTTGCCCACATTCCGGTTTTCATGTAACTAAATTCCACAATATAATTCTTCATTAAATCTCGTAAAAGCCGTTTCCTTTACATAGAGTTTTTCTAAGTCACAGTCAGATAATTTCCCAAATGACCCGGCATAGAGCCGCTCTAAAACTTTAACATATTCTTTTTTCAGATATTTCCTATGTGTTGATAAGACCCTTTGCAGCTCTGTTTTGAATGTTTCGTCATCGCATTCATCATCAACTTTAAATGAAGCCATAAGCATTTTATAAAAAATAAAGTCTTCCAAATGATCTGCTAAGACCAGTGCATGATCACTGTCATGATACATCAAAACGATAGGTAATGACGTATCGTTTTTCATGCTAAAGCAAAATCCATACCAGTCACCTCCACCTGTCTGCGCAAAAGGGAATATTTGTTTTGACGGGTCTTTATCCCAAAAGGGAAAATCTTCATAGTTTTGTAATGATTCTTCGAATGAAAAAGGTTCTATGTCTGCGCCGAAAAATTTATAATCCAGTAAATATTGAGGCGCAGTATAGTCAAACATTCTATCTTCCAGTAAAGTCTGATATAATTGAGGAAATTCAAAATGATATTTATTTTCTAACATGCGAATCGTCTCCTTTTACATTTTCCGCCCTTTGCAGATACATAAGCTTTCAAATGCAACTTCGACCAGAGAAGTTGCATTTATGACAAAATCGGCGGCTGTGATTTTATTATTAAAAAATTCAACAGACGTATCGTGATCAAGGAATTTATTTAAGGTCAGATATTGCTCAATTTCATCCGTAAGAATAAACGCAACCCGTTTCAAACGCTCATCCGTGAAACCATTTGCAAAATGAACGCTTTTCATCATGCGTTTTAATTTTGTCTGCGGATAGGTCTCTTTAAGCTTTTGCCTGAGCAATAAGACAATTTCCTCATAGGTCTTATTTTTTAATTGATCCAGATCATTCATTTTTATGATATTTTCATCGTGCAGGCGTCTGGCAAGCACAACTGCCCTCTCCTGTAAATCCATGATAACAGCTCCTCTCTAAATCAGGGGATCGTAAACGACATGTTCTTCGTGATATTGTATAAAGTCCTCTTTTGAAAAATCCGGCAGCTCCCCATACTCCTCAAGCAAAAGCCGGATGATCGCAGCAGATCTCGCCTGGGTATTGATGCTTTTTGCAGGATTAAACTCAATATCGGTAAAGTAATTATAGCTTGAAATTTCTTTGATTTCGTCCGCTGCGAATGAATTTTTTACCGCAGCAATATAGATAAAATCATAGAATACTGTTTTTGGAATGAGAGGAAAATCCTCATTTTGATAACGAAAAGCTTTTAGATTTCCGGAATTATGCAGCCGTTCATCGCGTTTGGCAGCTTTCGGCGGCACATCGAGTAAATCAGGATAGGGACCGCCGTTTGAAAAAACTTTGGAGCTCTGGAAAACATTCTCAAGCGTATAGTTATTTAACCTGAGATGGAATGCACTTAAGTTCATTCCGACAGTTACTTTGCTCTTCGTGCTGATTTCCAATGGTCTTGCGTCTGCATCTGCTTTTTGGATTGCATGATGCAGACTCTCTACAGACTTTTGCTTCTGAGATATTGCAAAACCAGGAAACCATTCAAATGAAAATATATCCTGTACCACTTTTTCCTGACGAATAAAAAATGCCGGCCGCTTTGCCATGATATCCCTCCTAAATAAAATTAAAGACAGACACTGTGCCCGAAAGTCCAGATGTCGATTAAAAAATGGTATTCATCCCGGGAATCGAGACCGCATTCCATAATGCGGCTTAAATCTGTTTCCGCAAGCAAAAAGCCCGACACATTTTTTTCACTTCGCCACAAAGCGGCCACAGCGCATTTTATATCTAATAGTTTAATTTTACTCCATAAACCGCAGTAATAATAGTACTCTCCCTGCTCTTTCAGTTCCATAGCGTCAATGATCCAGGAGCAGATCTTTTCTTTGGAAGATTTATAGGGAAGTCTGCTGTATGGTTCCTGATGATCCGAAAATGTAGCGCGATACGCTGCGGTCAGTTCGTTCAGAGCCGGATTTTGGTTTTCTCCATAAAGCTCTGATACTGCGACGCCGGATAGCTGCTTCAGCTTGTTTTTGGCAGATTGCATGGCTAGTTTCTGTGCGATCAGTTTTTGTCTTTCCGTCATATTTTTATCCGTACAGCTCCTTTCTCAGCGCCCCACAGAGCCTGTCCAGCCCGAATATCCAGAGAGATGCTCTCATTCTGTTTGTCTTGGAGACACTCGATCAGCGTCAGGCTGTCGTCTGTATCGCTGATGTAATAATTCCCGATTTGTCACTGGCCTTATTATATAACTTTGACTTACTAAATGGAATAGACTTTCTGAAATCAGACTAAAAAAGAACGCAACCGTTTTCAAACTCCCGGTTGCGTTCTTTTCTGTCTCTGTCTGCACAGCCTCTAATGCTCCATCATCTTCTCAATAAACACCCCATACCCTTTCGTAGCGTCCGATATAAACACATGCGTCACCGCTCCAATGATTTTCCCATCCTGTAAGATCGGGCTGCCGCTCATCCCCTGCACAATCCCGCCCGTCTCCGCCAGAAGCTTCTCATCCGTCACATGAAACAAAATCCCCTTATTTTCTTCCTTGCTGTTAAACTCTATTTCATCAATTTCGATGCGATACTGCCGCAGCGCGCCGTCCAGAGACGAGAGAATATACGCTTCGCCCAGCCGAATCTCCTGTTTCATCCCGACTTCGACAAACGCCTCTTCCATCTCCTGCGGGACCTGATACAGCGTTCCGTAAATTCCGGTCTGCGTATTTTCCTCGATCGTGCCCAGACAGTTTTCCTGCCGGTAATGAATCACGCCCGTCAGCTCTCCGGGCGTACCGTTTTCGCCGCGGACAATGCCCACAATATCCGTATTATAAACATTTCCCGTCTCAAGCAGGATTTTACTGCCGGTATCCGCATCGCTTACCGGATGCCCCAGCGCGCCGTAGCCAAGATCCTGCTCGATATACGTCAGCGTGCCCACGCCCGCCATATCATCCCGCACCCAGATGCCAAGCCGATACGTGCCGTCCGCAAGCCTTACGGGTGTAATCCGAATTTCAATTTCTTCACCTTCCCGCAAAATGCCCAGCACAACATCGTCCCCACCGCATGCATTGACGAGACGAACCAGATCCTCCTTACCCGAAACCTTTTCGCCATTTACCGTTTTGATGTAATCGCCGCCTCTTACAATCTGATCCGCCGGCTCGTAATTCAGTCCATCGTCCGCCGTCACCTTTCCGGTTCCAATGATTAAAATGCCATTCGTCTTCGTATAGATTCCAATCGGAATGCCCGATGGCATAACATAGCTCTTTTCTACCGCATGCACCGTCACCTCTTTGACGGGAATCAGATTCATAAATTTGCACAACAGGCGGTATTCGCCCGTTTTGGCCGAATCAGACTGCGCCTTTTTATCTGAAAAAACGGGAATGCTCTCTTCCATTCGTTCCAGCGTTACCGGAAGCGACAGACGCACTTCTCCAATCTCACCGTCTACGGCATACATTTCATCTGGAACGGATACATATAAAAGCCTGGCCGCAAAAACAGTCAGACAGAAAAAAGAGGCCAGAAAAAACAGTTTTCTGTGCTTCTGAAATTGATAAAAAATCATACGATCAGACTCCTTTCCGCAAATAAAAAGAAGGATACGCAAATTCGCATCCTTCCTAGTATGTACATTTTTTGGGAGTTCACGCCATGATTTTTCTGCATCCGCTTCCAGTTTCTTTCAAAAAATAAAAACAAAAGCCTATGCGCGTTCCTTCTCTTTCTTTGCGTTTGCCGCCAGCTCCTTCATCTCCTGCGCGCTCTTTCGCACCGTATCGGTAATCTTCACTCCGCCAAGCATTCTCGCCAGCTCTTCTATGCTCTCTTCCATAAGAAGCGGTCGAATCGTAGAAAGCGTCGTCTGATTCTCTACCGATTTTTCGATCAGATAATGGCTGTCCGCCATCGCCGCAATCTGCGGCAGATGCGTAATGCAAAGGATCTGATGGCTCCTCCCCAGCATATTCATCTTCTCTGAAACCATCTGCGCCGTCCGGCCGCTGATGCCGGTGTCGATTTCATCAAAAATCAGCGTGCCAACCGCGTCCGCATCTGCCAGCGTCGTCTTAATCGCAAGCATGATGCGGGAAAGCTCACCGCCGGAAGCGATTTTTTCCAGCGCCTTTTGCGGCTCTCCCGGATTCGTCGAAATCAAAAACTGTGCGTCGTCAAATCCGTCCGCCGTATAATGGCTGAGCCGTTCAAACTGCATAGAAAAGGATACGTCCGGAAAATTCAGCTCCAGAAGCTGCGCGCGAATCTGCTCCGAAAGCCTGTGCGCCGCTTCTTTCCGAATTGCGCTGACGGCTTTGGCATGCATTTTGACGTCCTCCTCACTTCTGGCAAAATTTTCCTGCAGCGACGATAAATACGCGTCGTAATCGGCAAGCGTCGCAATCCGCGCTTTCTTTTCCTCCAGCGCGCAAAGCGCCTCCTCCACTGTTTTGCCATATTTGGATTTCATGCGGTTGACCGTATCCAGCCGCTGTTCCGTCTGCGCAAACGCTTCCTCATCAAATGCGTCCTCTGCAATATAGTCTGCAAGCTCCCGGTTAAAATCATTCAAAAGACTGTCAATTTCCATTAACTGGTCAAAAAAACCGGCCAGCGCTTTATCATATTCCGACACGGAGGAAAGGCTGCGCAGCGCATAGCCAATCTGCTCCGTCGCCGCCGCATAGCCTCCGCTCGTCTTTTCATATGCGTCCGCTGCGGCTTCCATAATCTTTTGTCCATTGGAAAGACGCCTGTATTCCTGCTCCAACCGCTCATCCTCGCCGGGAACCAGGTGCGCGCCTTCCAGCTCCTCCGCTTCATAGCGCAGAAACGAAAGCTCCCGCTCCCGCTCCGTTTTGTCCATTGTCGCTTCGCTCAGTTCTTTTTTCAGTTTTTTATACTGTTCAAACGAAGCCTTTAACGCTTCTTTTTCTTTACAAAGCTCCTCTTTCGCATAGCTGTCCAGAATATGCAGATGATTTTTTTTCTGTAAAAGAGACTGATGCGCATGCTGTCCGTGAATATCCAGCAAAAGCCCGGCGACCTCCTTTACTTTTGAAAGCGGCGCGCTTTCCGCATTGATTTTTGAAACGCTTTTCCCATTCCCGATTTTGCGGCTTAAAATCAGCAGATCGTCTTCCAGATCAATATCCATTTCGGAAAGCTTTTGCTTAAGCTGCGCGTCGTCTATGGAAAATACAAGCTCTACAAACGCATGCGGCGCATTCTCCCGTATCATCTCTTTTGACGCCTTTCCTCCCAGCGCAAGGCTGATCGATCCTATGATAACCGATTTTCCGGCGCCCGTTTCGCCCGTCATAATATTGAGTCCCGGCGCAAATTCCACTTCCGCTTCATCGATTAAAGCCAGATTTTTTACATACAAGCTCTGCAGCATACGTTCTCCTTCCAGCAGTGACGCGCTTTCGTATCCGTCCTCTTTGGCGCGCCAGATTTCTGTTTTATGCACTCCATCTGATGCAGGATATCCTGCGCATTAAGCGTCTCCTGCAATTTTACGCAGCCGCTCCATCAACGTGATCGTATCGTCCACCGTGCGGACCGCGCACATAACCGTATCGTCTCCGGCAATGCTTCCGACAATTTCATGGCACTCCATCGCATCCAAAGCGGCCGCGACTGCCATTGCCATGCCGGGCGCCGTTTTTACGACAAGAATATTCTGCGCCATATCCATCGATACAAAACCGCTTTGAAAGATCCGATTGTACTTCTCCTGCATCTCTTTTGCATTCTCTACGATCGCGGCATACTTCTGTCTGCCATTTTGCATCGCTACCTTTGTCAGCTTCAGCTCGCGGATGTCTCTGGAAACTGTGGCCTGCGTGACATGATAACCCTCCCGTTCCAGATAATCGGAAAGCTCCTCCTGCGTTTCAATTTCATTTTTTTGAATCAGCTCCAGGATCTTGACCTGTCGTTTTGACTTCATTTAACATCCCTGCATCTTTCTTCTCAGAATCTCCAGAAAACTGATTTTGCTCAGCTTTATAATGCGCGTCTTCTGTCTGGAAGCGCGAATCGTGACCGATTCGCCCGGCGCAAGCGCAAGCGCGTACTCTCCGTCAAAATTTACATCCACGCGCTCGTCTTTCTGCGGCTGTCTGCCCTTAAGCTCGATCGTAACCTCGTCTTCGGCGCCTACGACAATGCTTTTTGCATTCAATTCATGCGCGTTAATCGGCGTAATCAGAATCATGCGCGCTTTTGGATCGACGATCGGGCCACCCGCCGACATGCTGTATCCGGTTGATCCCGTCGGCGTCGCTACAATCATGCCGTCGGCGCGAAACGTATTGAGATATTCCCCGTCCACAGAAACGGTCAGCTCGACCAGCTGCAGCACGCCCTTTCTGCAAATGACGATATCATTCAGCGCCGGCCGCTCTATCCCCGCGCCGCTTAACATCATACGCTCTTCGATCATATAATTTCCACGCAGCATCTCCTCAACCGCCGTAAACACGCTGCTTTCTTCCAGTTCACACAGATAACCCAGATGGCCCAGATTGACGCCGATCAACGGAATGTCTTTTTGAGACGCCATGCCCGCCGCGCGAATCAGCGTCCCGTCCCCTCCCAGCACGAAAATTCCTTCCGTGTCATTTGGAATCTCGCCGCCTTCGGAAACGACGGAACAGCTTCCGCCCTTTAATTCAATAAACGACTTCATCTGGTGCGTCAGCCTGTAATTTTGATCTTTACAGGAATTGGCAATAATGCAAAAATTCTTCATCTCTTTTTATTCAGCGCATCGTGCGCCGCTTCTACAACCCGTTCCGTTTCCGCAGCCACATCGATGCCGCCTTTCCCGTTCTTTTTGATGTATAACAGATATTCTATATTTCCTTCCGGTCCCCGGATTGGAGAATACGAAAGACCGCATACAAAGCACCCAAGCTCGACTGCGCACTGCGCCACGTCTGCAATCACTTCTTTATGTACCGACGCTTCCCGCACGACGCCTTTTTTGCCGACCTTCTCCCTGCCCGCTTCAAACTGCGGCTTAATCAGGCATACGATCGCTCCGTCCTCTTTTAACAGATTTCTGACCGGAGGCAGCGCTTTTTTCAGCGAAATAAAGGAAACGTCCACGGATGCAAAATCAAGCGCGTCCGCAATATCCTGCGGCGTCACATAGCGGATGTTCGTCTTTTCCATACAGACCACCCGCGCATCCTGTCTGAGCTTCCATGCAAACTGACCGTACCCAACGTCCACGGCATAGACCTTCTTCGCGCCGTTTTGCAGCATGCAGTCGGTAAAGCCTCCGGTAGAAGCCCCCACATCCATGCAGATGCTATCCTGTAAAACAATTTCAAACTCATCCAGCGCCTTCTCCAGCTTCAGCCCGCCGCGGCTGACATATTTTAAAACGGTTCCATGCAGCGTAATCACGCAGTCCTCCTGAAACAGGCTGCCAGCCTTGTCCTCCCTCTGATTTTCTACAAATACGTTTCCTTCCATAATCATCGCTTTCGCTTTTTCTCTGGAAGGGGCAAGTCCCCGCTTTACCAGCAAATGATCCAATCGCTCTTTCATCTTTCACCCAGCCCCAGCTCTCGATATTCCAACATCACGCGTTCGTATATGGCGTCTTCATCCAATTTCAGCTCTCTGCGCAAAATATCCACATTGCCATGCTCCACATAATCATCCGGTATTGCAATCCTCACAATCCGGCACGATGCGCCCTCATCGCAGAGAAATTCGGTCACATGCTCGCCAAATCCGCCGCTTCTGACATTTTCTTCCAGCGTCACAAACACGCGGCAGCCTTTTGCAAGCGTTTTCAAAAGCGCCGTATCCAAAGGCTTTGCAAAGCGCGCATTGACAAGCGCAGCAGAACAACCCTGTTCCGTAAGCCTGCTGCATACCGCCTCCGCCGTTTTTACCATGCTTCCAAGCGCATACAAAACAATCTCGCCGCCTTCTTTCAGCACTTCGCTTTTGCCGTATGCAATCGGCGCGCGAAAGTCCCGCAGACCGTCGTATGCCTCGCCTCTTGGATAGCGAATGGCAATCGGAGAAGGAAACTCTGCCGCAAATTTTAACATATCGGACAGCTCCCATTTATTTTTTGGCGCCATCACCGTCATATTTGGGATCGAAGAGAGAAACGACAAATCAAAAATACCCTGATGCGTTTCTCCGTCGCTGCCGACCAGCCCGGCCCGATCCACCGCAAAAACAACCGGAAGGTCCTGAATGCAGACGTCATGCAGAATCTGGTCATAGGCCCGCTGCAAAAACGAGGAATATATGGCCACAACCGGCTTAAGCCCGGCGGCCGCAAGTCCGGCGGCAAACGTAACGGCGTGCTCCTCCGCAATGCCTACGTCAAAACAGCGCTCAGAAAACCGCTCTCTGAACTGTTTTAACCCCGTGCCGTCTGCCATCGCGGCCGTTACGGTCACAAGCGTCTGGCTGGCTTTGCCGAGCTTGCAGATTGCGCTGGCAAACACGTCCGTATAATTGGCCTTCGTCCGTTTTTTCAGCGGAAGCCCTGTTTCCACGTCAAACGGTTCCGTTCCATGAAAGCGCGCCGGATGCCGCTCGGCCGGAAGGTAGCCTTTTCCTTTTTTTGTGATCACATGGACAAGAACCGGTCCTGCAAGCTTCGTCGCCTCCCGCAGCGCCTTTGCCACGGCCATCGTATTATGCCCGTCCACCGGGCCAAGATACATAATGCCCATATTTTCAAACAGCATGCCTTTGACCAGAAGCTGTTTGATTCCGCTTTTCGTCCTGCGGATGCGCTCGACGATCGTTTCACCGCAGACCGGAATTTTGCTTAGCGACCGGGCGACGCCCGTTTTAATTTCCTGATAGGACTCCGTCGTCCGCAGATAATTCAAATGTCGCGAAAGGCCTCCCACGTTTTCGGAAATCGACATGTTATTATCATTTAAAACGATAATAAAATTGGAACGGATTCTGGATGCATTGTTTAACGCTTCATAAGCCATGCCGCCGGTTAACGCGCCGTCTCCAATCACCGAAACGACCTTATAGTCTTCGCCTTTGATCTGTCTGGCCATCGCAAGCCCAAGCCCTGCGGAAACAGACGTTGAAGAATGCCCTGTGTCAAAGCAGTCGCACGCGCTCTCTTTTCGCTTGGGAAAGCCGCTCATGCCGCCATATTTGCGCAGCCCGTCAAAGCCGTCGCTTCGTCCCGTTAAAATCTTATGCGTATAAGACTGATGGCCCACGTCCCATACGATTTTATCCTTTGGCATTTCAAACACGAGATGCAGCGCCATCGTCAGCTCCACCACGCCCAGATTGGAAGCCAGATGGCCGCCGGACGCCGCAATTTTCTCGATCAGAAATTCCCGAATCTCGTCCGCCAGAATGGGAAGCTCCTGCGGACTTAGCTTTTTAATGTCATTTTCCTGCTTTATCTTCTCTAATACCATAACGGTCCCTCTATTTTTCCCGATGGATTAAGTCTCGTAATAATCCGGTTAAAAACGGATTCTGCACGGAAAGCGCGTCCAGACGCTGCATCGCGGATAAAAACAGCTCTTCTGCTTTTTGCTTTGCCGCGTCCAGTCCATACAGCGTCACATATGTCATCTTCTGATTTTTCTGATCGCTTCCGATCGGCTTGCCCAAAACGGCAAACGAGCCGGTCAGATCCAAAACGTCATCCTGAATCTGAAACGCCAGACCGATCTCTCCCGCTGCCCGCTCCACTGTGCGCACTTCCTCCTCACCGGCTCCTGCAAGCAGCGCGCCGATTGCCATAGACGCTTCCAGAAGCGCGCCCGTCTTCATCTGATAAATAAAATACAGCTTCTCTTCGGAGCGCTCCGTTTCGCCTTCCGCTTCCAGGTCCGCCGTCTGACCGCCTACCATGCCATAAATCCCGGCCTTTTGCGAAAGCATCTGAAAGGCCCGGCCAATCGTTTCATTTCCCGGCTCCATCGAAAACGCGCGGGCCGCCGTTTCATATGCATAATTCAACAACGCGTCTCCCGTCAGTATGCCAATCGCTTCCCCATATACGGCGTGCGTCGTCTTTTTCCCTCTGCGGTATTCGTCATCGTCCATCGCCGGAAGATCGTCATGCACCAGCGAATACGTATGAATCATCTCGATTGCCGCCGCAAACGGCTCAATGATCGCAGAAGTTCCGCCAAACAGACGGTACGTCTCAAGCATCAGCATGGGACGCAGACGCTTTCCGCCCGCCGCAATGCTGTAATGCATGGCCTCACATACCGTCTTCTGATAGCCTTCTTCGGCTGGAAGATAACGAAGCAGCATTGCTTCGATCTGCCCAAGCCTTTCGTTTCTCTCTTTTTCCGTGCCCATTTCCCTGCCTTTCTCCTGTCAAACCGTCACGTCATTTCATCCAGCGTTCCCTGTGCGTTTATCACAAGCATTTTCTTTTCTACCCGGTCGATTTTAGCATTGCACAGCCTGAGTTTTTTCATACCTTCTTCATATAAAAGAAACGAATCCTCCAGTGAAATGTCTTTTCCTTCCATACGTTCTAAAATTCCGTCAATTTCTGCAAACAATTCTTCCAGCGTAGCTTCTTTTCCTTCCGTCATCCCTTCTGTCCTTCCTCTGCATATACCGTTACGCCCTGCACCGCAGCGTCGATTACGCCGTCTTTCAAATGCAGCCGCAGCAGATCGCCCTCCTGCACGTTGGATACGCTGCCGACCCTTTCCTGCTTTGCATCTGTAACGAAAACAAATCCCTGACTTAATTTCTTCGCCGGCGAAACGCCGTCCAGACGACCAGCAAGCAGTCCGATGCGATACCGCCCGTCCGCTATTTTCCGTTCCATCTGAACCGTCAGACGCTCCTGCGCATCGACGATGCGCTGCCGTTTTTCATTCAGCCGGTGAAACGGCGCATGCAGCGCAAGCAGTTTCGCAAGCTGCTCCAGATGGCTTCGGGCCGCCTCTTTTTTCCATGCCGCAGACTGCCGCAGACGTAAAAGACGCAAATTCAGCTCGTCCAAAAGCTCCGAAACGTCGCAGACGGCAAGCTCCGCCGCAGCCGACGGCGTAGGCGCGCGCAGATCCGCCACAAAATCGACAATCGTCGTATCCGTTTCATGCCCAACGGCCGATATCACCGGCGTCTCACATTCAAAAACAGCGCGCGCTACGATCTCTTCATTAAACGCCCACAAATCTTCAATGGAGCCGCCGCCTCTTCCTACGATGATTGCATCCACGCCATGCGCGTCCAGCGCGCGTATGCCGTTGACAATGCTTTCGGCGGCTCCCTCTCCCTGCACCTGCGCCGGATACAAAATGAGCTGTACGTAAGGATTCCGTCTTTTTGCAATCGTTCGGATATCCTGCACGGCCGCGCCGGTCGGCGCCGTTACAACGCCAAGCGTTTGAATGTATCCGGGAATCGGCTTTTTATACTCCTCTGCAAACATGCCCATTTCCAAAAGCGCGCGCTTTAACGCCTCATATTTCAGATACAGGCTGCCCTCGCCGTCTTTTTCAATCTCTTTCGCATAAAGCTGATATCGTCCGTCCCGCTCGTACACTTCGATGGAGCCGCTGACTAAAACCTTATCGCCTTCCCGCATGGGAAAAGAAAGCCCGCCGCGGCTTCCCGCAAACATCACGGCGGCAATCGCCGCTTTTTCATCTTTGACAGTAAAATAAATATGGCCGGAAGAATGGTATTTGCAATTGGAAACCTCGCCTTTGACACAAACTCTTTTCAGCATAAAATCCTGCGCAAACATGGCTTTGACGTATGCGTTGATCTGACTGACGGAATATGCCTGCGGCTTCATACGATCCTCGCAAGTATGCCGTTTACAAAAGAAGACGATCCGTCCGTCCCGTATTTCTTGGCCAGCTCCACCGCCTCATTGATCGCCACCCCGCCCGGAATGTCCGCATCGTACCGAATTTCAAAAACAGCCAGCCTTAAAAGCGCAAGATCCACTTTGCCCATCCGCGTCGTCTTCCACCCCTTTGCAACGCCGTTGATAATCTCGTCGATCTCATCCGCCTTTTCTACGACGGCGTCCACCTTATCCTGAATATAGGAAGCGTCCGCGTCCGACGAGCCCATTTCTTCCGACGAAAACAAAAGCTGTCCGTCCAGCTCTTCCTTCTGATAAAATTCCATGCGAAACAACAACAGAAAAATCTGCTCCCTGAGTTCCCTTCTTGTCATAAAGACTTCCCTTTCCATTCCATACTAAAACCACATGGCTGTCTCCGATTAAGAAAAAGGCGCCATAAGGCGCCTTTGCCGCTACCTGCTCTTTCCCATTACAACGCTTGCAATCCGAACATTGACGCCGGACACTTCCAGCCCCGTCATATTTTCAATTGCGGCCTTCACTCTCTCCTGCACTTTCAAAGACACGTCCATGATCGCATATCCATAGGCAATGTTCAGCGCAACGTCTACCCGGACGACGCCTTCCGACACTTTCACGCGGATGCCCTTCGAAAGATTCTTCATGCCCAGCTTGCTGACCAGCTCATTCGTAATATTGCCGGCCATTGAGCTGACGCCCTCCACTTCCGTAGAAGCAAGTCCCGCAATGATCGCTACAACTTCATCCGCTATTTTCACTTCGCCCAGCTTATCTTCTTTAATCTTAAATCCCTTACGATCTTCCGACATCGAAACGCCTCCTAAATGATATAATAGTTTATTATAGCAGACTGTTTTTATTTTGCAAACCGCAAAATTTCGAAAATTCCGTTTTCTCTGCCCCAAACGCCGGCTACGCTTACCGCCGCCCTTTCTTTTTCTTATTCAGCGGCGTCCAGATATAAGGCGCGGCCCCCGCTTCCCTTCCCTTCTCCTTCCGCGGCGCATCCTGCTCCATCAGCCGCTTGACCGTCTCGCTTTCCGTAACCAGCAAAAGCCCCGGAATGTGCGACACAAATTTTTGCAGCGTGGAATAGCCGTATTCTTTTACTTTAAAATCCGGATATTTTTTGTGCAGCTTCTGCCCCATCGCCGCCAGATCCACGCCCTCTCCCATCGACTGATGCACACATTCCCTGATATACGCTTCCAGCTGCTCGCGCTTTAAGCTGTCGTCTTTTAACCGGACGGAAATTGTTGTGTCCACTTTATAGAGGGTAAACGTCTCTTCCATTTCCTCAATAAATTTAGAAAGCGAGCTGTAGCCATAATTGCGCACGTCAAAGTCCGAATATTTTTTCAGCAGAGAATTTCCAAGCTCTCCAAGACCCGTCTTTTTGCCATTGTTCTCGTTTTCGGTAATAATCTCTACGATCGCTTCCTGTATCGTCTTCTGTGAGATATTTTCTTTGGCCTTGTCCGCATCCTGCTCAAACAAAATCTCAAGATTGGTAAAGACGGAACAGGCCGCCTTAAACGACTTGGGCGTCTTGCTTTCTCCCATTCCAATCACTTCCATGCCGGATTCGCGCAGACGGCTTGCCAGCTTTGTGAAGTCGCTGTCGCTTGAAACAATGCAAAACCCCTCTACCCGTCCGGTGTAGAGGATGTCCATCGCGTCAATAATCAGCGCGGAATCCGTCGCGTTCTTCCCCGCCGTATTGCAAAACTGCTGAATCGGCGTAATGGAATTGGTCAAAAGCTCGTCCCGCCACTTTGACGCCTGATTGTTTGTCCAGTCGCCATAAATCCTTTTATAGGTAATAATGCCGTACTTGGTCATTTCATCTAAAATAGCCGTAATATATTTGGCCGAAATATTGTCTGAATCGATCAGAACCGCATAACGTTTATCTTCCATTTTCTTCTCCCTGTCTTGTAACTCCCTTTCAAAAACGATATAATAGGCAAAATGAAGCGTCAGAAAGGAGCTCCTCCATGCCAGAACAAATCCAAAACCAAAAAACGGCCCCGCTTTCCGGCAGCACGCTAAAACTGATCGCTGTTTTCAGCATGCTGCTTGACCATGTCGGCGCCGTGCTGACTGCATCGTACCTTCCCTGGCTGACTCTGCGGCTGATCGGAAGGGTCGCGTTTCCCATCTTCTGCTTTCTTCTGGTGGAAGGATTTGTACACACTAACAACCTGAAGCGATACGGTCTGCGTCTCGCAGCGTTCGCCCTGCTTTCCGAGCTGCCGTTTGATCTGGCGTTTCATCATGCCCTGTTTTATCCGAACGCGCAGAATGTGTTTTTCACGCTCTTAATCGGCCTTTTTACGATCGCTCTCATCCGATACGAAGAAACAGCCTGCAAAACGCGTCCCTTTGCCTTTTTCTGCATCGCGGCTACGCTGGCCGCGGGCATGGCGCTGGCCCATCTGCTGCGCACGGATTACGGCGCGTACGGCGTCCTTGTCATCTTCCTGTTTTACTGGCAGCGCGGCCACAGGCAGCTCGCCTGTATAAGCGCATGCGTGTGCCTGTGCTTTCTTTCTGACCTTGAAATTACCGCGTTTGCCGCCGTTCCCCTGATTGGTTTATACAACGGCAGACGCGGTCTGCATTTCAAATACTTTTTTTACGCGTTCTATCCTGCGCACCTGCTTTTGCTCTGGCTGCTCTCCCTCCTCTAACTGAGCATGCCGCCCACGGTTCCGGAAGCCGCGCACAGCGCAAACGTCATCAAAAGATGCAGCCAGTCGTCGGATATGCCTTTGTATAAAAGCAGCGAAACGCCAAAGAGAATGGCAAAATATACTGCGCCAATCAAAAATCCCCACAGAAACTTTCGATTCTTTGCCCGTTTTCCAATCAAAAACCCGCCCAGAAATCCGCTGATGACATAGACGGCAATCAGCCAGATTTTACTTACCATCTCCTGCGGCTGCATTTTAAACAGGACCCAGGCCAGCAGAAGCAAAAGCAGCATCGTTGTCACATACATCAGGAACAGGATTTTGATAAAATCCTTCACAATCGTCTGTCCCTGCCGTTCTTTTTCCGTATTCTGCAAAAAAAGCACCCCCTCTGAAATCACTATATGCCCGTTTCAGAGGAGTTATGCATGCCTTAAAGCTCGCAGTTTCCAACCGTTCTTGGAAACGGCACAACGTCACGGATATTGGATATTCCCGTCAGATACATGACAAGCCGTTCAAAGCCAAGCCCAAAGCCCGCATGCCTTGCAGAGCCATATTTACGCAAATCCAGATAGAACTTATAATCTTCTTCCAAAAGCCCCATTTCGCGAATGCGCGCAGTCAGCTTATCGTAATCGTCTTCCCTCTGGCTTCCGCCAATAATCTCTCCAATCGCAGGCACGAGGCAGTCTACTGCGGCCACCGTCTTGCCGTCTTCATTCTGCTTCATATAAAAAGCTTTGATTTCCTTCGGATAATCCGTCACAAACACCGGCCGTTTGAACACTTCTTCCGTCAGATAGCGCTCATGCTCCGTCTGCAAATCCGCGCCCCAGGAAACCTTATATTCAAATTTGTCGTTGCGCCTCGCAAGCAGCTCGACAGCCTCCGTATACGTTACATGCGCAAATTCCGAATCTGCCACATGACGCAGGCGCGCAAGCAGTCCCTTATCCACAAAGCTGTTGAAAAACGCCATTTCTTCCGGCGCATGCTCCAGCACATAACGGATCACATATTTGAGCATGCTCTCCGCCAGAACCATGTCGTCTGTAAGATCCGCAAACGCAATTTCCGGCTCAATCATCCAGAATTCCGCCGCATGGCGCGTCGTATTCGAATTTTCCGCGCGAAACGTCGGGCCAAACGTATAGATATTTTTAAACGCCATTGCATACGTTTCGCCATTGAGCTGACCGCTGACAGTCAGGTTCGTCGGTTTCCCAAAGAAGTCTTTCGAAAAATCCACTTCGCCCGTTTCCGTCTTTGGAAGCTGCGCAGGATCCAGCGTCGTCACGCGAAACATTTCGCCCGCGCCCTCGCAGTCGCTTCCGGTAATGATAGGCGTATGCACATAGACAAAGTCCCGTTCCTGGAAAAAACGATGAATCGCATAGGCTGCCAGCGAACGCACGCGGAATACGGCTTCAAACGTATTGGTTCTTGGCCGCAGATGGGAAATCGTACGCAGATATTCAAACGTATGCCGTTTTTTCTGCAGCGGATAATCCGGCGCAGACTCTCCTTCAATCTGAATTTCCTCCGCCTGAATTTCAAACGGCTGCTTCGCCTGCGGCGTCGCCGTCAGCGTCCCGGACACAATGACCGCAGCCCCCACGTTCAACTTTTCCACCGCCGCAAAATTGGACAGCTTATCATGGTATACAATTTGCAGCGGTTCAAAAAACGTGCCGTCATTGATGACGATAAATCCAAAATTTTTCGAGCTGCGGATGCTCCTGACCCACCCTGCAACCGTAACCGTCTTCTCCAGATACGTCTCCCTGTCCCGGTAAATATCCCGGATATTTGTCATCTTCATTTCAAACCTCCCCCTATTCTGCCGTCTGCTCCGTTCCTTCTTCCGTCTCCGCTTCCGTCTTCTCATAAGCGACTGCCGCATTTTCTACCAGAAGCTCACACGCTTCGTTTGCCATATACATATTATTGAAATATTTCTCGCCGTCTGCGGCGTCTGCGCCAAGACTTCCATACAGCGCCTCCGGCGACTCATATCCGCCGTTTGCAATGACGTTTTCGATATATGCGTCAAATTCGGCCTGGTCAAACGGAATGTTTTCTTCCCCTGCGATCGCCTGCAAAATCAACTCCTGCTTTAAGTTTTCCTCCAGGTAAGCCCGGCTCTCCTTCAGGAAATCTTCTTCCGTCGTCTGATAGTTGTCCTCTAAAAACGTAGAAAGCTCCGTTCCGTCGGAACAGTAATACGACCGAAAGCTTTCCACATATTCCTCAAGCCTCGCTTCTAACAGCCCTTCCGGCAGGGCGTCTACGGTAGACGTCTCCGTCAGCTTTGCAATGACCGCGTCACGAATATCCGAATGCTTTTTCGTATCCAGCTGCTCCTGCAAATAGGACCGCGCGTTTTCATACAATGCGTCTACGCTGTCCGCCTCTAAATATTCTTTGACAAAAGCGTCGTCTATATTCTCCCGCTCCACTTTTTTGCAGATCGCATTGACCGTAAACGTAAACACTGCCTTCTGTCCTTTTAAATCTTCCGCCTGATAATTTTCCGGAAACGTGACCTCGCTGTCCACCGTGTCGCCAACGTTTGCCCCGATCAGGCCGTCGGAAAATCCCTCGATATAGCCTGAGCCGGACTGCGCGTCGGCATTGGCCGCGGTATCGATCATCTGATTGTCCGCGCTGCCGCCTTCAAAGGCCTCTCCATCTTTTTTTCCAACATAATTCACGTCTACGATATCGCCTTTTTCCACGACCGTTTTGGAATCATCCGGTAAAAACGGCTTATAATAGGAAATCTGCTGATCGACGTAATTGTTCACCATCTCCTCCGTCATCTCATAATCCGATTCCTGAAGCGAAACTTGCAGTCCCATGTAGTCTCCAAGCGTCACATAATCCTTTGCATCGTAAGAAAGGCTTAAGCTGACCGCCGAATTGCCGGCTTCCTCTTCCATCTGCGTACTCAGAGCCGCTTCCGTTTCTGACTCTGCGCTATCCCCACATCCTGCGACTGCCATTACTGCAAAACAGGCGCATAAGAGCGTTATCATTTTTCTTTTCATGTTCCACCTCACATATTCTGTTTTCCGCCATCTGGTATAGCCTGCTGCCAGACCTTTGCATGCCCGGCCTGACAGCAGATAATTATTAAGATAACACATTATAGCGGAAAATAAAAGGTTTTCTTGTTTTTTCGCAGAAAAATGTTACCCGTTGCTTTTTCCTCCAATCAATGCTACAATATTAGACGAAATGCGATAAGGAGGGTTTTTATTGTGTCAACAGGCAGCATCATTTTACTCATTATTCTTGCCGTTTTATTAATCGGCATCGTCGTTTTATATTTCGTCGGAAAACGTTTGCAGAAAAAGCGGGACGCGCAGCAGGAACAGATCGCGGCGGCCGCGCAGTCCGTCTCCATGCTGATTATTGATAAAAAGAAATTGCGGTTTAAAGACGCCGGCTTTCCGGCGGCCATTGTCGATCAGACCCCGAAGCTTATGCGCCGGTCCAAAGTTCCGATTGTAAAAGCGAAGGTCGGTCCCAAAATTTCCGTTTTTATCTGCGATGCCGAAATCTTTGATTCCATCCCCGTCAAAAAAGAAGTCAAAGCCGTTGTCAGCGGACTCTACATTACATCGGTCAAAGGGATGCGCCGTCCGCTTGCACAGGCGGAGCCAAAAAAGAAAGGCATTCGCGCCCGGTTAAAGCAGACATACGACGCGGCAAACGAGCAACTGAAAAAAGGCAAAAAATAAGCGGTCTGACGACCGCTTTTTCCTGTCTCCCATCAGTCAAAAAAGCGCAACCGCTCCGCTTTCCTTCGACTGAATTTCCATTTTCATCGTACAGTCCGCCAGATGTTCATTGTTCAGCTCCAGCGCATACTTTACATTGACGGAAATATCATTCTCTTTTTCCGTAATCCGAATATCCTTTGCATTGATCCCAAGCATCAGATTTCCAAACGGCGTCTCATAACAGGTCATATTTTTTCTGTTCTTTTCAAAAACCATATGTACGTTCGTAATGCCCCGCTTCGTAATATCTACGCAGTCTTCCTGCAATTTGATAATATTTTTTGTCGTCCCCGAAAAGCCTTCCATCACTTCCTCATAGATAATGTAATGCTTATCATTCTTCTTGTAATAATCCCCGACCGTAATCACCTCGATCGGTTCCGACTCTTCATTCTGTCTTGCAATCTGCATCCCGTTAATGGATACCAGCACATCTTTTGTCATACATAAACCTCCGCCTTTTCGCTCTGCTTTCGATTTTACCACAGAAAACCGCAGACCTCAAGCAAATTTTCCAAAATGGAACAAACTACCTAAAGCCTGTTTTCGCATGCGCTAGAGCGTGTTTGAAACATGCTTTCTGACAGATGTGCGACCCACTTAGTGGGAGATTTGTGCCAAATAAGGGAGGCGTAGCGGGCTACGTTGACCGAATTTGGTGAAATCTCGCGCTAAGTGGGGCGTGCAGATGGCGGGAATGATTTTTCAAACACGCTCTAAGGCACATAGCGGTATCCGACGCCATAAACCGTCTCAATCTGTCTTCCCTGTTCCGGTTCTGCCGCAAGCTTTTTGCGAATCTGCCGAATGTAATTGTCCACATTTCGATCATATCCATCATAACAGCTGGAAAGCCCGTTCTCTACCAGCTCTTCTCTGGAAAACGCCCTGCCCGGACATGCCATCAAAACGGAAAGAATCCTGCACTCGTTTGGCGTAAAATGCATGTTCTCCCGCAGCTTCTCAAGATACGTCCGCTCCATTCTGCAATGCTTTAAAATGCGCAGCAGACGCGCCCTTGCAATCTTCGGGCTGACCGGATAAATCATATAATCCTCCGCGCCCGCTTCAAACGCTTCCAATATCTTCTCTTCCCGCTTCTCTTTGGATACGACGAGAAACGGAACGTTGAAAAACATTCCGTTTCCGCCGTCTGCAGACGGCGCGTCCGTCATGACAAGATGCAGCTTCTTTCGTCTGTCCCACTCCGTAAAAAAGCCAATCCCGTCCTTTGCACACAGCCTCTCCAGCTCCAAAACCCATGCACGATCCTGCCCGCGAACAAAAACATTCATATTCATCCCTGCCGTTTTTATTCAGTATGGCCGGTCCGACGTCCTTTTATGCCTGTCGCCTAAACAATTCTGCGCACCGAAAGAATGGGGCGATAGGAAGCGTTCGACACTTTGATTCCCGTCTTTTCCGTGCTCGCATGCACGATCTGTCCATTGCCAATATAAATTCCAATGTGACCGGAATACGAGATCAGATCGCCCGGCTTCGCATTGGAAAGCCCTCCGGCGTTTTTGCCGTATCTGCCCTGCTCTCCGGAAGTCCTCGGCAGAGAAATGCCGAAATGCCGGTAAACGCTCATCACAAATCCGGAGCAGTCCGCTCCGTGCGTCAGACTGGTTCCCCCGTAGACATAGGGATTTCCCACAAAGCGCAGCGCATAACGGGCAATCTTTGCTCCCATCCCCTTCGCCGTGGAGCGCGCCTGTTGCTTTGCCTTCTTTTTTTCTTTTTTCGCCGCTTTCTGTTGTTTCAGAAGCTTCTTCTTTTTCGCTTTGCGCTTCTTCGCGGAAGCTTTCTTTTTTTTCTGCTTCTGCTTGCTTTTTTTCGACGACGTTTTCTTCTTTTTCTGCTTTTTCTTCGTTCCGCTTTCATCAGACGATTCCTGTTCCCCGTCGGATGCGCTCTGCCGCTGCGTCTGGTCCGCTTTGGCCAAAGCCTCCTGCCCCGTTCCCGCTGACGCTTCCGCCTCTGTGACAGGCGTCTGCAAGGCGGCGCGCTGCATTGTCCGCTCTGCTTCTTCCGCCTCCGTGACAGGCTCCGCTTCCCTGCTATGTATCGTAACGGATTCTAAAGAAAGATTCTGTTTTTCCGCTTCCTGCGCACCCGTCTGCATGGCTCCCGCCACCGTCAGAAATGCAGCCGTTATGCACAGGCATGCAAGCTTTCTGTTTCTCTGTTTCATTTGTCTGTGCTCCTTTCCAAATATGTTACAATCTTATTACGAAATTGTGACCAAAATATAAGGATTCCGGTGGAAATCACTGGAATCCCTGAAAAGAAGCGCATCTGTAAAACAGCTGCATCTATAGCATTTTCCGATGCTTTAAAATAAAAAGCGCAAGCACGCAGATCAGCGCAATCAGCGCGCAGATAATGGTAAAGCCGTGCGGCACGGTAGAAAGCGGCATCCATTTGCCACTGACGTTCATGCCGTAAATTCCCGATATGATTGTCGGAATCGCCATAACAAGCGTAATCGACGTCAGAAATTTCATTACATTATTCAGACGGTTGTTGATAATCGTAGACACGAGCTCTCTGGAGCCATGAATAATGTCCCGGTAGATATTCGTCATCTCGATCGCCTGCCGGTTCTCTACGATTACATCGTCAAGAAGCTCTTTATCTTCCGGATACTGCTTGATCCGCTCATACCGCGTCAGACGGTCCAAAACGACTTTATTGGCGCTCAGTGACGTTGCAAAATAGACAAGGTTCGTCTCCAGCTCATGCAGGTTGATCAAGTCCTTATCCTCCGTCGTCTCCGTCCCCACACGTTTCTCGATTTCACTTCTCTTTTTATCAATTGCGCGCAGCAGCGCCTGATACATGTTCGTCGTGCGCAGCAGAATCTGATAGACAAACCGCATTTTCTTTTTTGTGCTGAATCCGCGCATACGATTATTATAAAAATAATTTAAAATCACCGTATCATCGCTGCATACGGTGATAATTGCATTGTTCACCAGAAGAATTCCAAGCGGAATCGTCGTATAGGCCCGCTGGTCATTTCGAATTTCTTCAAACGGAATATCCACAAGGATCAGCGTATAGCCGTCCTCCATCTGCACACGGGAGCTTTCCTCTTCATCGAGCGCCGCCCGGACGTCTGCAATATCAACGTCATAAAATTCCGCGACTTCCGTCAGCTCTTCCACATTCGGCGAAATCAGATTAATCCAGATATCCGGTTCAAACCCTTCTTTCTGCGAAAGAATCCCATTATCTGTCTTGTATATCGTTTGCATATCCCGCCTCCATCTTTGCCGTATTTTTTTTATTATAACACACTCGTCCCAAATTGAACAGCCACCACGCAGAAATCCCCTTCCCATACCTGCAAAATATGGTATAATCGGTTCATAACACAAAACAGGGGGAAACGTTCTCATGCACAGAAACGAATCTGCAGAAAATTATCTGGAAACCATACTCGTCTTAAGCAAACGGCTTCCCGTCGTACGTTCCGTTGATATCGCCGCAGAAATGAATTTTAAAAAATCCAGCATCAGCGTTGCCATGAAAAACCTGCGGGAAAACGGCTACATCAGAGTAAACGACGCCGGATTTATCACCCTGACCGAAAACGGACGCGATATCGCGGAAATGATTTACGAACGCCATACGTTTTTGTCTGAATGGCTGATATCGCTTGGCGTTGACGAAAAAACCGCTGCAAAAGACGCCTGCCGGATGGAACACGACCTCAGCAGAGACAGCTTTGCAGCGATCAAAAAATTTGTATTGGAATCAAAAGCAAAAAAAACGATCTGACGCTTTACCTGCCGTCACCGGCCACTTCCTGCATGTCATACAGGCCGGGCGCCTTTTCTGCCAGATATTTCGCGGCTGCAATGGCGCCTTTGGCGAATATGGAACGGGAAAACGCCGTATGCCGAATGGTAATCACTTCATCCATTCCGGCGAAAATCACCTCATGCTCCCCCGGAATCGTGCCGCCGCGCACTGCTGATATGCCAATTTCACGCGGCTCTCTCGGCTTCCTTTCCTGACTGCGGTCATACCTGTACGCATAAGGCGCATCCAATGCCGCATTGATCTGATCTGCAAGGAAAAGCGCCGTGCCGCTTGGCGCATCCAGCTTCTGATTGTGGTGCTTTTCGACGATCTCAATGTCAAAGCCCGCCGGAGCCAGAGCCTGCGCGGCCTGTTTTAAAATGGACGCCAGCGTATTGATCCCAAGCGACATATTGGCCGATTTTAAAACGGAAATCGTCTCGCTGGCCCGCTTTACGCCTTCCCACTGCGCTTCGCTCAATCCGGTTGTGCAAAGCACAAGCGGAAGCTTTCGTTCCACACAGTGCGCCAAAACGCCGTCTACCGCAGAGGCAGTCGAAAAATCAATGACTGCATCCGCATGTATTTTGCACTCCGTTATATCTGTAAATACCGGATATGGTTTGTCATTCTGATTCGTCAGATCCACTCCTGCCACAATGTCCGCTCCCGGATCTTCTTTGCAGACGTCATAAATCATCTTCCCCATTCTGCCATTGCAGCCGTGCATTATTATTCTCGTCATATTTCTCCTCCATCGTATGTTTTGCGGACATGCCGCTCTGTTGTAGGTTTTTATTCGGATACAAGCTTCAGTCCATAGTCCTTCATCGCCTGAGCCAGCTTCTTCGCATTCTCTTCTCCCATTTCATACAGCGGCGGCCGCAGCGATCCGACCTCCATTCCCATCAGGTTCATCGCCTTTTTCACCGGAATCGGATTTACCTCGCAAAAGAGCGCGTCAATCAGCGGCTCCGCCGCAAGCTGAAGCTTTGCAGCTCCCTTGATGTCTCCTTCCAGAAACTTCATGCACATGTCATGCACCTGCTTTGGCGCGACATTGGACCAGACGGAAATCACGCCAATTGCGCCAATCGCCATTAACGGCACAACGATTCCATCTTCGCCGGAATACATGGATATGCGCCCGTCCGTCAGATGCATCGTCTTCGCCGCCTGCGCGACGTTGCCGGTCGCTTCCTTGATGCCGTCAATGTTCGCCACATGCTCATATAAGTATGCCGCCGTTTCCGGCAGAATATTGCAGCCGGTACGGGAAGGCACATTATACATGATAATGGGAAGCTTCACTTCCTCCGCAATCTTCGTATAATGCGCAATCAGCCCGGACTGCGTCGCCTTGTTGTAATAGGGCGTTACGATCAAAAGCCCGTCGGCTCCCGCTTCCTCCGCTTCCTTTGAAAGCTGAATCGCCGTCGCCGTACAGTTGCTGCCCGTTCCCGCCACAACCGGAACGCGATGCTTCGTGAAACGAACTGCCGCGCGGATCACGTCCGCATGCTCTTCCATCGTCAGGGTAGAGCTTTCTCCCGTCGTGCCGGAAATAATAATGCAGTCCGTTCCCTGCTCCACCTGCATGTCGATCAGCTCTTCCAGCTTTTCATAATTCACTTCCAGATTTTCCTTCATCGGCGTAACGATCGCCACGCCCGCGCCTTTAAAAACAGCCATTCTCTCTTCCTCCTAAATGCCTTCGTTTTATTTCCATACTACATGCCCTTCTGACACAGACAGTTTGCCCGGATTTTTTATACGGAAAACGCCCGTCCCCGTATTAGTTTCCCATAGCATAAGAAAACCGGCTCAGATACAGAGCCGGCGTAAAAGTTTTTCTTACACGATAGCGCAACATCTCGCCTGGAGATGACAGTCATATATTTCTTCAATATATGCCCAAGAAAATGCCCGCAGAAAACATCTCTTTCGGCGCTCTCCCCTTTTACCCGTCTTCTTCTGCACCTGCTGCATCCGACAAGCTACTGATGAATCACGCAACCTCTATCCGGTAGTATTCAGTTCCTTCTAACATGCAATATAACACTTCGCGTTTCTTTTGTCAACTACAGAAGTAAATCCGAATTTCAGACAGCTTCTGACGGCTTCTTTTTTTCTGCAATCAAATGATAAATTTCATCGACGCAGGGACGCAGCTCATCCGACAGCACCCATCCGGTCAGAATCAGATCCGTATCTTCCGATCTGGCTGCAATCAGATCCAAAAGCTCCTGTGCTGCAATCAGACCATGATCGACAAGCCCCAGCACTTCATCCAAAATCAGCAGGTCACATTCCCCTGTCGAAAGGACCTTCCTTGCAAAATTAATGCCGTTTTTAATGTTTTTCACTTCTTCCAGCTGCGCTTCTTCCGAAAGCGCATTGAAATATTCGGATGATTTTTCAAAACGGAAAAATTTAATTTCCGGCTCCAGCCGTTTTAAATATTCCATTTTTTCATTATTTTTGCCCTTCAAAAACTGAATGATAAAGACGGTCCTGCCTTCCGATGCGGCGCGCAGCGCCCTTCCCAGCGCCGCAGGTGACTTGCCCCTGCCTTCGCCATAATATGCCTGTACGCTTCCAGTCGCCATATTGACCTCCCCTGTCGCCTGACAGTTAACATTTATCTTATGACTATCCTCTTCTATCTCCGGATTTTATTAAAATACCATAAAGCGTTAAAAAAAGCAACTTTTATTCCAGACGTTCCACTTTGCTGACGGACACTTCGTATGCAACCCGCTTCTCCGTCACATTTTCGCCGATTTTTTTGACATATTCCCGGCTCTGGATGCGCCCCCAGATTTCCACGTGGCTTCCCACTTCAAAACTGGATGCAAACCTTGCGTTTCTTCCCCAGCAAATGCATGGTATGTAATCGGATTTTCCATAAGAACGATTGACGGCAATCAGAAGATCCGCAATCTCTCTGCCAAGCGGGGTTTTCCGGTAAATCGGCTCCTTGCAGACAAATCCGTCCAGATAAATCTGATTGCTCTTATATTCCTCCGTCTCTCCTTCCACAAATTCCAGCTCTCTTGCAAATACCGAAAGCACCAGCCTGTTCTTCTTTTCCTCATGCCGGTTATAGGAACGAAACTGCCCCGTCACATAGACCATTTGCCCCTCGCAGCTCTGCGTCGTATCCACAAGCCGCTCAGACACCATGATCGGAATGACATCGACCATGTCACTCAGCCGGTTTACGGAAATGTCCACCATGTAAAAGCCTTCCCCATAAACCTCGTGGCTGTACCGGAAATCGGATACGATCGTTCCTACAATAGATACCTGGTTGTTTTCAAAAATTTTATCTGCCATGAATTTTTCTCCCTTCCTCTTTCCCGGGCCATCCGCCCGTTGAACTGTATATCGACGGCATATCGATCTGTTTTATTCTACTATATGCAGCGAGGTTTCCTTTCGTACCTCCCTACTGCATATTCATACCATGAAAGAAATACAAAAATTCACTTTTTCTGTCGATAAAAATGAAATTTATTCTGACATTATTTTACGTTCAGCCTGGCAAGCGCATCCGCAAACGCAGAATTAATCGGCGCCTCCGCTTCTTTTTTCTGCCTGTCCAGATACCGCTGCACATCCTTTTTCTTCACGCCCGCCCCTTCTTTTTCGCGGCGCGCTTTAAATGCAGTCATTTTTTCTTTATGCCCGCATGCGCAGATAAACGTCTCTTCCCCGCCCTTTTTATATAATTCCATTTTCTTATGGCACTTCGGACAGCGCGCATTTGTAGTCTTAGATACCGTTTCGCGATATCCGCACGCTCTGTCCTGGCATACAAGCAGACGGCTGTTTTTGCCATTGACTGCAAGCATGCGCTTCCCGCATGTGGGACATTTTTTATTGGTCAGATTGTCATGATGAAACGTCTGCTCCCCGGCGCGGATTTCTCTGACGATTTCCGTCGTATATCCCCGAATGCTTTCTAAAAATGCTTCTTTTCGGATCGCGCCCTTTGCAATGCCCAAAAGCTGCGTCTCCCACGCCGCCGTAAGCTCCGGCTGTCTGAGATCCTTTGGAACCAGCTTTAAAAGCTGCTTTGCCTTTGCGGTGATATAAATCTCATTGCCCCGCTTTTCCATGAAAAATGCATGAAACAGCTTATCAATAATATCGGCCCGCGTCGCCACCGTTCCAAGCCCTCCTGTCTCTCCCAGCGTCTTTGCCGCCGCTCCGTCTTTTGCATCCATATATTTTACGGGATTCTCCATCGCGGACAACAGCGCAGCCTCTGTAAACCGCGCGGGAGGGCGCGTCCTGCCGGACGTTAAGCGCAGATCGGAAATCAAAAACTGCCCGCCCTTTTTCAGCTCCGGCAGCGTCTGCTCCCGAAGCTCCTCTTCTTCATCCTCCTCGTCGGTCCGCTGTTCATATACCGCCCGAAAGCCGGGGTCTTTTACGACCTTTCCCTTTGCGGCAAACGTCTCATCCGCAACGCTTGCATGCATGAACGTCTGCTCATACACAAACGGCGGATACAAAACCGCCAGAAAGCGCCGGATGACAAGATCATAAATTCTTTTTTCATCCGTCGTCATATGCTCCAGCTGCACATACTGCTCCGTCGGCAGAATGGCATGATGGTCGCTTACTTTTTTATTGTCTACAAACGAAGCGTTTGTCTGAATCGGCTTCGCGGCAAGCAACGCGGCCATTTTCCGGTATGGCCCGACTGCGCATGCCTGCAAACGTTCCCGGATCGTTTCCGCAACGTCTGTGCTGATGTATCTGGAATCGGTTCTCGGATACGTCAGCGCCTTATGATGCTCGTACAGCCGCTGCATCAGATTCAGCGTCTCTTTCGCTGAATAGCCAAACTGACGATTGGCGTCCCGCTGCAGTTCCGTCAGGTCATACAGGCCTGGCGCGTACGATTTTTTCAGTGTCTTTTCTACGGAAATCACCGTCAGCTTTTCACCGCTCGCATTTTGTAAGAGCGTCTCCATCCGCTCCTTTTGAAAGGTCCGGCTCCCGTGGCTTTTTGCATCCTGCCAGGTCCAGATTACGCCGCCGGCCCTAAGCTGCATGCCATAATATTCCTTCGGCCGGAAATTTGCAATCTCTTCCTCTCTTTTTGCAAGGATGGAAAGCGTCGGCGTCTGCACGCGTCCGCAGGACAGCTGCGCATTGTACTTGCAGGTAAGCGCGCGCGTCGCATTGATCCCGACCAGCCAGTCCGCCTGCGCGCGCGCTTCGGCCGCCGCATAAAGATTGTCATACTCCCGTCCGTCTTTTAATCTGGAAAACCCCTCTCGGATGGCCTTGTCCGTAACGGAAGAAATCCACAGGCGTCGGATCGGCTTGCGACAGTCTGCCTTTTTTAAAATCCAGCGGGCGACAAGCTCTCCCTCCCTGCCCGCGTCGGTAGCGATCACAATCTCTCCAATGTCCTTCCGGAACAGCTGCGCTTTTACGTCTTTAAACTGTTTTGCCGTCTGCCCGATTACGACAAGCTGCATCTGCTCTGGCAGCATGGGAAGCGCCGCAAGATCCCACTGCGCATATTTTTTATCATATTCTTCCGGATCAGCCAGCGTCACCAGATGCCCCAGCGCCCAGGTTACGACATATGCACTGCCCTCCAGCGCGCCGGGAAGCTTTCTGGAACAATGCAGCACGCGCGCAATGTCCCGCGCCACAGAAGGCTTCTCCGCAATGACAAGTGATTTCATAGATCCTGTTCTCCTTTCAGAGCTTTCGCAGGCCCTTTGCCACATCCTGATTGGAATGGATGCATTTTAAACACACTGCTTCTAAACAGTATAACAAAATACTCCATCGAAAACAAATAGATTTTTTGCATACTCTGTGATAAAATGCTTCTATCAAAAGAAACGAATCAGGAGTTGAAATCATTATGAAAAAAAAGAAAAAAAACATGCTGCTTCTTCTCTTTACCGCCGCGTTCCTTCTGTTTTTGTTTACAGCCGGCAGACTTTTCATGTACCTGTACCGTTACCACGCGGAGGCCTCCGCCTACCAGAAGCTTCAGGCTTTTGCAAACCCGGGCGAAGATACCGCTCCTTTGCCGGAGGATGCGCAAAATCAGACCTACATATCCCCCATTGACTTCGCTTCTTTAAGCGGAATCAATTCTGATATTATCGCATGGATTTATTTTGAAAACACAGATATCAGCTATCCCGTCGTGCAGGGCGAAGACGACGACTATTATCTGCATCACGGTTTTGACCGGGAAGAAAACGTCTGCGGCTGTATTTTTATGGATACAAAATCACTGCCGGATTTTGGCAGTGACAACTCGTTTCTCTATGGGCACAATATGAAAGACAAATCTATGTTTGCCAGATTAAATCAATACGCGGAAGAATCCTTTTATCAGGAAAACAAAAGCTTTCTGATCTACACTCCAACGGAAACGAGACGCTATGAGGTGTTTTCCTGTTATCCGACGAGACTGGATTCCGATTCCTTTGCATACGATTTTGAAACGCCTGCGGCATATGCCGACTGGCTGAACGCCGTACGTGAAAAAAGCCTGTATGACACAGGCATCGTCCCGGACGCCTCGCAGAAAACGGTAACGCTGATGACCTGTACGCCAAAAGGCAGCAGCTACCGGTTTCTCGTACATGCGAGACTGGCGTCGGAATAACTATTTTTTCTTTTCCATACAGGCGGCCGCTGCCTGTAACAGCAGGGCCACAGCCACGGCCGCCACAGCTGCGGCCCTGCCGGGCGCGCTGACAAAAAACGCATACGCCACGCCGGCTCCCGGAATGGTTATGCTGACCTGTCCGATCATGTCCGCATACGGAACCGGACGCATGTCTGCCGTCTGATTGGCGTCGCCCTTTGTAACAAATTCGCCCATCAGCGTCCTGTTTTCTAAAACCCGGTGCGTTACGATGGCGTCCTCTCCTTCCGCTCCATAAAACGCGATAATATCGCCGTTTTCTACCTGTTCCGGCTCCATCGGACGCACATACAAAAGACTTCCCACCGGAATTTCAGGCTCCATGCTTCCGCTGATCACATGATACATCTGATAGCCAAACGCTTTGGGAAGCGTCAGCGGCAGACACAGCAATATGACTGCAAGCAACAAAAAGATACCCAGGCCGCTGCAAAGCATAGCGGCCTGGTTCTTTCTTTTCTTCTGATCTGAACCGGATGTTTTCTTACTCAATGCTCTTTTTCGTCTCCTTTTCGCATGATTTCCTCTGCACGCATTTTCTTTCTGCGCCGCATCAGCACAAGAAACAGAACCAACAGCGCCGACGCAGCGGCCACACCCGTTCCACCGCGCAGCATAAGCGGCATGCTTCTTTCCAGATCCTCTTCATCCAGCAGGATATTGGCTTTCGGCGTTTCTTCATCATCCAGATCCAAAAGCTCCTGCTCTAAGGGAACCTGTTCATCCGGCAGGCTGACCTGCTCTCCATCATCCGGATTTCCCTCTTGCGCATCTGCTCCGGCTTCCGCCGGCGCATTTTCCTGCCCTGCCTCCTGCGGCGCGTCTTCTGCGCCCGCCGCTCCATTTTCTTCTCCGCCGTTTGTCGTCTGCTGCAACGCGTTCTCATTTTCCGCAGACGGCGCGTCCGCGCTTTCAGATGGAGGCGCGCCATTTTCCGTTTCCTCTTTGACATAGACAAACGTCAGCACGTTTTCCGTTTCATCTGCGCTTAACGTCTTTGCGACAGAAAGCGCCTGCGGCGTATAGCCTTCCATATACAAATACGCGGCGACGGCTTTATCGCCAACGTTTCCATAATATGTCCTGTCGGCAGCAAGCGCATTTCCGGCGGTATCCTGATACCTGACGCGATACGACACCGTATCGCCCCGAATGCCGTACGCAACGACATAATCCATATCGCCGCTTACTTTAAACGCCGAGGCTGTCGTCGTATTGTTGTCCCTTCCGCTCTCGCGCACGCCCCGGATATAATATTTCCCCTGCTGCGGCATGGCAATTGCGCCCGCCTGTACGTCAAACGATACGATGTCGCCGTTTTTTAAACCGGTAATCGTGATCCGATCCGCTTCCGTCCGTATCGCGCCGGCTCCTCCCTTTACGGAAAGTCCCGCAGCGTCTGCAAACGTTCCCTGATTCCCGGCATAAAACGTTACCGTATACGTATAGGCCGCCTCTTCTGCAAACGCATCCGAAAGGGGCGCAAGGCATGCCGCCGTCCACAGAAGCAGCGCAGCTGCTGCTTTTTTTATGTTCTTCATCCGGCTTCCTCCTCCCCGTCCTCTTTTTTCTGTTTTAACAGCAAAAGTCCAAGTATCAGAAACATCACTCCACACACAAGCGCAGACGCGCACCAGAACAGAAGATCCGTTTCATCGCCCGTTTTCGGAATATTTCTGCCCAAAGGCCCCAAAGGACTGGCGGGAGTTGCCGTATGCCGCTCCCTGTCCCGTTCGGATATGGACGCATGCTCTTCTACGGCAAAGTTCATTTTCAGGCGGGCAAGCGTATCCTGATATGCATTTCCCTGCGTTTCCCCGTCCAGGCCGACCGTCAGATATACCGTTCCCTTTTCCCCGGAAGAAAGACCGTCCAGAAAAAACCATTCGCCCAGTGCGTCCGTCGCCTGATTCAGTCCAACGCCCGCTTTCGTCTCTCCTTCTCCGCCCACGACTTCGCTGCTGTAAAGAACCGTCTCCTGCCCGGCGCCGTTTACGTACGTCAGAATATACGTATACGCGCCGCCTTCCGCCACGCTCTGCGTATCTTCCAGCGTTTTTAAAACTTCATTCGTCATATACCAGTTTGTATCGCCGTCTCCGGCATTTTTTATCCCGATTTTCAGACGGATCGTATCGCCCGGCAGAATCTGATAAATCTCCTCCGTCATTTCCGATGACTTGAAATTGCTGTTCATTTTGCTTCCGTCAAACTCTACGTTCCAGGAGCGGGAGCTTTTCAGTTCTTCCGCGCATACATTGCCTTCCGTCGTAAAAAGCAACAGGACTGCCGCAAAAAGGCACAAAAATTTTTTTGTCACGATTTGTACCTCCTTATTTTAATTGCAGACGACCGTCTGCCGCAATCTCCACATCCACACCCCATGCGCTTTTGATCGCGTCTTTTGCATTGTGCGTCTGCACTGCGTCCGCTTCTGCGTCCAGACGCGCCCGCATGCCATCGTACGCATACGCCATCGTAATCGTCTGCGCGCCGTTTTCCTCCGTTACGCTTTGTTCCACCTTGCTGCATATGGCAGGATCAATGCGAAACGAATCCGTCAGGTCGCCCGTGCTTTCCCCTGCCGTAAGCGGCTTCGCATAATAAAGCACTGTCCGCTCCGCCGTTGAAGCGTCTGCATCGAGAATCCATCCATTCTCACAAAAATGCAGATCAATCAGCGCCGGAGAAAGCGTCGTATCCCTTCCATCCGCATCCACCCAGCTTTTTCTGACAATCACCCGCACATACGTATCGATCGAGCCGCTGTTTTTGACGGCGAGCCGCTCCGGATATTCCTTTCCCGGCAGCAGCCCTTCTTCCTGCTCTTCCAGAGCCGAAAGCAGCGTGCCGGACGCTTCGTTCCACGCATCGTCTTTGTGCCGGTAATCCCGATACCCAACTGCCGTCTCATTTTCCATCAGCGTTACGCCAATATTGGAAACGGTCACCTGCGCCGCATAATTTTCGCTGTAATACAGCAGCGCGGCCCTGGCGCTTCCAACGGCGCTAAACAACAGCAAAAGCGCGGCAATCGTAAGCAGCGCCGCCGGCTTTGCGGCAAACCTCTTCTTTTTTTTCCTCATCTATCTGCCGCCCCCTTCCTCTGTGGCGCCGCTTCCTGTAACGGAGCTTACAATGCGGCTCCAGTCTGCCGTCGGCTGTCCGGATGCATCATAAATCGCCAGCGTGCATTCCTGCACGACAATGACGTTAAAATCTTCTGGCTGCGCGGCCGCCTCCATGCTGTCCTTAATCGCGCGTATGCCGATCAGAAGCTCCTGCGTGCTCCCGCCCGCAGGAACGACGTCGCTGTAATAATAATAGCCGTCCGCGCCTGGCTGCCATTTCCCCTCTGCATCCGCATACGTAAGCAACTCCTGATAGTCTGCTCCGGCAAATGCCTTTACGCGCACAAAGCAATCCTGATCGCCCGTATTTGCAATCGTTACATGCTTCGTCCAGTCGCTTACCGTCTCCTGCGGCACGGTCGTCGCAAATCCAAGCCGGACGCCCGCCTCGCCGCCCGCCGTCGCATACGTCGTAAAATATGCCATTGCACTGTCAACGCCCAGGCAAAACACAAGCGCAAGAGCGGCAGCTGCAAGAACTGTTCCGGTTTTTCCAAACCTTCTTATCATCGCCCATTCCTCCTGTATTTTATAAACCGCACAAGGCCAAATGCCAATGCAAATGCGACCAGAGCCGCCAACGCAAACACGCCCGTTACCCGCGATGCATTTTCATCCGAAAACAACTCCCCGATCAAGCCGGAAAGCGGCACAAAGCCGTCTTTGGATTCTGTAAGCGCACGCGCTTCCTGCTCCGGCGCATCGTCCTTTGCAGACGCCTGAGGAGCTGTATCCCCGCCATCCTGCCGCACGTTCGTCTCTTCTGTCCAAACAGGCGCCGCGCCCGCAGTCTGAACGGACGTTTTCTCTGCATGATGCGTCTCCTCGCTTTTCGTAAGCTCTGCCGCACGCTCCTTTACAGAAGCTGCGCCCGCTTCTTTTGTTTCCTGCTCAAAAGAAACGTCTGCGCCCGCTCCTGACGCGCCGCTGCCTTTTACATTCTTTCCTGTTCCATCCGCCTTTCCCGTCCCGGGTCCGCCATCCTGGGTCTGCTTCTGCCAGTCCCATGTTCCATTTTCATAGCGAAACTGATTCACAATCCCCGTACTGCTGTTCAAACGGTCGTCATATGTATTTTGAAATGACACGCCGGCCGGATGTCCGTCCTCTCCTTCCGCGACAATCCACGTTTTCTGTTCCGTTCCCGCAACGGCCGTATAGCTTGCGCCGCTGTATACTTCCGTTACCGTCACCTCAGCTCCTGCCGGAAGACGGCTGACCAGAATGCTTTTTTGTCCCGGTCCGTCAAAATTGACCGATACGACGCCGCTGTACACCTTCTTTCCCTCTTTTACCGCCTCGACCTGAAACACGAAAAACGCATTTCCCAGCGTCTGATTGTATGCATGCAGCGTCTTTGTGATTTCCAGATCGCCATAAAGATCCGACAAATCCGGCTTCAGCTCTGTTTTTACCTGATAAACCCATTCGCCATCCGACGCGTCCGCAGCGTCGTACGCAAAAAACGGAAGCGGAAGCAGATACGGCGCAAAGCTCCAGGTCTGCTGCGCATTCTGCACGGTCCGCGCTGCAATCAGATACAGTCCCGGCTGTAAATTCTCTGCCGTATTCGCCGCATCTTTCCGGTTTAAAACGATCGTTTCATCCGGTGTAAGGCCCTTCTCTTCCACGAACGCATTTGCCGCTTTTGCGCTTTGCCGCCACGCCTCCGCCGTCATGTCATCGTCTGCGGCCGGCAGCTTCAGATCTTCAAAGTCCGCTAACGCCGTATAGCCGCCCGAAGCCGTGACGCCGGCCACGCGATAGACGTCAATCGGAAGCTCTATCTGCGCAAGCTGCGCGTCGTCCGTTCCAATCTCAAATGTAATCGAACCATCCGTCCGGTTCCCATCGATTCCGGCTGCCGCGCCTGACGCAGACGTTACCGGCAGCAGAAACAGCAATGCAAGCGCCAAAGCAAGAACGCTTCCTTTTTTCCATGCATCCTTCATATCCCTCTCCTCTCCCTTCTCAAAGGAATTTTATTTTTTTCTCCTGCGCAGAAACAGAATGCGCAGAATCGATATGGCAAGCAGGGCCACCGAAAGCCCCAACAGCAGATAGAACATGTAATAACTGCGAATCGAAGAAAGCATCGTCTCCGCCAGTCCCTTCTCCTCCTCCTCACCCTCGTAGGGCACACGCGTTCCACGGACTAAAAGCCGGTGCGAATTGACGCCGTACGGCGTACAGGTAAACAGCGTAACGTAATCTTCTCCTTCTGAAATGCGAAGCGCTTCCGTCAGCGTCTTTGCGTCGTCTTTTTCCACCATCGGAAGTATGGCGTCCACCTGATACGCCAGAATTTCATCCAGCACATGAATATAAAACCGGTCGCCACGCTCCATCTGGTCAATATCGGTAAACAGCCGTGCGCTTGGAAGCCCTCTGTGCGCCGCAAGGACGCAATGCGTGCCGCTTCCGCCGATCGGAAGCTTTGTGCCGCCCAGATGCCCGACGCCCGTTTGCAGCTCTTCCTCTGCCGTGCCATGATAAATCGCAAGCCTGACGTGAATGCCTGGTATGGACAAATACCCCATAATCCCGTCTCCCGCTACATTTAACACGTTCCAGTAGTCCGAATCCACGTCGCTTTTATCCGATGCGCCAAAAACGTCCTCATATACGCGATTTTGTTCCATCGTATCGTTAAAACGCCTGGCAGACTCCCATTCCTGTTTAAAATCCGCTTCCGAAAGCTTTGACACCGTGCTTTCATAGCTGCCAATCAGTTTGCTCTGTCGATACGTATTCCACTGATCGGAGATGGTTGGATACGCCAGAATCCCAAATCCCAGAAGAAACATCAATCCGAACAGGATGCCTGAAATCTTTCTTTTCATATCTGCTTCCTCACACCTTTATTTCTGCGTTTCAGCATCGTCTTCCCCGTCAAAATCACGATAGCCCTCGTACGAATCATTCTCTTCGTATTCGATATAACCGCAGTTCTCATAATCGGTATATTCCACATACCCGTCATACGTTTCCATATCGTCATAGTCCTGATATTCCCTGCGCTTCGTTTCCGTCCCGGCAGACAGCGCGCACGCGGGCAAAGCCGCACGCTTTCGCTTCTTCTCCAAAAGAAACAGAAACAAAATGCAGATTCCCGTTACAAAACAGCCCACAAGAACCCACAGCAGATAGCTCGTATGCGCGCTGACGCCAAACAAAGCCGTCGGCACCTGCTCCATTGCCGATTCCACATAATCCACACGGCTCCCCCGCACGAGAAGCCTGTGGCTGTTTACGCTGTACGGCGTACACGTTAAAAGCGTCACCAGATCCCGGCCATCCTCCACAGCCAGCGCGCTCGTATCTTCCGGTTCCGAAACCGTAATCTGATCGACCTGATAGCAGAGCACATCGTCTAATATATATAGAAGAAAGTGGTCGCCTTTCTGCAATTGATCCAGATCCGTAAACAGCGTTGCGCTTGGCAGCCCCCTGTGCGCAGAAATTACCGCATGCGTATTTTCGCCTCCAACGGGAAGCGAGCTGCCTTCCAGATGCCCTGCCGCTTTTTGCAGGACTTCTTCTTTCGTCGTATGAAAAATGGGAATATTGACGTCAATTTTGGGAATCTCAATCCGTCCCATCATTCCGTCCCCGGCCAGATTCAGACAGGACAAATACTCCGAGTCCGCTTCCTTCGCTTTTGCCACCGCAAACGAATCGGGCAAAATACGGGGCAGCAGCGCCTGATTGTATGCGTATGCGCTGTCTTTTTGCGCCTGATAATCCAGTTCGCCGGCATCCTCCATCTGCGCTACCGTAGCTTCATATGCGCCAATCAGTCTGGATTGCCGATACGCGTTCCACTGATTCGCCACAAGCGGATACAGCAGTAAGGACAACCCGGCTGCAAATAAAAGTAAGGCAACGATTTTGCTTTTCTTTGTTGTTTTCTTCATCCGAACTCTCCTTGCCGCTGCATGCTTATAAGATGCCGGGACGGACGCATTCGCCCCGCCCCGGCCAGTCACCTTTTGCTATTTTGAGGACTTCCTGCGGCTTGCAAAGAACAATGCCGCCGCCGTTACCATAATCAGGCAGCCCGCAACTGGGAAAATCGTCGTACCGATGCCACCGGTAGACGGAAGCTCTGTCAGCTTCGTATTTGGAATAAACGTTTCGTTTTTCTCTGTGGAAGACACTTCCGTCTTTTCACTTTCTTCTCCCGTTTCCGCATTCGTCTCTTTCGTATGCGTCACGCCAAACGAAGACGTCTCTTTGCCGTCGATCGTAATCTCCCAGCCCGTCAGTTTGCCGTCCGCTCCATAAGATGGCGTAATAACAATCGGGAATACATGCGTATTCAGAGAATATCCTTCCGGAGCCTTCGTCTCCTTCAGATAATATGTGCCCGCTGCAAGGCCGTAAATCGGAAGCTGGCCTTTTTCATCGGACTCCACCGAGCCGGTAAATCCCGTTGCGCGATTCTGATAAACCTCCGTACACGCTTCATCCGTATACAGCGTAAACTCCGCTCCCTGAAGCGGCGCTTTTTTCTCCGGATCCTGTTCATCCGCTTCTTCGCCCGTCTTTGTCACAATATTATTTGTTACGGAGCCGTCTACAGCGCCGTCAATGTCAAACGTATAGCTGTAAACTTCATCGTCGTCTTCTCCGTCCTCGCCTTCTACCTTCGAATCCTTCGAATAATTCAGCGTTACCTCATTGACGTTTGCATCCTGATTGATGTTGGCGTCTTTTCCAAGAATAGCCGAATAACGAATTTCTACCGTTCCGCCTGTGTAGCTGTTGAGCATATACTGACCGTTTACAACGAAATCAACCGTTATCGTTTTTTTGTCTTCGCTCACCGTAAGCGTATAGTCCGTGCCTTCCGTCAGCGTTACGTCGCCAACCGCCATTGCGTCTACGTCATCCGCTTTTGCAGCGGCGTCTTTTACAACGACCGAAACGCCTTTATCCGGGTTATAGGTCAGTCCGTCATGCAGCGTATCGACTACGTTGAGTTTCGGATAGGAGCCGCCATAGTTTGGCACCGGCGCAACCGTAACCGCATAATCGATCACATCGCCAATATTTGCGGAATTGCCTTTCAGCCTATCTTCCGTCACATTTCCATCTTCGTCTTCTTTGCTTTCTACGATCTCTTTTTTCACTTCCGGCACATCGCTTACCTTAATCCAGGCATCTGTCGTCGCAATGTTGAAATCCGCCTGATTGATTCCGTTTCCGGTTCCATCGTCTACCGTCGTGTAATAGATCGACGCTACGACCGGATTGTAGACTCTTGTCTCTGCGCCGCTTACTACGACAAGATAAGAGCCGACCGGCAGGTTATCCTCCGATACCGCGACGCCATCTTCGCCCAGCGTCATCGCATGCGCCGTATCTGCAATCGCGTTTGCGCCGTCCTTGCCAATCGCATTAACAATCGCCATCAGCTGCTCTTCTGAAATTTCCGCTTCAAGCTCCGTTCCCTCCGGAAGCGAAATTGCAGGACTTACATCAGGATACAGCGCCTGATATCCGGAAAACAGGCCCGTGCCCGCATCGTAGCTGGCTTTGATAATCTGATATGCCGTTACCGTGATGCCGGAGGCCGTACCGTCCGGATTTTCCTTCGGCGCTTCGTATGTAATCCCTCCAACGCGGATCATTCCCGTATCCGCCTCTGTCCCCGTCGCTTCCTTTACATTGCCTGGCGCTGCAAATACGGTAAGATTCATTGCAAGCGTCATGACAAGCGCAAGCGCCATTGCCATTCGTTTCTTCCATTTCTTCATGTTCCGTCTTCCTTTCTTTTCCGGGTCTTCCCCTTTTTTCATTTCTTCTTTTCCCGCCCTCTCCCGACAGAGGAGGGCAAATCCTCTCAGATTCGGCGATTGCCCTTACTTCAAAGCTCCTCCATATCTGAATTTATATAAGATCAGCACGGCAGCCAGCATAAGCAGCATGCCGCCGATCGAATACCAGTAGATGCCCGGACCGCCCGCGTCCGGCAAAACATAATACGCGTCATTGTCAAAATAATACGTGACATTTCCCTCTGCGTCTTCTGTATGCGTCAGCTCTTCCAGGACCTCTTCTCCGGATGCGTTTACAATCGTACGATAAATCTGTGGAACCGCGCCTGTCGCAGTAAACACGACCGTCCACTCCTCCTGCCTAAGCTGATATCCGGCGGGCGCCTCCGTCTCTTTCATGCGATACGTTCCCTGCGCTATCTCATACACAGCTACCGGCTCTCCCGCTGCCGTCGTAAAGCAGACCGTGCCGTCTTCTTTGGATTCTCCCAGATACGCCGCCGCATCCTCTCCCTGTCTGATAAATGCAAACCGGGCATTTGCAAGATACAGGCCCTCTCCTGAACTGCTTCGCTTTCTAAGCTCCCAGCTCTTTACACGGTTCGTAATAATAACCTCCGCCGCCGCAGCGCTGTGCCGTATCGCTTTATCTGAAACGATCTGGCCGGATGCATCGCTGACCGGAGGAATCGTTTCGTACGTATCTGCGCGGACTTCCGTTGACGGTTCTCCGTATTGATTCGGATCAAGGCGCGTTTTATCTTCTTCTACGTAAAACGCCGTGCCGGCCGGAATCGAATGAATTTCAATCCGGAGCGAATGCGAAACGTCTGCAATCACGCCGTCCTTTGCATTGCCAAAGACGGTTGCTTCGGAAGGCTCCATGCTGTCCGTGGCGCCTTCTTTTGTATGGTAATATCCGTCTTTGTCTTTTAAATAATACGGCCCGTTATACGGCTCCAGCTGTCCGGAAGCCAGATTTTCCAGATACACGCGAAACGCATACGCCGCGTCCTTCACCTGCTCCTCCTTCTGGTCCGCAATCCGCTTTTCAATGACAAGGCTGCCAAATTCCTCTCCGGCATTGACAACGGTAACGGCTGTCACTTCTTTATGTGCGATAATGCCCTGGACAAAGGCTGCGCCTTCTTCTAAAACGATCTGACCGTTTCCCGCTTCTACCTGATAGCTTACTTCAAATCCATTCGCTGATGCGGCCGTCTCCCGCACCGTATAGCGGCTTCCTGCAAGAATGCCATGCACGATGGCCGTCTCATCGGCCCGCAGACGAATGATGCCGTCCGCATCGGTCGTCCGCTCCTGAACCCCGTCTGCCGTTTCCACCTGATAAGGCGTTTCCTCCGCAAGCGGGATGCCGTCCAGCGTAATCTCAAATTCAAATTCCCGCTCCCGTTCCGCCTTGCTTCCGACGACTTTTTTCGTAACCGAAAGGCTTCCCGTTTTGGCAAAATCCACCCGGTTGACAAACTGAAACAGCGTAACTGCGTCGTCATCAATATTTTTCACAGGACTGTCCGCGCCCTTAAAGGATGCGCCGTCAATCGTCACGTCCGCCAGATCTTTTCCCGCTCCAATCTGTCCGTCCACGGTAACGGTCGCGCCATACTGTTCAAAAATGTCTGCGTCAAACAGCTCTCTCACAAAATATTCGCCATGATCGGCTTTTATGGAAATCACCGCCAGCTCACCGGCTTTCAACCGGATGATGCCATTTTCATCCACCGTTTCCTGCCTGTCTTTCCTGCCGTTGACATAGACGTCATACGCCGTGTCGGGCGCAAGAAAAAGATCTTCCGGAATCGAATTGCCGGATGCGCCTTTTTGAAGCGTCTGGAATTGAAAATCCGGATTGCCCAGCACGTCTGCATTCCCCTGCGTATCGATTTCTTTGCCAATTGCAATGGAATTTTGCGGAATAACCGGGAAGTTAAAATTAATCTTGCACACGCCAGAGCCGGAACCGCGCTCCATATAATAAAACTTAAAGTTGTGCGTGCCGTAATCTTTAAACGTTGTATACCGGCCGTTTCCATTTTCATCCGTTTCATATTTTAACAGCTCATGCGCCCTGTCCGCGCCATATGCAGCCGTCAGGATCTCTTCAAACGTCTCCACTTTCTCCGGCGCTTCCCCGACGTCTTTTCCCGTCGTCGCGCCAAGCCCATACCCGCCCGCATAGGAATGGAATCCGTAGTAATATACCTTTCCTTCTTCAAAGTCGATCGTGCCGGCCACATGACGGTGGATGCCGGACAGATCCAAAAACATGGCCCCATCGACATATACCCAGACGTCATCGTCTCCCGCAAAGTCAAATATCATTGGCTGCGCATTGTCCAGTCCCGTCCTGCCGCCTTTCGGCTGCACAAAGTTCATCTCCATGCTCATGCCAAAGAAAAAGTCTTTTACTTCGTCATAATCAATATTGTAAAGTCCTGCGTCCTCCGTCACAACGCTGTTGTACCAGTCCGGATTTTTATTCTTCCCGGCGTTTCCCCCAACATTCTGGAAGTAATCCTGTATCAGCGTCTTTCCGTCCCAGCCGCCATTTGGATGCGCGGCGTCCTGATCCGACAGCAGAAGCCCCATGCCTTCTTTTAATTTCTGATAACCGTCCGAAAGTCCATTTACATTGTTCCTCTGGTTATACGCGGCATACTGCCGCATCTCTTCAAAATAACTGCGGTCAATTTCGCTTGCTTTCGTCGCCTGCGTATTGATTTTATTGAATGGCATAAAATTGCCAAACGGATACCACAGATAGTTTGGAGACAGCGTCTCCTGATACAAAAGAAAGCGGTTGCCGGCTTCATCATATTCCGCATGATTCTTACGGCTGTCAAACGTATACTCTCCCGTTTCTGCATTATACTGAAACAGACCGTCCAGCCCAGGCCCGTTTATCTTCTTCACCGCCCCATCCTGCTCGTCGCCGGCGCCAAACAGATAGCCAAGTCCAATGCCGTTTTTCAGCTTCGGATACCCATCCTCCTGCGTCCTCTCCATCGGACTTACGCCTCCAACGTACAGGGAGCTGTTTGCGCTGTTATAGATCTGATTGGGTCCCGTTCCATTCTGCGTAATGTTTTTCTGCGGATTCGTATGCAAATCCGCCGTTACCATGTTTCCGAAATTATATTCGCCGCTTTTGGGGATATCCGCTCCTCCGGTATCCTGCTGAAATCCCGGATATCTGGTATCTCTGCCATACCGGTTGTTGATATTTGCATTGTAATCGTACAGATTGATTTCGATAATATCTTTTGTTTCCGCAGCTGCAATCGGCTGAAGTCCATTGTTCTTTTCCGGCTTTGGCTTTATGCCGGAAATCCATATGCTGCCAAATCCCTGCGCGTTCGTCGTCTGATTGATCTCCGGTTTCGTATAATCAAAATCAATGTCTATGCTTTTTCCAATCCACGCTTCATTCGGCGCATGGTTATGGAAGAACAGAATGAATCCGCCCGTTGGGATTACTTCGTTCTCCTTGCTCGGCTTTGCTTCCAGGATTCTCGTAATCACATACCCGCCATCCTGGCTTTCTACGACATAACCGCCCCACCAGGTCATGCCTCCGCCATTTGGAGCGGCTTCCTTTACCGTTTTTCCGTCTCCGTAAACCAGGCCCACGCTGTTCGCCGAACCTCTGCAGTTAATGGCCGTTATAGGATACTGCGTCCCCTCAGAAATCTCCATCGTGGAAGCTTCCCACGACCAGCTGTACTGCATCAGCGTTTCGGAATTCACCACATACTTCTGATATTCCTCCAACGCTTCATAATGCGTATAAGCCAGACCCGCCTGAAACGATGTTTCCAGATAATAATTTTCGTAACCGTCAATATCGCCCGCATCGTCAAACGCCTGTAAATTCTGTGCGATTTCTTCTTCCGATGGCAACGCGTCGATCATCGTATCGACCTCGACGATCCATCTGCGCATCTCCTCCGACGCTTCCGGACCGATATAACAGTCATATGCGTGCGCATGCTCCGTCTGGCCGCAGAATACAGGCATCCGGCATCTCTGCACATGCGCATGCTCCTGCATACTGCAAATAAGAGCTCCGTCCGCATCATAGCAGCCATCGGCATGCGCATGCTCCGTCTGGCCGCAGGTAAAACTGTTATCATAGCATTCCTGCGTATGCGCATGCTCCTGCATGCCACAGACTTCTTTCAGTTCATAACACTCCTGCGTATGTACATGCGCCCCGTTTTCGGGAACCGCTTCGCTATTTTCCGGGACTGTCTGCGCAGGCGTCTCCTCCGGTACAGAGCCATTCGCTTCCGCACCCTGCGTCTCTTCGAGCTCACACGTCAGAACCTGCTGCGTCTGATAACATTCCTCCGTATGCCGGTGCGCGTCGGCCCCCTCTTCCAGTCCGCAGACTTCCGTTTTCTCTTCGATTACGCTGTAGCAGCTCTCCTCATGCGCATGCGCTTCCGTTTCTTCCTGTCCGCAGATAATTTCCTGCGTCTCTGTTATCGCATAGCACGCTTCCCCATGCAAATGGCCTTCGCTTTCTTCCTGTTCGCAGATCAGCGTCTGTTCTTGCGTATAGCAGCTTTCCTCATGCTGATGTCCCGCCTGCCCGCTTTCCGCTTTATCCGCGCCATCCACCTCCATGGTTTGCGTCTGCGCCCCTTCCCCGGGCTCCTCCAAAACAGCCGGCGGCGTGTCCGGATAGCCGCAGATTAAGACCTGTTCATAACATTCATCCATATGGACATGCTCTTCTATGCCACAGTGCGCCTCTTTTTCCAGCGTAGCGGCAGGCATGGCAAGCATTACGATCGTGCCAAGCGCCACCATAACGGCAAACGCCGACACAGACGCTTTCCACCGTATTTGTTTTTTCCGCTCCAGCAGGTATTTCCCCGCCTTTTTGAAAACAGAAGATTCCATCTGGCAATGCCCCCTCTTTTATTATTCCGGCGAATCGACGCTTCCCGGCGGAAAAATTCGAAACGCGACTTTGCTTACAATCTGCTCTCTGGCAACGCATCCAATATCACTGCTGCGGCTGTCAACCGACACCTCACGATTGTCTCCCATAACGAAAACGCTCTCCTGCGGCACCGTGCACGGCAGCGTGATATTGCATTTTCCAAATGCCTTCGCATCCCTGGGCAGATATGCCTCCTCCTGTAAAACGCCGTCCACATAAACGGTTCCATCCGCATCTATGGAAACCGTCTCTCCGCCGGACGCAATCACGCGTTTAATCAACAGCCTGTTATTATGGTAAAACGCTATAATATCGCCTTTTTCACAGGCGCTGCTTTTCCATGTCACAACAATTTCCCCATCCTTTAACACGGGCTCCATGCTGCTGCCATCCACCCGAAGGGCCGGCGCAAGCAGCGTAGAAACAAGAACGGTGACGGCTCCCGCGACAAGCAGCGCTTCGATTGCCCCGCTGATTCGGTATCTGCGCCGGATTTTGCGCCGCTCCCGTTCCAGCTCCGCTCTCAGCTGCTTTTGATCCGGAATGCCTATTTTTTTCCTTCTTATCATTTCTGCGCCCTCATGAAATAAACGCAAGCCCGGATAAAGACGCTCTCGGTCCGGATGGCCTCAGCCTTGTATCGCGTTCCGCTTCCGCATGCTTCTCCCCTGCCGTCAGATCCTGCACGCAGCCCGCATGACTTTTCGCCTCTTCTTCCATCCTCCTGCAGCGCAGCCTTGTCTCTTCCAGCAGCGCTTCCGCCTTTCTGCGGCTTTCCTGCTCCATCTGCAAGCAGGCGGCTTCCTGGCGCCGCTGCATCGCCTGTATATTTTCCAGATACAGCTTCGCCGCATTCTCCGCCGCTTCCATGACGCCGCTTATGGAGATGGACGCTTCCGCAAGGGACCCCGCCTGCTTTACGTCAATTTCTCTTGCCGCAAGCTGCTCCTCCGCCCGCTTCAGCCTCATTTTCAGTTCTTCCATTTCCTCATCCTGCTGAATCAAAAGTTCCAGCAGATCGATACGCCTTAATTTTCTGAGCTCTCTGTCTGTCATATGCCGCTTCTCCCGGTCTTATTTTTCTTTTTTCTGCTGTTTTCTACAAAATTCAACCAGATATATTAATGTCAGGATTATTTTACACAGCAGGGCATTACGCGAAACATTACATTTTTTCAAAAATGCATTTTTCTAAATTTTCGCCAAATCCCTGCTTCCATGCGCTTTATTGTTGTTAAGGATTGTGAATAAAGCATATTTTCTGAAAATTATTTCCTGCGCAAACTGCTCAAAAATATATTCCATTTTGCATAGATTTTTATTATTTTTCTACAAAATTTCCAAACGCGCCCTGCAAAAAAACGATCCCCACACACAAAAATTCTAACAAAAAAAGACGTCCAAAATGGCCGCTCATTTCTCCATTTTGTAACGCCTGTCTTTTTCATGTCATCCGCAAATTTTATTTGTTACGGAGTTTCCACCCCCCCCCGGGAAATTTTTGGGCATTTCGTCGCCAACCGGAAGCACGTCGAAGTGCAGATAGCGCTTCCATGATTTATATTCTTTCGAAAAGCCGTGCGCAATTCGCGCAAAGATCTGTTCACAGTTCTCTTCCTGCGTTCCAACCAGAAGGATCAGAAACTGCGACGGCGCATAGTGCGTAAAGCTGTCGCATCGCCTGAGGCTGCTTTGGATTGCGCCATGCAGCTGCTCGGACATCTGCCTCAACGTCTCCTTATCCTCCTGCGGATAGCCTTTATGATCGGTGATCGTGCACAGCATCAGGTAAACGGACTGACGCGCCCGCTCCATCACGCGGCAGACAAACCGGTACTCATCCCGAAAATTCAGCGGGCTGCAATAATATGCGCCATCGTCCGGCTCTTCTCTTTTTTCATTCAAAGCTTCCCGAATCTCCCAGATAATTCCAGGCCTCCATTTCACGCGCTCCTCCATGGTCTCAAACCGCTTCCGCAACCGCTCCGACGGAGAAATTCCAAGCTCTTCCACAAGCATTTTCTCCGTCTGCCTGTATTCGCGAATCGCATCCCGAACATTATGCATCTCCATATAACATTCAATCCGAACCGCCTGCCATTCATCATATGGATAAATCGTCGCCGCTCTGCCGCACAAACGCAGCAGCTCCCCGTACGCCTCCGTTTCTTTCAGATAGCCGCAGAGCCATTCAAGGCTTTCATAATACTGCTTTTTATACTGCGCCGCCTCTGTAATGACCCACGCATCGGTCGCGCAGTCTTCCAGAAACTCTCCTTTATACAGCTCGCAGGCTTCCTGCAACAAGCGGCTCTTCTCCTGCAAATCCTCTGTCTCTCCGGCGCACTGAACCAGTCTGCGAAACTCCAGCGTATCCACATCAAGCTCCATAGGAGAAGACCAGTAATAGACGCCCTGCTCCATCCGAATATAATCATGATCCGGCAGTCCTGCCTTTATCATCATTCTTTTGAGACGATGCACGGTCACTCTGAAATTATTTGCCATATCTACAATTTCTTCTCTCCCGTAAACATCTTCAAACAGCTTATTTCTTGCAATTCCTTCTGATCCGCTGTGAATCATAATGAAAAACAGCTTCTGCACACGGGTTGCGCTGCTCCTGCCAAAAGAAACCGGATTGCCGCCGTAAGTAATGGCTGTTTTTCCAAACATGCTGATATGTAACGTCGGTAATTGTTTATCCACTGTTTTTCCCTCATTATTATATTTTTTATATCGTTTTTAGTCTATACGGCAAAACTGAAATTGTCAATCTGAGATTTGCTCTTTTTTTTTCTTTGTGCTATACTTACCCTCGGCGGCGGGAAGAACCATGACCGTATGCGATCAGGGCTGTCCCGTTTCCATTATGCGCTGTTTCAAACATGCCTGAGGAGGAGAGACGACATGCTGCATAAAAAAATTCTGGCCGCTCTGTGCGTTCTGATCCTCTCCGGCATTTTCCTCTGCGGCTGCCGGAACAGCGAAGAGCGTTCTAAAGCGCCGGACGATTCCAAACATCCGCCGGCTGATCAAAGCCGGCATCCACGGGACAATACGCCCGTCGTGCGAAAACCGGAGGCGTCCGCAGACGTCGTTTTGGGAAACGATTTCCTTACCATTGATATTTCACATGCGAATGACGGCTATTTCATGGTGCGCTATCTCGGAGAAAACGAAAAGGTCAAGCTCCGAGTAACAGGTCCCGGCCCGTCGGAATATGTCTATCTGTTATCCGGTTCCAAAGAATATGAAACGTTTCCCCTTCCCTGCGGCAGCGGCGATTACCAGGTGCAGATTCTGGAGCATGCGGGCAACGACATGTATGCCGTCGCCTATTCCGACCAGTTTCAGGCTTCGATCACGGATGCATATTCTCCCTTTCTTTATCCCAATCAGTACGTCAACTTTACCGAAGATATGCTGACTGTGGCAAAGGGAAGCGAGCTTGCAGCGCAGGCATATTCTGATCTCGACGTCATAACAAATATTTATCATTTTGTAACGGAAGAAATCGCCTACGATGAAAAAAAAGCGGCGTCCGTATCCTACGGATATCTGCCTGTCGTAGATGAAACGCTTACATCCGGAAAAGGCATCTGTTTTGATTACGCAGCCGTCATGTGCGCCATGCTGCGTTCCCAGCGGATTCCTACAAAACTGGAGGTCGGCTACTCGGGCGAAGCGTACCACGCCTGGATCAGCGCATACGTCACGGAAATCGGATGGGTAGACGACATCATCGAATTTGACGGCAAATCCTGGACGCTGATGGACCCGACGCTGGCGGCAAACAACAGCGCGTCCGCTGTCAAAGAATATATCGGAGACGGCTCCAATTACACCGTAAAATATTCCTATTGACTGATCCTCTCGATTCGGAAAGGAGTTTCTATGGACAACAAAAAGCCTATGCCTCTGTCAAATGCGGAAACCGCTTCCTTTTGCGCACAGATGGCAATGATTTTAAAATCCGGCATTTCTTCTTTGGAAGGCATTACCATTATGATGGAAAATGCCGGGGAGCTGCATGAAAAAAAAGCCCTTTCGCAGATCTGCAATACCATGCTTGCAACGGGTAATCTCCATCAGTCCCTTACGGACGCCGGCATATTTCCCGACTATATGCTCAACATGGTGCAGATTGGCGAACAGACCGGAAAGTTAGATGACGTTATGGACGCGCTTTCTGATTATTATCAAAAAGAAGCCGACCTGATGCAGACCGTCCGGCATGCTGTATTTTATCCGCTTCTGATGGGAGCCATGATGCTTCTTGTCATCTTCTTACTGCTTACAAAAGTCATGCCCGTTTTCCATCAGGTATTTAAGCAGCTTGGCAGCGAAATGACAGGCATATCCGGCGTTCTCTTACAGGCCGGCATGTTTTTCAACCGCCATGCCCTGCTGCTGCTTGTCATTCTTGCGGTCTTTGCGCTGCTTCCTTTTCTGCTCTCCAAAACGTCGGCCGGAGCCAAAGCGCTCCAGCTTGCAACCCGAAAACTGGCTTTTACCAGAGAGCTGTCCGATGCGATTTCAGCCTTTCGCTTTTCAAACGGAATGGCGCTGACATTAAGCGCCGGCATGACGCCGGAGGAAGCTTTGAAGCAGACCATTGCGCTGACGGACTCGGAACCGTTTCAACGCAGGCTCGAAAGCTGCTATCTGGCCGTATCGGAAGGGGGCGACCTGTGCCAGTCCTTGCTTGAAAAAGGCATTTTCACAGGTCTTTCTGCAAGAATGGCCGTAATCGGCTCCCGCACCGGCGTGCTTGACGAAGTCATGCATACCATTGCAAAACAATACGAAACGGATATTGACGCCCGTTTTGCCGGCATTATTTCCAAAATCGAGCCCACAATCGTCATTGTCCTTTCCCTGCTCGTTGGAGCCATTCTGCTGTCCGTCATGCTGCCGCTACTGCATACGCTCTCAGCAATGTAAGACGCAAAAAGGGAGGGCTTTTTGACATGAACAATCGTTTTTCCAATAAAAGAAAACCGTCCGGCAAAAAAAATGCATGCATTTCCTGCATACTGTTCCTCGCCGTTTTTCTGCTGTTCCAAATGGGCGTATCCTCCGTTTCTTCCAAAGCGGATGAAGAAGGCCTTCGCACGCTGGAGCAGGCCGTTTCGCGGGGCATCGCCTGTTATTATGCGACAGAAGGAACGTATCCGGAGAACCTTGACCGGCTGAAAGAGCGTTACGGCCTTACATACAATGAGGATGATTATTTTATCGATTACCGTCCGACAGGCGCCAATCTGTATCCGGATGTTACTATTATCCGAAAAACAAAATCCAGGGAGGTTTTTCCATGAAATTGCGCGCGCAAAACAGACACGTCATTGATCTGGCCTTTCCTGTCGCAGTATTTTTCTTATTCGCCGCCCTGTCCTTTGCCGTTTTGCTTCTGTCCGCCGATCGATACCGCAGACAGACAGAAGAGGCCGAAAACGCCCATATGGTCCGCACCTGCCTTGCCTATGTAAATGAAAAAATCCGCCAGAGCGATGCAAACGGCGGCATTTCCATCCAGACGCTCTCCGGCCAGGAATGCCTTGTCTTAAAAACCAGCATAGACGGCACGGCTTATATCACCTGTATTTATGCATATGAGAACCGCCTGAAAGAGCTTATGATCCGGGAAGACGCCACATTTCAGAAAACGGATGGAACAGACATTATGGAAATCGGATCTTTTACAATGAAGCAGGAAGACGCCCATCTGTTCCGCTTTACCGTTTCCGATCAAAACGGAACGACGGCTTCTATGCTTGTTTCGGAAAGGAGTTCGCCATGAATCGATCCAGCCGGCACGCCAGCCTGTTTCTAATGGAGCTGATTGCCGCTCTGCTGATGTTCTCGCTGGCAGCCGCCCTGTGCCTGCAAATGTTTGCCAAAGCTCACAGCATGCAAAAAAATACGGACCGTCTGCATATGGCTTCTTCCCAGGCTCGAAACGCCGCAGAGCTGATGAAACGCGCCGCAGAGCCTGGCGGCGCCCGTCAGGACGATGCGTACCGTCTTTTCACGGACTGCATCGCAAAGGAATATCCCCACGCCATAGCGGACGCCAGGCAGATGCGCGTCCACTTCGATGCAGACTGGAACCACTGTATTCCGGACGACGGCGCATACCGTATGGATCTTTCTTTCCAGGATGCACAGCAGGAGGGGCTTTTTTGCTGCAATATTGCGGTGTTTCAGACGGGCGAATCGCCCCCTGTATATTCCCTTGACCTTAAGCTGCACGTTCCAAACCAGCCATAATCCGGATAAAGCAAGGAGTTTTTCATGAAAAAAAATGTTCCTGTTACTAATATTGGCGCCATATCGCTGTTTCTGGTTTTTATTGTGCTTTGCATGCTTTCGCTTGCCGCGCTCTCCCTCTCCTCCGCCGTCAGCCAGGCCAAAACGGGAGAACGCATGACGGCGCATATGGAGGAATACTACGCCGCTTCCAATCAGGCGGAAGAACTGCTTGCCACGGCAGACGCGATTTTTGCAAACGCCGCCAAAACTGCGGCCGATCGCGATGAATATTATAAAATCATTCACAAAGACCTTCTGACGCAGCCGATGGAAACGCTGCAAAGCGATTCCGGCGCATTTACCGTAACCTGGCAGACGCCTATTGATGAAACGCTGGCGCTTGCCGTAGCCATTGACGTCCTTCCTCCCCCCAAAAACGGAGAGACGTCCCATTCGTATTACAACATCCTTTCCTGGCAGGTCATTCGGACAAAGCCCTGGGAAGGAGATGACACGCTGCATTTTATGAACGAACAACTCTGAACAGACAGGAGGATTTCTATATGAGCATAGATGCCATTGATTTACTGAAACACGCCGTTGAGAAGGAGGCTTCTGATCTTTTTATCGTTGCCGGCCTTCCCGTTTCCGTGCGCCGGCAGGGAATTGTCGAAAAAACGGACGGAGAACGGCTTCTCCCGGAAGAAACGCACGCCGTCATTTCCCAGATTTACGAGCTGGCGAATCATCGTGCAATGGACCGTCTGCAAACAGCCGGAGACGACGACTTTTCTTTTGCCATTCCGGGACTTTCGCGTTTCCGCGTAAGCGCCTATAAGCAAAGAAGCACGCTTTCCGCCGTCATCCGCATTATCACGTTTGCGCTGCCCGACCCAAAGCAGCTGCACATTCCGGATAAGCTGATTGAATTTGCAAATTTTTCAAAAGGCATGGTTTTAATTACCGGAGCCGCAGGCAGCGGAAAATCCACTTCGCTTGCCTGCATGATCGACCACATCAACAAACGCTACCATAAGCATATCATTACGCTGGAAGACCCTGTAGAATTTCTGCACCGGCACGAAAAAAGCATTGTAAGCCAGCGTGAAATCAATGTGGATACCAAAAGCTACGTTACCGCGCTGCGCGCCGCGCTGCGTCAGAGCCCGAACGTCATCCTGTTGGGTGAAATGCGCGACTATGAAACAATTCAGGTTGCTATGACAGCCGCAGAAACGGGCCATCTGCTCTTTTCCACGCTGCATACGATCGGTGCGGCAAATACGATTGACCGAATCATCGACGTCTTTCCTCCCAACCAGCAGCAGCAGATCGCCGTACAGCTTTCCCTGTCTTTGCAGGCAGTTGTTTCGCAGCAGCTTGTACCGTCTATCGACGGAAAAATGCTGCCCGCGTTTGAAATCATGACGATAACGCCCGCCATCCGAAATATGATCCGGGATCATAAAATCCCGCAGATTGAAGGCGTTTTATATGCATCCTCCAGTGAAGAGATGATTTCCATGGACAACAGTCTGCTTCGTCTGTTTCAGGCGGGACAGATTACAAAGGAGACGGCATTGGAATTTGCGTCCAATCCGGATATGCTCAAAAAGCGCATTGGATAAGCGCTGACACCGATATAGAAAGAAGGATCACATTTTATGACAAGAGAAGACATCCGCAATATTGCAATTATTGCCCACGTAGATCATGGCAAGACCACGCTGGTTGACGAACTGTTAAAGCAAAGCGGCGTATTCCGGGAAAATCAGGAAATCCAGGAGCGCGTCATGGATTCAAACGATATTGAACGGGAACGCGGCATCACCATTCTCTCCAAAAATACCGCCGTCGTATACAAAAACACCAAAATCAACATTATTGACACGCCGGGACATGCCGATTTCGGCGGCGAAGTGGAGCGCGTTTTAAAAATGGTAAACGGCGTCATTCTCGTTGTGGATGCATTTGAAGGCGTTATGCCTCAGACAAAATTTGTGCTGATGAAGGCGCTTGCCTTACAGCTTCCCGTCATCGTCTGCGTCAATAAAATCGACCGGCCCGAAGCCCGTCCAAAAGAAGTCGTTGACGAAGTGCTGGAGCTGTTTTTGGATCTCGACGCGTCGGATGAACAGCTTGAATGCCCGTTTCTTTTTACCTCTGCAAGAAATGGCTGCGCGACGAAGGATCCCGACGTCCCCAAAAACGACATGGCGGATCTGTTTGACACGATCCTACATGACATTCCGGCCCCGTCCGGCGACGCAGACGCAGGAACACAGGTATTAATCAGCACGATCGACTACAACGAATACGTCGGACGCATTGGCGTGGGCAAAGTGGACAACGGCTGTTTAAAAGTCGGTCAGGACGCTCTTCTGCTCAACCATCATGAACCGGAAAAACAGCAAAAAATAAAGATCAGCAAGCTGTATGAATTTGACGGCCTTCAAAAAGTGGAAGTCACAGAAGCCGCGATCGGCTCAATCGTCGCGATATCCGGCATTTCCGATCTTCACATCGGCGACACCATCTGCTCTGTGGAAAATCCCTGCGCCATTCCATTTCAAAAGATCTCCGAACCGACGCTTGCTATGAACTTCATTGTAAATGACAGTCCGTTTGCCGGACAGGAAGGCAAATTCGTTACCTCGCGCCACATCAGAGACCGTCTGTTCCGGGAACTGAACACAGACGTCAGTCTGCGCGTCGAAGAAACAGAAAGTCCCGACAGCTATAAAGTATCCGGCCGTGGCGAACTGCATCTGTCTGTTCTGATTGAAAACATGCGCAGAGAAGGCTATGAATTTGCCGTAAGCAAAGCCGAAGTCCTCTATCATGTCGATGAAAACGGCAAAAAAACAGAGCCGATGGAACTGGCCTATGTCGATGTTCCGGACGATTTTACAGGCGCCGTCATTTCCAAACTCAGCGCAAGAAAAGGAAATCTTCTGAATATGAAAAGCATCAGCGGCGGCTACACAAGGCTGGAATTTAAAATTCCGTCCCGGGGACTGATTGGCTACCGCGGAGAATTTTTAACGGATACCAGGGGCAACGGTATCATCAACACGATCTTTGACGGATACGAACCGTACTGCGGAGATATCGCTTATCGAAAGCTCGGCTCTCTGATTGCGTTTGAAACGGGAGAATCCGTAGCCTACGGACTGTTTTCCGCACAGGACCGGGGCATGCTCTTTATCGGGCCGGGCGAAAAGGTATACGCCGGCATGGTGATCGGCTCCTCCTCCAGAGCGGAGGACATCGAGCTTAACGTCTGTAAAAAGAAGCATCTGACAAACACGCGCTCTTCTTCCGCAGACGAAGCATTGACGCTGATCCCCCCAAGGATTTTAAGTCTGGAACAGGCCATCGACTTCATTGACGTGGACGAGCTGCTTGAAGTCACGCCGCAAAGCCTTCGCATCCGCAAGCGCATTCTGGATGCCACGCTCAGAAAACGGGCCAATCTAAAAAACAAAGAATCCTGATATGGACATTGTATATATTCCATGCTATACTTGAAATCACCACTTTACAGGAATGCCACCCACCAAAGGAGCGTGATATGATGTCCCTGACCACAGAAGATTTACAGGCGATTGCCGGCCTGATTCAAACGGCGATACAGCCGTTGCGCGATGACATGCAAATCATGAAAGATGACATTCGAATTTTAAAGCATGATGTGCAAATCCTCAAAGAAGAAATGCAGACCCTTAAGAGCGACGTACAGACCCTCAAAGAAGAAGTACAAACCCTCAAGAGCGACGTACAAACCCTCAAAGAAGAAGTACAGACCCTCAAAGGAGAAGTACAGACCCTCAAAGAAGAAGTACAGACCCTCAAAGGAGAAGTACAAACCCTCAAAGGAGAAGTACAAACCCTCAAGAGCGACGTACAAACCCTCAAGAGCGACGTACAAACCCTCAAGAGCGACGTACAAACCCTCAAGAGCGACGTACAGACCCTTAATGAGAAGTCAGACGAGCTGAATCGCCGCACCACGGCCATTGAACTGCTGCTCGAAAACGAAACAAATCATAACATCCAGCTTCTTGCAGAAAACCACATAAATCTTGTAAACAAGCTGAACGACGCGATCAAGGTACAGGACAAGTCCATCCTGTACGAAGTTCAGGTATCTGGTCTGAAATATCGGATCGACATTTTGGAACGCACGGTTGCGGAATTAAAAGAGCAGATTGCATAACGATTCCTGAAAATTTTTCATGAAAAAAGTGTAAAGCCTCCAAAAAGGCTTTACACTTTTTTAATAAAAAACATGATTTCCGATTACGGTTCCCTCCACGCCAGAAGAAGCTCTGCAAAAATAAAGAAAATTGACATTCGTGCTTCCGGAAAGCGCCGCGCGCGCCGCCTGCGTACAGCTGGCTGCGGCTCCTTTTGCCAGCACGACGGCAAACCTTCCGCTTGCAACCGGCGTAAACTGGCCGCCCTGATAGATCACGCCGGATACCGTATTTGGAAAGCTGCCGCTTCGCACACGATTTACCACAACGCTGGCAACGGCCCACTGGCCTTCATAGCTCTCTCCGCCGGCTTCACATTCCACCAGCGCGGCAAGCATGGCCAGATCGCTGGCATTGGCCGTAACGCTTCCGCCTCCCTGATTCTGGCTCTGCTCACCGCCCGGCTTCTTCCCCTGCTCCTCTTCCTTCTTCTTCTGCTCCGCAATTCGTTTCCGTTCCGCCGCCTGTCTTCTGGCTTCTTCCGCTTTTTTGCGCTCCAGCTCTTCTTCGTACGCTTTCATCTTTGCAATCTGCGCGTCATACTCCTCCACTTCTTTCTGTGCGTCGGAAATTTCGTTCTGTTTCGCCAGAATGCCCTGCTGCGTCTTTGCAATCAGGCTTTTCACTTCGTCTTCCTTCTGCTCCAGATCCTGCTGCATTGCGGCCAGTTCTTCCTCTTCCGTCTGCAAATGCTGTTTCTTCTCTGCAATCTGCTTACAGGTTTCTTCGTAATTATGCAGCATCTGCCTGTCGTAGCGGTTGATCTCTTCCACATACTCCGCCCGGTTTAAAAAGTCCGCCAGAGAGCTGCTGTTTAACAGCACGGCGGCAAAATCCGCGCCTCCGTTTTCATAAATATACTGAATCCGCAGCTTCATTCTTTCGTACTGCTCCGCCCGCAACGCTTCCGTATCGCTTAAATTCTGACTGGCTTCCTCAATGGCCGCCCGCTTCTCCTTCATCTGCGCCTCCAGATCATTGATCCGCGCGGATACGTCAGACAGCTGACCGTTGAACTCCGCCAGCTCGCCCTTTAAATTGGTCTGCTCCTTCTGAAGCGAGCCGACCTTATCCTTTGCATTCTCCTTCTGCTGCTGCAGCTCGTCAATCTTTTTCCCGGCGTCTTTTAACTTGTCACCCGTCTGAGAAGCCCTCGCATCCCAGGACGCCGCCAAAAGCATGACCGCCGTTATCACATAAATTACGTTCTTTTTGTATCTTCTTCTCATTTGCCATCACCTGCCAGACCGAACGGTCGTTTTGTATACGTTGTCTCTTTTCCAAAGTATACCATGCAGAGGGCCAAAAGAAAAGATCTGTCTTACAAATCGTCCTCCATTTCCCGCTCTTCAATATCCTCCACAGGCTCTTTTAATCCCTCGATGACGATTCCCTCCTTTTTGGCGTAATCCCAAAGCGCCGCATGAATGGCCTCCTCCGCCAGAAGCGAACAGTGCACCTTCACCGGCGGCAGACCGTCCAGCGCTTCCATCACGGCTTTATTCGTTACCAGAAGGGCTTCCTGCACCGTCTTTCCAATGACAAGCTCGGTCGCCATGCTGCTTGTCGCCACGGCCGCGCCGCAGCCAAACGTCTTAAACTTTGCATCCCGTATCACGCCGTCCTTATCGATGTCCAGGTACATGCGCATGATATCGCCGCACTTTGCATTTCCTACCGTCCCGACTCCCTTTGGCTGCTCGATTTCTCCCATATTTCTTGGATTTTTAAAATGATCCATCACTTTCTCACTGTACATATGCTTCCTCCTGTGCATTTGTTTTCCGATAATCTTCATAGAGCGGCGACATGGCGCGCAGACGCTCTACCGCTTTTTTCAATGCTTCTACCGTAACGTCCAGTTCCCTGCGCGTCGTCTCTTCCGACAGGGTCAGGCGCAGCGAGCCATGCGCAATTTCATGCGGCCTCCCAATCGAAAGCAGCACGTGCGACGGATCAAGCGAACCTGACGTGCAGGCCGAACCGCTCGAAGCGCAGATGCCTTCTTCATCCAAAAGCATCAGCATCGATTCCCCTTCGATAAAACGAAAGCAGAAATGCACGTTATTTGCAAGCCGTTCGGTGCGGTGTCCATTTAATACCGAAAACGGAATCTCCGATTCGATGCGCCGGATCAGATAGTCCCGCAGCTCCTTCGTCTGATTCCAGGATGCTTCCATCCGCTCTGCGGCCCGCTTTGCCGCCGCGCCAAATCCGACAATGCCCGGCACGTTCAGCGTGCCCGCGCGCTTTCCTCTCTCCTGCGCGCCGCCGTGAATCAGCGACGGCAGATTTGTTTTTTTGCGAATATATAAAAATCCGACGCCTTTTGGCCCATAGATCTTGTGCGCGCTTGCGCTTAACAGATCAATCTTCATCTCTTCTACGTTAAGCGGCATATGGCCATACGCCTGTACCGCGTCCGTATGAAACAAAATCCCATGCTCCCTTGCAATGCGTCCGATTTCTGCAATTGGCTGCACCGTTCCGATTTCATTGTTGGCCGCCATAATCGAAATCAACGCCGTATCCGGACGAATCGCCTGTTTTAACTGCGAAAGATCCACCGTTCCGTTTTCATCCACGTCCAGATACGTCACCGCATGCCCCCGTTTTTCCAAATATGCGCACGTGTGCAGCACGGCGTGATGTTCGATGCACGAAGTAATGATATGCCCGCCCTTTTTTGCATTCGCTTCCGCCGCTCCCAGAATCGCCCAGTTGTCAGCCTCGCTTCCGCCTCCGGTAAAATAAATCTCGTCCGCTCTGGCGCCAATCAGCGCAGCCACCTCTTCTCTTGCCCGCTCGACTGCCGCTCCGCTCTTTTGCGCGAACGCATATATACTGGAGGGATTGCCGTAAGATTCCATAAAATACGGCTGCATTGCCGCAAAAACTTCCGGCGCCATCCGCGTCGTAGCCGCGTTGTCCAAATAGATCTGTTCCCTCATTGCCATCTCCTCTTTCTATCAATATAATTCATATATACTTAGTATGATATTGGCTGTAAAAAAGAATCCTGCGCATCAGGATTCCTTTTTACTGCTGGTTTCAGTCTATCATCCATTTTACAATCTGTCAATCACTTTGTGCCGTCAATGTCACCGGAATCTGTTTTTCCACATAACCGCCGCTGTTTACAATCTGTACCGTTACATCGACAGTATCGCCGACCTTTAAGCCTGAAAGACAGTCCTGTAAATCTTTCATGGAACGAATCTCCTGTTCACCCGCTTTTGTAATAATATTGCCCGGCACAATGCCAGCCGCCTCCGCGCCGCTTCCTTCCACCGTCTGCACCACGTAAACGCCAATTGGCATATTGTACTGGCTGGAAACTTCTTCCGTCACATCCACGCCGTAAATGCCAATGTAAGGGCTTCCCGTCGTCGTCGTTTTGCCGTTTTCGATCAGGTCCTTTAAGATCGGACCTGCCGTTGCCGTCGGAATGGCAAAGCCCATGCCCTCTACGTCCGTATCGGAATATTTGGAGGAATTAATGCCGATGACTTCTCCTTTTGTATTAATCAAAGCGCCGCCGCTGTTGCCCGGATTGATCGCCGCATCTGTCTGAATCAGGCGGCTGGAAATCGTTTTTCCGGTCGTCTCATCCTGAAACGTCACTTCTCTGCCCAGTGCGCTGATAACGCCCGTCGTAACGGACTGACCGTATCCTAACGCATTTCCGATCGCAATTGCCGCATCGCCAACTGCAATCTGATCGGAATCCCCGATGGAAGCAATCTGAATCTGATCTAACGTCTCTTCTGACAGATCAGACAGCGCCACCTGCACAACGGCCAGATCATTCGACGGCGCTACGCCACGCACCGTTGCCGGAGCCGTCGTTTCATCAAAAAACTGAACCGTCAGCGCATTCGTCTTCTGTACAACGTGATTGTTCGTCGCAATATAGAGATATTCTTCATTTTTATCAATCAGGATTCCGGAGCCGCTGCTTTCGCTCTCAATCGTCCTGTCTCCGAAAAAACTCATAATCTCCTGCTGTGTCAGACCTGTAATCGCTACAACGGAAGGCATCACCTGCTCGATGACGTCGGAAATATCCGTCGAAACAACCGAACTGTCTGCCGTGCTGACAGGCTTTATCCTGTCGCCCTCCTCTTCCTTTGCTTCTTTTCCATCCGCATCCTGCGCAAAATAGCTGTCCATAGCATAATTTGCGCCGGAAAACGCCGTGCCTCCGATTACGCCAAATACCAGCGCCAGCGCAGCGCATTTTGTAAGTTTTACTGAAAAACGATGTTTACCCATATTGATGACTCCTTTCATGATTTTATCTTCAGAACCGACGCCCTTACAGAGCAGGGAACGGTTTTTTCTTTTACAAGTTGTAGTTTACGTCCCGTTTATGTTCTGTTCTTGATGAAAGTATGAAAAAAGTATGTTTTTGAAAAAAAGAGCATCCAAAGCCAGGCGAATGTCACATCAGTTCTACAATCTCTCCTGTCCTGCCATACCGCTTACAGTCAATGACGCGCTGGTTGGCGGAGCCTTTGAATTTGAGTATAAGGCTGTGCTCCTTTGCAATATAGGGCCCGTCAACGAGCACGTCAATATAAGAAAGCAGCTCCTTCGTATCGCCCGTGCAACGGCTTCCTCCACAGACCAGATCCCGCTCCAGAATATAACCCGTATAGGCCCAGACGTCTTTTTGAGGACATTCCGCCTTTACCCGCCGCAGAAACGGCAGCAGGGCCGCCTGATTTTCCGGCTCCATCGGATCGCCGCCTAAAAGCGTAAGCCCCTGAATATAAGGCGGTCGCAGCGACTCGATTACGGCATCCTCCACTTCCTCTGTAAAAGGCTCTCCATGAGAAAAATCCCATGTCTCCGGCTGAAAACAGCCCTCGCAGCAATTTCTGCAGCCGGAGACGAAGAGAACCGTCCGCACGCCGATTCCGTTTGCAATGTCGCAGTATTTAATCGCGCCGTAATTCATAGATGCAGCACCCTCTCCTTAATCTCCTGCGTCCTGCCCTGATTCCAGAACTGCGTGCCGATATAGCCGCAGGTCCTTCTTGCCACATTCATTTTATCCTGATCGCGGTTGCCGCAGTTTGGGCATTCCCATACCAGCTTTCCGCCGTCGTCCGTAACAATCTGAATTTCCCCGTTATAACCGCATTCCTGACAGTAGTCGCTTTTCGTATTCAGCTCCGCATACATAATGTTCTCATAAATATGCTGCATCACGGCAAGCGCCGCCGGAATATTGTCCGTCATATCCGGCACTTCCACATAACTGATCGCGCCGCCCGGAGAAAGCCGCTGGAACTGCGCCTCAAATTTTAATTTGGAAAATGCGTCAATTTCCTCTCTGACATGCACGTGATAGCTGTTTGTAATATAATTCTTATCCGTCACGCCGGGAATAACGCCAAAACGCTTTTGCAGACATTTTGCAAATTTATACGTTGTAGACTCAAGCGGCGTCCCATATACGCTAAATCCAATGTTTGTCTCCGCCTTCCACTGCTCGCACGCGTCGTTTAACCGCTGCATAACAGAAAGCGCAAACGGCGTCACCTCCGGATCGGTATGCGATTTGCCCGTCATATAATACGTACACTCGCAAAGCCCGGCATAGCCAAGCGAAATCGAAGAATATCCGTCGTACAAAAGCTTATCAATCGGCTCTCCCTTTTTCAGCCGGCTTAACGCCCCATACTGCCAGAGGATCGGCGCCACATCGGAAGGCGTGCCCTTTAGTCGATTATGACGGCACATCAGCGCGCGTCTGCAAAGCTCCAGCCGTTCGTCTAAAATCGTCCAGAATTTCTCCATATCGCCGCCGGAGCTTAACGCCGCATCGACAAGATTTAACGTTACGACGCCCTGATTAAACCGTCCGTAAAACTGATAGCTGTCGTTTTCATTTTTATAAAGGTTCAGAAAAGACCGGCAGCCCATGCAGGGATAGCAGTTGCCGTCCTTCAGCTCCCGCATGACCTTCTCCGAAATATAGTCCGGCACCATCCGCTTTGCGGTGCATTCCGCAGCCAGCTTTGTCAGATTCCAGTATTTGCCATCCTCCGTAATATTGTCCTCTTCCAGCACATAAATCAGCTTTGGAAACGCCGGCGTAATATACATGCCGGCTTCGTTTTTCACGCCTTGAATCCTCTGGCGCAGCGCCTCCTCAATCACAAGCGCAAGGTCGTCCCTTGTCCTTCCCTCCGGCGCTTCGTTCAGATACATAAAGACCGTTACAAACGGCGCCTGTCCATTCGTCGTCATCAGCGTAATGACCTGATACTGAATCATCTGCACGCCGCGGTTGATCTCCTCAAGCACGCGCGATTCCGCCACGCTGTTCAGCTGCTCTTCATTGAGCGCAATGCCGGCCGATTCAAATTCCCTGCGGACTTCTCTGCGGAACCTGTGACGGCTGACGTCTACAAACGGCGCAAGATGTGACAGCGAAATGCTCTGCCCGCCATACTGCGAACTTGCAATCTGCGCGATAATCTGCGTGGCAATGTTGCAGGCAGTGGAAAAGCTGTGCGGCTTTTCGATCATCGTCCCGCTGATCACCGTCCCGTTCTGCAGCATGTCTTCCAGATTGACAAGACAGCAGTTGTGCATGTGCTGCGCGAAATAATCCGAATCATGAAAGTGAATCATGCCGTCTTCATGCGCCTGCACAATATCCTCCGGCAGAAGAAATCGCTTTGTAATATCCTTGCTGACTTCGCCCGCCATATAATCCCGCTGCACGCTGTTGACAACCGGATTTTTATTGGAATTTTCCTGCTTGACTTCTTCGTTGTCACATTCTAAAAGGCTTAAGATCTGTTTGTCCGTCGAATTGGCTTTTCGCACAAGCGCGCGCTTATAGCGATACGTGATGTAATTATGCGCCACCGAAAACGCCTGTTTTTGCATAATGCCATTCTCGACCAGATCCTGTATTTCTTCAACGCTTAATGCGCGTCCCATCCCCCTGCACATCGTTTCAATATGGCCGCAGATATCCGCAATCTGCTCCGCCGACATTTTTTCCTGCTCCGGAACCGTCTGATTCGCCTTTAAAATCGCAGCCTCGATTTTGGAAAGACGAAACTCTTCTTCCGTCCCGCTTCTTTTTATAATTTTCATATTATCTGACTCTCCTTGTCCATATGTTGTGTGTTTTCTGTAAATGCAAAACCGATTGTACCACATATGGTGTTGTCAGTCAACATGAAATCTATATATTGTATATAAAAAAGCGAAGGGCATCCTCCGCTTTTATTCCCGCCTTTTCCCGTTTCCTCTTTCCACGCTTTTTTCGCCCGAAACAGCTCGCGAAGGCAACGCGAACACGCTCATAATTTCACCAATAAAATGCAATGAGCCAAACGCAACCGTCCGAATCTCTGTATCAAAACCGCCGTCCCCGCTTAAAAACGGCCGGAATGCATCGCCTGTATCCCGCTTCCACTCCGCCTCTATTCCACACGCCCTAATATACGCCACCAGCCGTTCACCGTCCAGCGCCCGCTTATCCTCCGGCGTAACGGCCGTTATTTTTGCCGCAACCGGCCGGATTTTTCGCACCATTTCCCGGTAATCCTTATCCGCAAGCACGCCCATGATAAAATGAAACTTCTCTCCCGGATACGATTCGGCAAGGCTTTTAGCCAGCGCATGCGCGCCGTCTGCATTGTGCGCGCCGTCAATCATAAGGAACGGACGCTCCGAGATCACTTCCATCCTTCCACGCCATACCGTCTCCGCAATGCCGCGGTGCAAATCCTCCTCCGTGACCGCATAGCCAAGCGCCGCAAGCTCTCTTGCCGCAAGCACGGCCGCCATCGCATTCTCCCGCTGAAACGCCCCCCGCATCCGCATCCGGTAAGGCGTTTCTCCCGGATAGCAAAAACCGTCCTCTGTCGCGGTAAGCTCCTGCTCTTTTACTACGGCATACGGAACTGCAAGCGCTTTACAGCGTTCTGTCAGAACCGCAAGCGCTTCTGGCTCCTGACTTTCCAGCACGGCCCTCGTCCCGCTCTTTAAAATCCCCGCTTTTTCCGCAGCAATTTCAGAAAGCGTCCCGCCTAAAAACTCCGTATGATCGTAGCCGATCTTCGTAATCAGAGAAACAAGCGGAACGCCTGCGGCATTCGTCGCGTCCAGACGCCCTCCCAGTCCCGTTTCCAGAATGACAAGCGCGCATTTTTGTTCCTGAAAGTGCAAAAGAGCCATAGCCAGACAGTAATCAAACATGGAAGGCTGCGCATCCAGCGAAACGGCAAGAAGCCGCCGCCCGATTTCTTCCGCTTTTTCTTTTGGAATCGCTACGCCATTGACGCGAATCCGCTCCGTAAAATCCACCAGATGCGGCGAAGTAAACAGTCCTGTCCGAATATTCGCCGCACACAAAATGCCATCCAGAAAAGCCGCGGCAGAGCCCTTCCCGTTCGTGCCCGCAATATGAATAAATGCAAGGCCCTTCTGAGGATTTCCCACCGCGGCCAGCAGTCTTTTTCCAACCTCCACGCCCGGCAGACTGCCGAACCGCTTTTTCTGTTGGATGGTTTGAAGCACATCCTGCCCGCACATATCAGACCGCCATAATAACGCCGCCGTCATTGGCGTACATGCTGCTGATGCCCGCCGTATCCACAATAAAAATCTGTTTAAATTTCATACGCTTTTCGATTTCTTCCCGCACTTCCTTCGCCCGGCCGGGACAGTTGCAGTGGGAAATCGCAAGCGTAAGCCTGTCGCTGTTTTTTATGCCGGAAAGCATCTCTTCTATCATTTTCAGCAGCGCCTTGCGCATGCCGCGCGCCTGTCCAAGCTGACAGATCTGTCCGTCGGGCGTAGAACCCATCACCGGTTTGATATTGAGCGCATTGGCGACAAACGCCTTTACATTGCCAAGCCTTCCATTTTTGCGCAGCGTCTCTAACGTCTCCAGCACGAAAAACGTGCGCTGCCCGCTGATATAACGTTCCACCTGCTCGATTGTTTCCTCAAACGGCAAGCCCGCTTCCTCGCACTCCTGCACCTTCATGCCAATCAGCGTCTCTCCGATGGAAGCGGATCTGGAATTGAACACATAAATCTGTTTCGCCTCTGCCCCATATTCCTCTTCAAACAGCTTCCTGGCAAGCTGCGCGCTGTTATAGGAGCCGCTGAGCTCTTTTGACAGCGTCACAACATAAACCCGCTCCGCTTCGCCCTGAAAAGCCTGCACATATTGCTCCGGCGACGGACAGGACGACTTTGGAGCATTCGGGCTTTCTTTTACCTTTTTCAAAAAATCCGCCTGATCAAACGTTTCATCGTCCACGATGCGGCTGCCGTCCACTTCCATTTCCAGAGCCACATTTTCATAATGCCCGTCTGCCCTCAGCTCTTCTGTCAGCTCTCCGCAGCTGTCAATTATAATTTTATACATTGCAACCTCCGTGTTTTATAACTATGTTGTATGTTTCTCTTTTCTATTTCATGTAGTATTTATAACCAGATGTATGATAGCATAAATTCCTTACATTGTACAGCAAAACTTGCAGAAGAACGGCTTCCTTTCCTTCTTTCTTTTTCTATTATCAGAATATTTATGTATTTATAGCAAATAAAACATTTATAACTTATTTTAATGATTAAATTTAAAATTTTACATTGACGAATTTTGTTTTTTCAGATACAATGAACACAACAAATCAAACAAAAGAAAGCGGGGAGATGCCATTGAAAACATAAACAGGAAAACCATCGAATAAAAAACGGATTCATCTGCACTTTCACCCCCACTCTTATCCGTTTTGGTTTCGAAGATTTTATGACACATATTCATACAGGACATGTATAAGAATCGCGCAGCATATCTGCATAAAGGAGGTACAGTCCAATGGATGGCATATCTGAAAAGAGGCGTCAGATCAATCGATTCGACGCCTCTTTTTTGTGCATTTTTATCGTTTCATATGCTCTTGCTCCTGATACGCTTTTGCAGTTTTCTACAGTGCGCCTCCACCGCTTCTGCATCATATCCGTTCTTTTCCAGCTCCTCTAAAAAGCCCGCTCCAACGAGCACGCCGTCCACGCTGTCGCACGCTATCGCAAACGCATCCGCCGTCTGCATATCCGATTCTATGATAATTGGAACGGGAGACGCATGTTTTGCCGCTTTCAGATCTTGCAGGGCCTTTTTACGGGACGCTTCCGACGCTTTGGCTCCGTCCGTAAGAGATCCGCAGCAGACGAAACCGCGTGCAGCCTGCAACGTCAAAGGCATCCTGTCTTTCGCGGCCGGAGAAACGGCCGAAATGAAAATGGGGCCGTCCTCCTTTTGCAGCGCGTTTAACAGCTCTCCCTGTTCCTCAAATGGAAGGTCCGGCACAAAAATACCGTCTACGCCGGCTTTTTTACAGGACGCTGCAAACGGTTCCAGCCCGAAGCTTAAAATCGTATTATAATACAGCAGAAAGACAACCGGTATCTGGCTTCCCTCCGTCCGCGCCTCTTCCAGCATGCCAAAGACTTTTTTCAGATTCGTCCCAAGACAGAGGGAACGGTACGACGCATCCTGAATCGCCGGTCCGTCCGCAATCGGGTCGGAAAACGGTATTCCAAGCTCTATCACATCAACGCCCGCTCTCTCCTGCGCAAGCATCAGTTCTTTTGACCGGCGCAAATCCGGCAGCCCGGCCATCATATATGTTATCAGCGCTTTTTCCTGCCTCTGCCGCAGCAGCGCCATTCTTTCTTCGATTCGATTCATGTTTTACGCTCCTTCCCTTACGCCATTTTTCCTGCCAGATAATCCGCCGCCGTATGCACGTCTTTATCGCCTCGTCCGGACAGGCATACGAGCATGCTCTGCTCCATCGTCATAGAAGCCGCCCGCTTCATCGCGTATGCAATGGCATGCGCGCTCTCAATCGCCGGAATAATCCCTTCCAGACGGCACAGCGTAAGCAGCGCTTCCATTGCCTCATCGTCCGTAACGGAAACGTATGCGGCTCTGCCCGCATCTTTTAAACAGGCATGTTCCGGCCCAACCCCGGGATAATCCAGACCGGCGGAAATCGAATGCGCCAGCCTGATATTGCCGTCCGCATCCTGCAGCAGATACGATTTCATCCCATGCAGCACGCCCGGCAGCCCTTCCGCCATTGCCGCGGCATGCTCTCCCGTTGCAATGCCTCGCCCGGCCGCTTCCACGCCGATCAGCTCTACGCCCTTTTCCGCAATAAAATCGGCAAACATTCCGATTGCATTGGAGCCTCCGCCTACGCATGCCATAACGACGTCCGGCAGCCTCTTCTCCTGTTCGTAAAACTGCCGCTTCGCCTCCCGGCTGATAACGCTTTGAAACTCTTTTACGATCTTTGGATACGGATGCGGCCCAACGGCGGACCCGATCACGTAAAACGTATCTTCCGCCGTCTTCGCCCAGGTGCGGATCGCCTCATTCGTCGCGTCTTTTAGCGTTTTACTGCCGGAACGCACGCAGACAACCGCAGCTCCCAGCATTTCCATGCGCTTTACATTCAACGCCTGCCGTTTCATGTCTTCCTCGCCCATGAAAACGGTGCACTCCATATCAAACAACGCCGCGCCCGTCGCCGTCGCAACGCCATGCTGACCGGCTCCCGTCTCTGCGATCACCTTCCTTTTTCCCATGCGCTTCGCCAGCAAAATCTGTCCAATGACATTGTTGATCTTATGCGCCCCCGTATGGTTCAAATCCTCCCGCTTCAGATAAATCTTTGTCCCGCACGCTTTACTGAGGCGTGACGCGTAATAAAGCGGCGTCTCCCTTCCGACATACTGTTTCAGATACTGCCGGTATGTCTCCATAAAGTCCGGATCCGCCATCGCCTCTTCAAATACCCGCTCCAGTTCCTTAAGCGTCTGCATCAAAGCCTCTGCCACAAACTGGCCGCCATATGCTCCATAATACCCTTTTCTGTCCATTTCCCATCACCTTTCCTATTTTTTATTTCTGCCAGAACAAGCTCCATCCGACGTCTGCTCCCAAAGAGCGCGTCCGAACAGGAAAAAATCCCGGACATTCTGATTCTGTTTCAGAATGTCCGGGACGATATTCTCGTGGTGCCACCCGGTATTTTCCATGCGCTGCAGCGGCGATACGGACAGCTTCATCCGTAAAAGAAAAAAGCATTTTCCGGATACAGAAAATACTCGCCACCTGTCGCACAGTCTTATTTTGATACTAAATTCTTTCAAAGAATTCCCATATCGCACCTCTGTAACGTGAGGAACACGGCATCCGCTACTCTTCTTCGCTTCGCATCTCACAAACCCATTCCCATACAAGCTTTCCGTCCTCTTCCACCAGCCGAAGACTCTCTGTGCGAAACCTTTTATGGTACTCTTTTTGATCTCTGATTTTGCTGTTTTTCAATTTACGTTATCCTATCACAGGACACGAAATCTGTCAAGATGCAAATTTTTATTTTTACGCCGCAGAAATCAAACCGTGCCCTGCCGAAACGGAAGGGCACAGCTTGATACAGGCTTTCTTTTATTTTATTTTTACCGCCTTTTTCGCCGGCTGCATCGGACTGTATTTCCCTCCGGTTGCGGCCACTACTTTATAGGCGTATGTTTTGCCTTTTTTCAGCTTCTTACTGTCGATGCAGGTCAGCTTCTTTTTCACTGATTTCACCAGCTTGTACGCGCCCTTTTTCCCTTCCGCGCGGAAAACAAGATACGAAGACGCGCCTTTTACTTTTTTCCATTTGACGCTAACGGCGCGCTTTCCTTTTACCTGCGCCGCCGTCACGCGCTTTGTCGCCTTCGGAAGCGTTATGCTCCCTGCGCTGCCCGCCGCACTGTCCGTATACGATACAGGATCGCCGGATATTGCAACAACATGGTAAGCCATTTCCTTTCCGCCCACCGGATGCTCGTCATACGCTTCCGTCCCTGTTACGGGTTCTCCTGCTTTTTGCACGACGCCGTCCACCGTGCGGTAAAGCTGATAGGAAGCGGCATTTGCAGATGCGCCAAACGTAATCTTTACATTCGTTTTCTGGCTTTTCACCGACGTTACGGCAGGAGCCGTAAGCTGTACCGCCTTTTTTTCCGAAGACGGCGCATCCGTTCCGCCTTTCCGGATCAATCCGCGTATTGCCTCTTCCAGCTTTGCCGCAAGTTCTGCGCACGCTTCCGGCGAAGCTGCGGCGCCGGCCTCTGTGGCCGCATGGTAAGCTTCTTTGAATCTGCGGAAGCTCTCCGGCTCGTACGCGGCTTCTTCCGACAGGTATGCGCCGGCCTCCGCAATTTTCTGATCCAGCTTTTCCTTCTGTTCCCTGCGGACGCTGTCTTCAAAATCATCAGCCGCCTCCGCCAGACGCGTCTGCATTTCGTCGATTTCTTCCTGTCCTGCCAGAACGTCTGCGCAATAAGCTTCTGCCAGCTGTATGCTGCCGCGCAAAAGGCTCTTTGCCTGTTCCGAAGCCAGCTTCATTGCGCTCCCTTCCAAAAGCTCTTTTGCTTTCCGGCAATCTGCATACAGCGCCGTTTTATCTACGCTTTCGTATGCGCGTATTTCAAATATAGCGTATTCTCCGGCTCCTGCCCTGCGCCGTACGCCCTGCATTTTCACGTACCGCGCCTTTACCGCTGCAAACGCATCTTCCGTCAGCGCGCTCGTATTTCCGGTAACGGAGGCAGCCTCCGTCCACTGTTTGCCGTCTAAAGACGTCATAATCTTATAGTCGGCCGCATACCGGTCCTTCTCCCAGTCGATGACGACTTTTGAAATCGATCGGGTACGCAAAAGATCGACCATCAAAAAATCTTCCTCCCGATCGGAAGAATGCCAGCGCGACTCATAAGAGGCCGACGCGCCTTCCGCCCCGGGTACGTGTCCGTCGCCATCCGTTGCTTTCCATGCCGGAAACAGCCGCAGCTTATCCGAATCATACGCAGGATTCGCATTGTCCGCATAGGCTCTGCAATTTCTCGCCACATCCACGTCCCGTTTTCCTATCTGGCCTTCCGCCGCAATTTCCTCTGCACTGAGCGCTTTTTTGTATGCCCGGATATTTCCCAGACAGCCGGAAAAATGCGCTCCGATCGTACGCAGCGGAAACGCAAACGTCGTGCGGAAATTATTGTCCTTATCCGTCCATGTTTCGTTGCCCAGACTGCCGCCGTGATCCGGATCGCTGCCCTGCGCATAAAGAATTTTCTGAAATGCTCCGTCTACATACAGCTTCGTCGCCTGATACGTTCCTACAATCGTAATCCGGCTTTTTTTACCGCTCTCCGGCGCATAGTCAAGCGACTGCGTAAAGTGGCTGCGGTTTATTCCAAGCTTTCCGTCTCGCCCCGCTGCAAAAAGCCTTCCGTCATATCCGGCAAACAACGCGGCGTCCGCCGCATTCGCTTCCGTGCCGTCCAGATAAACGTCAAAGCTGACGGTATACGGATAGCCAAGCGTCTCAAGCGGCGTTTCAATCGTTGTGCCGCCGTCAAACCGCAGCATGGCCTCTCCGTCTTTTTCTACGACCGTTCCGCCCGTTACCGTACCGTGATACCCATTTCCGCTGGTGTCATAAATCGTCTGCTCTTTTTCGGAATAATTCTTTATATCGTAATCGAGCGCGATATTCGTTTCGCTTTTTATTGTATTCGCAATTTTTGTGCCGCAGCCTTCCCGCAGACGGTCAAATTTCTGTTCGTAGGATAAAAACGTATCGTCTTCTTTTCTTCCTCCCCAGGTCTTCTCGCTGACCATCGCGCCAAGCCGAAGGTAACGCTCGTTCAGATCCGCTTCCGTCGTGCCGGCCCGGTTTGCGTCGCCCCAGAGCGCCGCCATCGTGCCAAGCAGCAGCGGCTCTCCCTTTTGCGCGCGCTTGTTGCCGTCAAACAGCTCCGGCTCCCAGTTATAGTAAAGATGCGTCTCGTTCACCATATCCTTATGATAGCGCCCCGGCGTGGTATAAAGATAAAGCTGCGGAATATTAACGACCCGGAAGCCCTCGTTCATCCGGCTGACGGGATCGTCTTCTCCCCTTCCGTTCCAGATAAACAGAATAATGTCACGGTTCACCGGCGTCTGCCCCGGAAGCGCCTGCAAGGATCCCCACATGCAGACTTCTTTTCCATATCCGTCCCTGCCAAGCGCATCGTACATTTCATTCATATACCGCCGAAACGCTTCTTTGTTGTTTCCCGTATTTTTATCCCAGTATTCATCGACACCGGCATTTACATAATCCGATGTAAACAACGGATCAATGCCGTCAACGCCGCCAAGATACTCATCAAACAGCGCCCGGATAAAAATCTTTGCATGCGCGGCATTCTCCCGCACCTGCGCATCCGCGCTTTCATCGTCAATGGCAAACAGCTCAAAATCACTCGGATTATGCGTATAAAAATGCTTCTTCACCGTGCCGTCCGCATTCAGATATTCGTTCCCGTCAATATAACCATGCCTGGCCAGAGACGTAATCACTTCCTCCTGATGGTTGTATACATACTTGTTGTACGGCGTAGAATGGCCCGGCGTATCCAGCTCCGCCACAAGCTCTATGCCATACTGCCCGGCCGCCGCCTCAAGCGCGCGGTACTCCTCTTTGGTATAGTAAAGCTCTTCGCCTTCTCTTCCCGTATGCGTACTGTAATAATAGTCGTAACGCCCTTCATAATCGCCTTTGTATTTGCTGCCCAGCTCTCCCATTTCAAATTTGGCCCGCTGCTTCGCCAGAGACGGAAACAGCTCCGACTCCAACCGGTGGGACGCTTCGATTTCATCGTACTCTTCCGGCACGCTGGAATGCTGCTGCGGCTCAGACCACTGCGTATCGTTTAAATGCAGCTGCAGCGTGTTTAGCTTATACCATCTGAAAATCCGGACATAGTCCTGCAAAAACTGCATTCTGGTCGGAATGCGCGCAACGTCAAACATAATGCCCCGGACGGCATACAGCGGATAATCGCGTATTACGCCTTTTGGCACGGCTTCATGCGCCGCATCCTGATATAACATCTGTTCCACCGTAACCGTTCCATACAAAACGCCCGTCTTCGTCGCAGAATAAATCTGAATGCCATTCTCATCATTGATCAGAAAATAGCCTTCTTCTCCCGTTCCATAAACGTCCTGCGTCTGCGATTCCAGATAGATATCCCCTTCGCCTGCGGATGCGCCTTCTGTAACTGCAACCGTCTTTCCGCAGATTTCGGCAAGATCCTGGCTCATCTGCCGCGCAACTTCGCGCAGCCCCACGTTTGCCCTGTCATTGACGATAATTCTGGAATCGTCCGTCAATATAAAATTCCCTTCGCCTCCATGCCACTCCTGAATCGAAGGCAGCACGTCCGGTCTGGCATTGGGACGGTCCGTATGCGCAAACAATTCCGGATACCGCATCGTATTGTCCGCAACCACAACGGTTACGTTCTTTTTCGCCATATCCTGCGGATTCGTCCGGCTGACGGCTTTTACAATGACATTCAGGCTGCGGGTTCCGATTCGATACGGCGAGACCGAACCGTCTTCGCCAACGAGACAATCCACCTCGCTTCCATGCACCCCGATTTCATATCCCTCCACGGTCGGCAGCGCAAGCGCGTCCTCTTCCGGAGATACCGAAAGCGTCTGCGGAACAAGAGAGAGCGCTTCTCCGGCCGTAGACGCCCCGGCGCTCACACCTTCCTGCGTCCCAAAAATCTCGATCTCCCGAATGGATATTTTATTGCCGCCCGCTCCGGCGTTTAACGAACCTGCTTTAAAAAAGAACCTTACGTACCGGTTCAGGCTGGCTGCCTGTCCGGAAGAAATCTCATCCGTCGGATTCTGCGCGGCCGCGTCTCTGCCGTCCACTTTTACATGGCACACATCCGTCCAGTCCTCCGATGCCTGCGCCCTTGTCTGTACGATATAGTCTTTGCTCCATACCAGCTTATAAAAATGCACTTTGATGGATTCTACGTTTGTCCGTTCCGCGCCAAGATCAATCATAAGCCACTGATCTCTGTTATTGGGATTTCCGCTTTTCAATACGCCGCCGGACCATCTTGACGTATCGGAATCCTCCGTGCCAATAATCCCGTCAACTGTCAGATCTCCCGTACAGGCCGGCGTGTCCGCATCCACCTCCGACACCGTAACCGGCCTGTTCCTCGCCACGTTTACACCCGCCGCATGCACCTGCATGCCTCCCGCCTTCCAGTCTGTGCATGACAGGCTGCCGCACAGCATACAGACTGCCAGAATACAGGAAAGCATCCTTCTTTTCATGCTCATACTCATATTGTATCCTCCCACTTTCAACATGCCCTCCGCCGCTTCCTTTATCCAGTGTCTTTTTCCACATTCAGCGCATGCACAGCCGCACAAGCGCCTCATGTGAGGCCGCTTCGGCCTCCTGCACGTCCAAAACGCCGCGCCGCCTTAAGCATTTCGTTGTTGCCGGCCCGATGCTGTATACGCGGCACGACCCAAACGACGCTCCCATTGCATCCATCAGACGTTTTGCAGACGACGCGCAGGAAAACAGCACGCCATCGTATCCTGCATAGGAACGCAGACATTCCTTTTGGATTTCAACTGCGCGATTCTCATAAACGTCGATCTCCTCAAACCGGCAGAACCCCCGCAGCGCCTCTTTCAGATGTCCGTCCGCATGCTTTGCCGTCAGATGCCAGATGCGTTCGGAAGAAGAAAGCCGCTTTTTCAGCGCTTCTGCAAGCGCCTGCCCGCAGGCCTTCTCCGAAACCAGATCGGCACAGACGCCGCATGATCGCAACGCGGCTTTCGTCTTCTCTCCAACCGCCGCAATCTGACGCCCCGCCAGACTGCGCAGATCAAGCCCGCTCTCCAACAGGCTTTTGAAAAATTCGAAAACGCCGTTTTGACTTGTAAACACAAGCCAGTCCACATCCCGCAGCGCTTCCGCCGTAAATCTTCTGCCCGTGCCCGCAATCACGCCGACCTGCACTTCTTCCACCGCCGCTCCCTGCGCGCTTAAAAGCTGTCCGGCCTTCGTCTGCGCTTCTCCGATTTTGGGAATCAGAAAGCGTTTTCCAGACAGCGGAAGGTATCTGCCGTCATACAGCCGCTCTCGCAGCGAAACTACGTCTCCCACTACGAAAACGGCCGGAGACGCCAGCCCTTCCCGCTGCACGGCAGCTGAAATTTCTTCTAAATTTGCCGCACAGACCCGCTGACCGGGCCTTGTCGCATTGGAAATGACGGCCGCTTTCGTCTCCTTTGGCATGCCGGCCCGCAGCAAGCCTCTGGCAATTTCAGAAACGCTTTGCAGGCCCATCAGAAAAATACAGGTCTCGTTTCCCCGCGCCATCGCCGCAAAATCCAGATCGGCAAACGCGTCGCTTTTATCATGCGCCGTTACGACGTGAAACCCTGCCGCAATGCCCCGATGCGTCACCGGTATCCCGGCAGACGTCAGCGCGGCGATGCAGGAACTGACGCCGGGAATGACGGTAAACGGCACGCCCTTCCCGGAAAGAAACAGCCCTTCTTCTCCTCCGCGCCCAAAGACATAGGCGTCGCCGCCCTTCAAACGCACAACGAGCGCATGCTCCATGCTTTTTTCCAGCAGCAGACGCTGTATCGCTTCCTGCGTCATGGCATGGTTATGCCGTTCCTTTCCTGCATAAATCTTCTCGCAGCCGCTTTTTGCCTCCCGAAGAAGTTCCGGCGCAGCAAGCCTGTCATAGACAATGCAGTCTGCCGACCGGACCGCCGATAAGCCTTTTACCGTAATCAGTTCCGGATCGCCCGGCCCCGCGCCAACCAGCGCAACCGTTCCCGCAATCTGACGCCGCACCGACGCCGCCGCCTGTCTCGCAAGCTCTTTTGGCTCCCTTCCGCATACCGTCGCATAGGCCATACTTGTGCCCGCCGCATTTGCATGCATCACGTCCAGACGAAGCCCGCCGGACACATCCGGTCTGCACAGCGCGCCTACGGGTTGATGGCAGCCTCCGCCAATCTCCTGCAAAAACCCCCGTTCCGCCTCTGCCTCCTTCTGCGCGCGCGCATCCGACAGCGCGTTTAGCATGGACAAAAGCGCCGCGTTTCCTTCCAGAAGCTCCAATGCCAGGATGCCCTGCGCCGGAGCGGGAAGCATTTCTTCTGCATCCAGATATGCCGTAATCGCATCGCGCATGCCAAGCCGGTGCAGCCCCGCCGCGGCAAGCACGATGCCGTCCAGCCCTTCTTCCTTCATTTTGCGAAGCCTTGTCTCCACATTTCCCCGTATTCCCACTACGTTGAAATCGGGACGCAGACGCAAAAGCTGCCATTTCCTTCGCGCGCTTCCCGTCCCGATAACGGCTCCCTGCGGCAGGTCCGCAAGCGACGCCGCCTCCCGCAAAATCAACGCGTCTCTCGGATCTTCCCGTTTCCATGCTTTTGCAAACATAAGGCCCGCAGCCGGATGCGCCGGCATATCCTTCATGCTGTGGACGGCAAGCTGTATTTCTCCGGAAAGCAGCTTTTTCTCTATTTCACGGACAAAAACGCCTTTGTCTCCCATTTCATGCAGAGGCGTATGCGGCATCCGATCTCCTTTCGTCTGAATGACGCAAAGCGAAAACGAATCGAAGGGATACGCCTTTTGCAGTCTGTCGCGCACGGCGCCCGCCTGTGCCAGCGCAAGCTTTGATCCCCTTGTGCCGATACGGTAATTCATGTCGATTCTCCCATCTTTTCAATCTGAAACAGCTGCTGCATCAGGCGTTCACATGCCTCCTGCTCTTCTTTGCAGTCCAGTCGCTTCAATTCCTGAATCGGTTCCCGCAGCAGCCGCAGCAGCGATGCATGGAGCGTCTTTTTCAGCAGCCTCTGCTCTCTTGGGTCCAGCTCCATTTTCCGGTTCAGATAAGAAAAGCTGTCTGCCGCAATGGTATCGCAGCGCTGCTGCAAAGACGCAATGGTATCATCCATCCGGCTCTGTAAACACCAGTCCGTCGTCTCCTTTAACTCCTGCTCAATCAACAGACGCCCTTCCTCTACCAGCCGCTTTCGCTCATTCTGATTCTCCGTTGCGATTGCCTGCAGCGTATCCAGATTAATCAGCGTAATACAAGGATGCTCCGCAAGCGCTGCGTCCACGTCTCTTGGCGCCGCAAGATCCAGAAGCGTCATGTTGCGCACAGGCGAAAACGTGTCTTTTTTGAGGATCGGATGCGGCGAAGACGTTGCGCAGACAACAATGTCGCATGCTGCAATGACAGAGCGCCACGCCCCATAGGAAATAACCTGAATGGCCGGAAACTCCCCCCGCAGCCGTTTTGCATGGGAATCGTTTCTGCTGCATGCGGTCACGTCGGTCTGCGGATAAGCGCAAATATATTTTAACGCCAGAAAAGCCGCCTTTCCGCTTCCAATTACCAGTATTTTCTTTCCGGCAATGCCACAGGCTTCATTTAGCCTGCGCACGCCGATGGAGCTGACGGACAGCGGCTTTTCACTGATTTTCAGCTCCCGTTTTATTTTCTTCGCGCAGGTTATGGCATCCCGGACGATTTTATTCAGTTCCTTGCCGCTGTATCCCATCGTCCGCGCATCGTCCATAGCCTCTTTTACCTGTCCAAGTATCTGATCTTCTCCCAGCACGAGAGATTCCAGCCCTGCCGCAACGCGAAACAGATAGGCCATCGCTTCTTTTCCCGCCAGCTTTCGGATGCATCCCGTCAGATCAACGTCTGAAAACATCGCGTGATATATGCGCTCTGCCTGCTCTTTCTGTTCTTCTTCCTCAAACATATAATAGACTTCGCTTCGGTTGCAGGTCGAAAGTATCATGCACTGCATAATGCCCGCCCGCTTTGCTTCCTGAAAAAACGCAAGCTTTCCGGCTTCGGTAAATGCAGTTTTATCCCGGATGTCCATCTGCGCGTCCTTGTAAGTTACGCCCAAAAATCCCAGCTGCACGATATGCGCTCCTTTCCCTGAACCGTTTACGTCGTTACATGGTTGAACGTGATGCCGCCTTCCAGCGCTTTTGTATGCGTATATCCATAATGCTTCAGCCGGTTCTGAAGCAGATACGCCCGCTTGCCCCTGTTGCATACGATCAGTATGTTTTCTTCCGGATCAAGGCCATCCACCGGTCCATTCACGTCCGTCAGCTCCAGCCGGAGCGCGCCGGGAATCGAAGGCGCCATACAGACGTCAACGACGCGATAGCCTTCCGCGGCCCCTTTCGCATACTCCGCCGGCGTCACCGTTTCAAACCGGCCCGTAATTTTATTCATCAGTATGTTCAGCGTCTGCGCAAACGGATGAATTGCCGTGGAAAACGGAGGAGCGTATGCCAGATCCATATCGGCAAGCTCCAAAAGCGTGCCGGTTAACATAATGCCGGTTACGGCAATGTCGATGATTTTATCTACGGCTCCCGCGCCAAACGCCTGAACGCCCAGAAGACGAAGCGATTTTTGATCGGCAATCATTTTGATGATAAATGCGCTGGCGCCCGGATAATAATGCGCTTTATCGTCAACGACAGCGACTACGCTGACCGGATCAAAGCCCTCGGCCGCCGCCTGCGCTTCCGTCAGACCCGTCCTTGCCGCATTCAGTCCCGGCAGCTTGCAGACAGCCGTGCCCAGCACGCCCCGGTACGCAAGATCCGCGCCCATGATATTGCCTGCAATCAGACGGCCATTGATGTTTGCCGTAGAGCCCATAGGCGACCACGCCGGCTGCCCCGTCACCGCATGACGCACCATAGCGCAGTCGCCCGCCGCATAAATGTCCGGCAGATTTGTCTCCCCTTTTGCATTCGTCAGGATCGTTCCCTTTACCATTTCCAGTCCGATTCCGTCCAAAAACGCCGTATTCGGCCGGATGCCCGCGCTTAAAACGACAAGATCCGCCGGATACGACTGTGCGTCCGTAACGACGCGCTCTACCCTGCCGTCTCCTTCTATTCCCGTAACGGCAACGCCTGTTACAACAGAAATGCCGCTTTCCAGAAGCTTTTCTTTTGCATACGCCGCCATCTCCGGATCAAAGCCCGGAAGCGCCTGCGGCGCCATATCTAAAACATGCGTCTCAATTCCCAGAAGCTTTAAATTTTCTGCAATTTCAAGACCGATATATCCTGCGCCGACAACGACGGCCCTCTTTACCGCTTCCAGATCTGCGGCCGCACGTATCGAAATCGCATCTTCGGGCGTCCGAACAAAATAGACGTTTTTCAGATCGCAGCCCGCAACCGGCGGCTTTACGGGATCGGCCCCTACGGAAATCACAAGCCTGTCATATGCAAACGTCTGCGCTTCTTGCGTCTTTACATTGACAGCCTCCACCTTCTTTTCCTGTGGATGCACCCGAACGGCTTCCATTTCCGTCAGCACAGTCGCCCCGGTCAGCTTTTCATACTTTTCCGGCGTATTGACGATCAATTGTTCTTTCTCTTCAATCACATGTCCGACATAATAGGGGAGACCGCAGCCGGCATAGGAAATATGCTTCCCTTTGTTGAGCACGATCACCTCGTTTCCACGATCCTCCCGCATCAGCTTCGCCGCGATCTTCGTCCCGGCGGCCACTCCTCCAAGTATCAGTATCCGCATCACAATTCCTCCTTTTTATTCTGCCGCGCAAAATGCGCGTGATCCGTTCTGTGAAAAATAATCTCGATAACGCTGACAGGTATACGCAATATCTTCATCCGTATGCGCCTCTGACAAAAACATGGCCTCAAACTGCGATGGCGCCGTGTAGACGCCATGATCGAGCAGAAATCCAAAACAATCTGCATACCGCGCCGTATCTGACGTAAGCGCGCTTTCATAATCCGACACGCGCGCAGAGGTAAAGAACACGGACAGCAAAGAGCCGATCCGATTGACGCAGACAGCGGATTTTGCCGCTTCCTCCACGGCGTCGGCAATGTCCTTTGCCTTTTTCGCAATCCTCTGATAGATGCCCGGATCTGCCTTTAAAATCCGAAGCGTCTCGATACCGGCCGTCGTAGCGATCGGATTGCCGGAGAGCGTTCCCGCCTGATAGACGGGCCCCAACGGAGAGACCATCTCCATGATTTCCCTTCTTCCGCCATATGCGCCAATCGGCATTCCTCCGCCTATGATTTTTCCAAGCGTCGTCAGATCCGGCGTCACCTGAAAATATTCCTGCGCGCCGCCATAAGACAGACGAAATCCGGTAATTACCTCGTCAAAAATCAAAAGCGCGCCGTTTTGTTTTGTGATTTCCCGTAAAAACGCCAGAAAGCCCGGCTCTGGCAAAACCACGCCCATATTGGCGGCAACCGGCTCTATAATCAGCGCCGCAATCCCGCCTGGATGCGCCTCAAACAGCGCCTCCACCGAATCCCTGTCATTGTAGCGCGCGAGCAGCGTGTGCTTCGCATAGTCGCGCGGAACTCCGGCGCTCTCTGAAAGCGACGCCGTCATCGCGCCGGAACCGGCGGCGACCAAAAGCCCGTCCGAGTGCCCGTGATAGCATCCGCTGCATTTGATAATTTTATCGCGCCCCGTAAACCCGCGCGCCGTGCGGATCGCGCTCATCACGGCTTCCGTTCCGGAGCTTACAAGACGGATGACTTCCATGGAGGGCATCGCTTCCGCAATCATTCTGGCCAGAAGAATTTCCTTCTCCGTCGGCGCGCCGTACGTCAGACCGTGCAAACAGGCCCGTTGCACCTGCTCTGTAACGGACGGATGCGCATGGCCCAGAATGCCCGGACCAAACGAGCAGACATAATCAATCAGGCTGTTCCCGTCCGCATCCACGATCCTGTCTCCCTGCGCCGATACAACAAAACGCGGCGTCCTGCCTACGGCGCCAAATGCGCGCACCGGACTGTTTACGCCGCCTGGAATATATTGCTTCGCCTGTTCAAATAACTCCGCTGATTTTGTATCCATATCTGCCCCCATCCGCGTTACGCATCCCAAAACGCCTTCCTTATGGCCATTTCTCCGCTTCCTGCCGGATTGCGTCTGCAATTTCCTCATCCGAAGGCAGCGCTCCCTTCTCCTGTCCCAGCTGCAACAGCGTCTGATACACCCGCTTTCGCCCTTCTTCTGTCCCAACCTGCCGCCGCACCGTCTCACGCAGGCTCCCAAGCAGCGCGGCCATCTCGCCTGTCTGCTGTGTCAGCACAGGGCGCATCCGTTCTTTTACATACTGCGCAAGCACAGGGCTTAAGCCGCCGGTAGAGCAGGCGGCGACCACCTCTCCCGCTTTCAGATATGCAGGAAAAAGAAAGCTGCATTCTTTGATCTGATCCGCCACATTGACCGGAATGCGCCGCTTTTTGCATGCCTGGCTGATCTTATGATTTAAGACCGCGTCGTCCGTCGCTACAACCACAAGATCCGCTCCGTCCAGATCTTCCTCTGCAAATGGCCTCCGTCTGCACAGCACGTCCGCCATAGAAGCGATCTCCGGCAGGATATCCGGCGCAATGACGCATATCCTGCCGCCAAACTCACGCAGCGTCTGAACCTTGCGCAGCGCAACCGCGCCGCCGCCCACAACGATGCAGTCTGCATCTTTTAATTCAACATACATCGGAAAATAAGACATCCGCCGCTCCTTATTCCGACATGGAAAATTCCCGCAGACTGCGAAACAGTTCCATATCGTCCTCCGTCAGCTTCAGATTGGAAGCAATTTCATCGCCGTTTGGATATGTCACCTTCACTTCAATCACGGCGCCCTCTCCGACCGGCGACTGCGCAAGCGCCGCAAGAAATTTCGGAAATTTGGGGTGATTTACGCTGAATCTGTCCCATAACGCTTTCATCTGAAACAATTTTGTCGGATTTATCATATTGCGAGCCACTCCTTTACTGTGCCGTTACCTTTGTTCCATTTGCCCAGTTCATATCGGAACCGATCATATAAACGTGCCCCCTGACCAGTTCTTTTCTGACATAGCCGCCATAAACATAGACGACAGGCTCCACCTCAAACTGTTTGCTGCCTTTTTTTAACGTCAGATTGCCTCTGTAATAGGCCCTGTCTGTCTCATCAAAAATAGAAACGGTCATATTCGCCTTTGTCTTAAGGGCGTCGTATCCGTTTTCATCCGGAAACGCAAGCTGCGCCGCAAGAATCTGCTCCGCGCTGATTTTCCCGGCAAGTCGGACCGTAAACTTTCCCTTCTTGCTGCTGGCCGTTGCGGAAGCGATTCGCATCGTCTTTTTTGACTCAAGGGAAGCCGGATTGTTGGAAAGCTGAAATTGCCGCAGCAACGCCTCCGCCGTCAGATACCGTCCCGCTTCCGGAACGGCAAGCATTGCGCTTCGCCTGTCGCTGACCGTATCCGGCGCCGGGCGTTCGTTTTCAAATAAAAAGCCGTCGTATGCCAGCTTATTTGCGGAATACATGCCATATGCGATCAGATATGCATCCCTCTTTCGTTTCAGCGTATAGCCTTTCGCCGCATTCAGCTTTTTGGGCATTCCCTTCGCCAGCGTTTTTGCCGCCGCTTTTAACTCTTTTACAGCCTCGCTCTGTACAAACGTCCCCTTTTTTTCCACGGTAAGGTGACAAAGAAGCGTCTTTCCCTGACAGGAAACCGTGATGTCTGTCATGCCCGCCTTTTTTGCATTCAGATAGCCTTTGCCGTTTACCGACGCGATTTTTGCATTCTGCGAACGATACGATGCGCTCAGCAGAGACGCCGTCGCCGACGTGTCCACCGAAAACACCCGGACAAAATCTCCAATATAAAATTTTGACCCTGCTTCCACGGCCATATCCGTCTCCATTTCTCCGTCATACCAGTCTACCCGCACCGCCGCCCGCACCGGCGTCGGACGATGCATACCGGCCATGCAAAACAGCGTCATTGCCAAAAAAACTGCCATTCTGACAAAACGCTTTCCTGATCGCTCCATCTGACCTACCTCCATGCCTTGCTTTTCCTTTTATTATACTACGAAACAGACTTTCTGCAAATACCCGAAAACAGAAAAACATCCATTCGATTTCTTTTTTAAACTTCCGTCAGAATTTCTTCATAAAGCTTTTATTTTTCGGACACTAAATAAACACAATTTATGGATATACTGACTTTGTCAAATGAAGTTCCCCCACTCATTACTTCATTTGGCGGCAAATAAAACTTTTTCATAAACTCTCCCCTTAAGGATGCAGCCAGCGGCTGCATCCTTTTTTTGCGTCAAATCAGCTCTGCCGCCCAGAGCTTTATTTTTTTCAGCCTGCTTCCCCTGTCTTCCGACGGTTCGATTCTCGTTTCGCAGTCGAACACGCGCCAGTCCTCTTCCAGAAGACCCGCCGCCAAAAGCCTCTCCTCCTTCTGCAATGCCGCCAGCACGATCAGACCCGCGCGCAGAAAGCTTTGCAGCGTCTGCTTCTTCTCCTCGTCCAGTCTGCCCGGCGCAGCCTGAATCGTGTGAAATCCCATGCCGAGCAGATAACGCTCCACAAAATTCATCTGCCCGTCCGCCGCTTCTTTTTCACCAAAGAGAATCAGTCCCGCTTTCTGACCAAGCGAAAATTCCCGTTCTTCCGCCGTGACTTCCCTGCCATTTTCCTTCCACGCCTCTTCGGAAACAGTATGTACGATATTGCCGTACGCGACAAGCGCATGCGTCCTGCGGTCCAAAAGACGGATGGCGCCCAGCGCGCGGCTTTCTTTTTCACAGACGGCCGCCACCGGTTTGGGAAATCGGATTTCACAGCGGGCCAGCATGTTTTTCGTCAGATATTCGGTATACCTGTGCTCTCCCGTATTCACATCCGTCCGATACAGAATCTTCGTTACAATGGCCAGCGCGCGGGCCGTTCCAATCTGCGCCAGATAACGCTTCCCCTGCGTCAGCCGGTTGCCGGAAGTCCATAAAAGATCCGCGTCCATGCGATCCGTTACGGCCAGCGTATCCCCCTGCGTCAGAATGTACCCTCTCGCCACATCAAGCTCACGGTCCAGCTCCACGCCAGCCGGCAGAGGCGCTCTGACTGCCGGCACGTTCTTTCCCTGCTGCCAGAGCGCAGAAACCTTTGCGCGCTCCATCGTCGGGTACACAAACACCTCATCTCCCACGCAAACGCTTCCAGACGCCGCCTCTCCCTGTATCACCCTCTTTTTTACGATGGCGCCCGCCATCTGGCTGGATTTGCACGTCCGCTGCACCGGCATGCAAAACATGGCCGCTTCCTTTCTCTCCTGCCCTTCCTCATACGAAAGCGCGGCAAGCAGTGTGCCTTCCGAATGCCAGCGCATCTTTTCGGAGGGCGCGGCAATATTCTCCCCGCTCTTTGCCGCCACCGGAACAATCTTATAACGGCAGCCTTCAAACTCTTCCATCAGGCGTTCGATTTCCCTGCAAAGCTTTCTGTAAACCGTCTGATCATACGCGATCGCGTCCATTTTATTGACGGCGAAAATCATCGTCCGAATCCCCATAAAAAAGCAAATCCTGACGTGCCGTCTTGTCTGCGGCACGATCCCCTTATTTGCGCCAATCATCACAATCGCCGTATCCGCGCCCGAAGCGGCATACGCCATATTCCGCGTATATTCTTCGTGTCCGGGCACGTCGGCAATCAGAAAACGCACTGTGCCGTATGTAAACGCGCTGCAGGAAACCTGCACCGTAATGCCCTGCTGCGCCTCCTGTGCGGAAGTCCCTGCCAAAAGCGCATAATCCACCGTTTTGTCTTTGCGCAGATACGCCGCATCGTTTCGAATCCGCTCCTGCTCCTGTCCGGACATCGTATCAAACAATATCCTTCCAATCAGCGTAGATTTGCCATCGTCTACGCCTCCGCACGCAATCAGCCTGCGCGCCGGCTCATGCAGGGCAAACCGCCTGGCCAGACGAAAAAAATCCATATTGGGCCGCTCCGGATTCCATGCGGCCTCCGCCGCATCCCCCTCTTTCTCTTTCTCAAAAGACAAAAACGGCTTCTCCGGATGCAGCGCAAGACCGGCCAGCGCCTGCACATACGCCGCATCCTCCTCTCCCGCCTCTTCCAGCACGGCTTCCCTGCCTTCCGCAAACAATTCCCGCATCTGATAAATCGCTTCCCGCTCCATTCTGCCGGGACGTTCTTCTCCTGCCGTCATATGCACTCCCCCTGTCTTTTTGCAAACTGCGCGTCATCTGTCGTCTTCTACGCTTACGCTCGCCTCCCGAATCCTGAAATCCACCTGCCCGCTCTCTTTTTTTACGAGTCCCATCAAAAACTCCCACAGCGAACGGATTTTCGCAATCAAAACCGCATTTGCCTCCAGACTGTAATCCATCAGCGCATGCAGTGAAAAAACGCCGATCCCGGACGGAGGCAGAAAGACGTAATTCATCGTCCGCATGTCCTGCCCGGATGTCTTTATCATTTCATACGTAATCAGATTAAATTCCTTCCCTCTGTACTGGCAGCGGTACGCCACATAGCATTCGTCAACCGTCCACTCCTTCCCCTGCTCCTTTACCGTATACTTCTCCTCCTTTCCTTCCGTCGTCTGCACCTCCATACGCCAGTGCAGCTTTCCCTCCTCCGTTTCTTTCTGCATTTCCGTCAGTGTCCTTACGAGTTCCGCTGCTTTCATTTTACTTTCCTCCTGTCTGCTTTCTCCTATCCGGCGCATCCTTTTCTGTTCCGGCGCGCAGGGCGTCAACCAGCTTTGCATGAACGACAAATCGCCTGCCCTTCACCGAACACGTCGAAAGCGTCATCACATGATCCGTCCGCTTCGCCGTAATCTTCGTATCAGTTAAGCTTCTCGCCATCCTCTCCTGCACAAACGTTTCAAACTGCTCATCCGAACGAAATCCCACCTGATAAACGTCGTCGTCTTCCGCCGCCTCATACCAGGCAAAAATCAGATAGCGCCGGATCTCCTGCGGCGTGTAAACCGTAAAATATGGATGCTCTGAATAGTACTCTTCTTCCAGCCGATATTTTTTTAATTTTCCAAACATACTCAGATCTTTCATATTGTGTCCGTAGAGAATTGTATGCCAATCCGAAAAATCCGAAGCGCACAGCGCGTCCATAAATATGCTGCCCGCCGGATTTTGCGTCCCATCCGCCAGCGTATGCAGATATTCTTCATTATCCTCTCCCTGCAATACGGGATAGCTGATGCCGTTTTGATCAAACAGAATCCAGCCGATAATATCTTCGTTTTTCTCCCGCAGCGCTGCAAAATCAATCCTTACTCTGCGATAATCAAACGTCTCCTTCCGGACGGATTGCTTCTTTCGCTTCCCTTCGGCCTCTTGTGTACCCGCTTCTCCCATCGCCGTTTTTTCAAAACGCTGATAGACGACGCGCTCTCCCTGATACTCCATGCCAATATCTGCAAGATGGTACAGCGCGGCTGCGGCCAGCAAAAGGCCGGACACGGACAACGCCCGTTTTCGCCTAAAATTTTCGAATGCTGATTTCTTCATCGTCTACCTGTTTCTCAATCGCCTTAATCTGCACATAATAGCTGCACTCCTCATTGACATGCACCTTCACCCGGTCGCCGACTTTGCGCCCGAAGACGGCTTTCCCAATCGGAGACTGTGTGCTGATGCGCCCCTTCAGGGAATCTCCTCGCACCGTCGTAACGATTGTAAATACCTCCGTCTCGTCGTCTTCCTCAAAATAAACTTCGACTTTATTATGGATTCCCACCTTATCGTCATCCGATTCTTCGGATACGATCTTTGCCGTCTTAATCATGCGCTCTAAATACCGGATGCGGCTTTCATTTTGGTTTTTGTCCTTTTTCGCGGCATGGTATTCGAAATTTTCACTCAGATCGCCGTGCGCCCGCGCTTCTTTGACTGCCTCCAGCGCCTGCTTGCGCACGATGAGCTTCCGGTATTCGATTTCCTCTTCCATTTTCTCAATATCTTTCTGCGTCAGTTCATCATACATCGCTGCCATTCTCCTTTTGATTGAAAGAACCACCTGCGCGCGCAAAAAAACGCGGCAAGTGGCCTGCATTATCCATTTACAATCTGTTTCCACTCCTGCATCAGGCGTTCCATAGAATACGCTGCGTTTGCCGGGCTTGTAGACGGAAGGCCGATTGCCTCCCTTCCCGTAACTGGCATCACGTACTTTTGATACAGATGCTGCGCCTTTTTTCCATTGGCATAAATCGTCTGAATTTCCGACGCGTCCAGAATATCGCCAATTGGATTTACCGCCGCATTTTTAATGCTGCTGTCGCTTGAACCGGTAATATCGCAGCTTTCAATCACATCCCAAAGCGCAATCTTATGCTCTGACAGAAACGCTTTTTTCTCCGGCACGCTGACAGGCGCATCTCCACCGTAAAGCGCAGCCAGAAGCTTCCAGAAGCGGTTTTGAGGATGCCCGTAATAAAACCCGGTTTCCCGGGATTTCACCGAGGGAAAGCTGCCCAGAATCAAAATTTTCGCATGCGCGTCATAAAACGGGCCAAACGCATGCACCTGATGCGTCTCATTCATACGCGCTCCCCGCCTTAAAAATCTTAACCGACCGCTCCCGGACTGCCGTGCCTTCTTCTGTTTTCACCGGCGTCCGCATCACGCTCTCCTCTTCAAATGTATCCACAACCTGATACCAGCAGCGGCCAAGCGGAAGCTTTGGAAGACGCACGTCAAGCGGCTCCCAGTAGGTGTTGACGGCAAGATAGACGCAGTCGTCCGCCTGATTTGTCCGGCCCGCAAACATAATGCCGACATAATGGGAATCATCCTTAAAATCGCTTTCCCATGCATGCACATCGTGCGCGCTCATTTCCGGAAATCCATAGCTGCACGAAGGCGTATGTTTGCGGATTGGATCGTGGCATTTGCGAAACGCAATCAAAAATTTAAAATAATCAAACAGATTCTGATTTTTCTTCAGAAGATTCCAGTCGAGCCATGAAATGATGTTGTCCTGACAATACGGATTGTTATTGCCAAACTGTGTATTGCCAAACTCATCGCCCGCCAGAAACATCGGCACGCCCCGGCTTAAAAACAGCACGGCCGCCGCATTTTTGATCATGCGCATCCGCAGACGGTTCACGCCCGCATCGTCCGTCTCTCCTTCGATTCCGCAGTTCCAGCTTCCATTGTCATTTGCGCCGTCTGAATTCTCCCATCCGTTCGCCTCATTGTGCTTCTGATTGTACGCATAGAGGTCATACATCGTAAACCCGTCATGGCAGGTAATAAAATTCACCGACGCATTGCAGCCTGTCCGCTCTTCATACAGATCTTCCGAACCAAACATACGCGTAACCGCCATCTGCGCGCGTCCGCAGTCTCCTTTTAAAAATGCGCGCATATCGTCCCTGTATTTTCCATTCCACTCAAGCCACCGGTTCCAGGACGGAAAGTTGCCCACCTGATACAGTCCGCCCGCATCCCATGCTTCCGCAATCAGCTTGACGTTTCCAAGAATCGGATCAAACGCCAGCGACTGCAATAACGGCGGCTTGCTCATCGGAGAGCCGTCTTCATTGCGTCCCAGAATGCTTGCAAGGTCGAATCGGAATCCATCGACCCGATACGTAATAACCCAATAGCGCAGACATTCCATAATCATCTGCTGCACGATCGGATGGTTGCAGTTTAACGTATTGCCGCAGCCGCTGAAATTGTAGTAATATCCATCCGGGGTAAGAATATAATAAATCTGATTGTCAAGCCCTTTAAACGAAATGACGGGGCCCTCTTCATTCCCCTCCGCCGTATGGTTGAACACAACGTCCAGATAAACCTCCATGCCGTTTTCGTGCAGCAGCTTAATCAGCTTCTTTAATTCATTGCCCTCCTGATTGTACTCAATGCCGGCCGCATAGCTCGTATTCGGCGCAAAAAAACTGATCGTATTGTATCCCCAGTAATTCAGAAGACGGTTGCCATTGTACTCCCGCCTGTCTTTTAACTCGTCAAATTCAAAAATCGGCATCAATTCCACAGCCGTTACGCCAAGCTCGCGCAGATACGGAATTTTTTCCACGATCCCGGCAAACGTCCCCGGCGAACGGACGCCGGAAGAGGCGTCCTGCGTAAAGCCTCTGACATGCATTTCATAAATAACCGTATCCTCTAACGGCGTTAAAAGCTGTCTGGCGTCTTCCCAGTCAAAGTCATCCTTCACAACCCTGGCATGGTATGGATTTTCCACATTTCTTGCCTTTTCCCCCCAGACGCTTTGCCCCGTCACCGCCTTTGCATACGGATCCAGAAGGATATGGTTTTTATCGAACAAAAGTCCCTTTTTCCTGTCATACGGACCATCCATCCGATACGCATATTCAAATTCTTCGATCTGCAGGCCGAACACAATCATGGAAAAGACGTTGCCGATTCGATAATTTTCCGGAAACGGCAGAATCGCATACGGCTCTTCCTCCTTTCTGTGAAACAGCAATAGCTCGCAGGACGTCGCCTGATTCGAGTGAATTGTAAAATTGACGCCGCCCGGGATCGCCGTCGCCCCGTTGATTTCATACATGCCCGGCCGAACCTTGTACCCGCCGATTTCTCCAAGCGGTATCAGATGAAATTTTGATTCCGGTAAAACGTTTTTCATGACCAACCTCCCTTAATGTAAAAATGTAAAATAAACAAGCGCCACAACGCCAAGCGCAATCCGATACCAGCCAAATATCTTAAAATCGTGCTTTCTGATATACCCCATCAGAAAGCGAATCACAACAAGCGACACAAAAAACGCCGTCAGCATGCCGACAAGAAGAATCCAAAGCTCCGATCCCGTAAAGACAAATCCAAATTTGAGAAGCTTTATAAAGCTTGCGCCAAACATAACCGGAATTGCCAGAACAAATGTAAACTCCGCCGCGACGCTGCGCGATACGCCAAGCAGCATGCCGCCCAAAATCGTAGCGCCCGAACGGCTCGTGCCCGGAAAAACAGCCGCAGCCAGCTGAAACATGCCAATCCAAAACGCCGTATCCCATCCAATCTCTGCAATCGCATCCATTTTGGGACGCTTTCTGGCATTCTTCTCCTCCATCCAGAGAAACGCGACGCCAAGCGTAATCAAGGCCAGCGCAATCACAAAATAATTGTAAAACAGCTCTTCTATCACATCGCCAAACAAAAGCTCCACCACAGCGGCCGGAATGCATGCCACAACGATTTTAAACCACATGAGAAACGTATCCTGCCGGATATAATATTTCTCCTTTGCCGAAAATGGCCAGATTTTCTTCCAGAACAAAAGCACAACCGCAAAAATCGCCCCCAGCTGAATGACGACTTCAAACATGGAAAAAAACGCCTCCGACACATCAAGCCGGATAAATTCATTGAGCAGAATCAAATGCCCCGTGCTGCTGATCGGCAGCCATTCCGTAATGCCCTCCACAATTCCAAGAAAAAACGCTTTGATCAGTTCCTGCATACGATCCTCCCATCCTTTACTCTGTTTTATTTTATCGCTTTTTTCATTCTATTTCAACCGTATCAAAAAAAGAATCCCAAACCATTTCCTGCACGAAGAAGCGGACATGCCCTTTCTGAAAAGGCATGCCCGCTCAACATTTCACCCTGTTTCTACAAAAGCCGTGATTCCGCTTTTAAAACCGGCATCAGCTTTCGATCAATCAAAAGAATGCAAACCGTCTGTACAGCCGCCATTGCAACCGTCTGATAAATTCGCGTCGCAAACAGCGGACCAAACGGACTGCCGTACAAAAATGAAATCCAGTACGTATTGATTACCTGGCTGATAACGCCCTGTACGATCAGCACAGAAAGCGCTACATGAAACAGATCCGCCTTCCTGCGCAGACACAGGCCAAAGACAGCTCCGGTCAGATATGCTGTCAGGGTAAATCCCGGAAAGTACGCCCCAACCGGAAACAGCAAGGCGCTGATGATATCTCCGATCGCTCCCACCAGGCCGCCCGCCACCGGACCATATAAAATGGCTGCCACAACGATCGGGACAAAGCTGAACCCGATCTTTAAATTCCATGTATGTATGGAAAATCGAGCCAGAATAATCTCCATGGCAACCAGAATTCCGATGGCTGAAACAGACTTCACACGCATCTTTGTATGCATGGCTCCCTCCTTTCTTCCGTAGCACGGATCTTTTTTGTCGATCATAAATGCTACTGAACAGGAGGCAGCCTGCCTCTATGGCTCCTTATGGACGCCACAAAAAAAGACGCCCCTCAGGATACAGCAGCGGGATGCGGAACCGATACCGCAAGATGTACTTTTCGTCCACGTGACAACTCCCCGTTCACATGACACTTAACGCATCGGCTCCTACTCTGCTTTATTTTTCGACAGGATTCATTTTATCACACATGCCGATATCCTGCAAGCGCAAATTCGCAATCATGCGGATTCTTCGCCGGGCGCCTCTTCCAGCATCGACGTACAGTGTCTGCAGCGCACTGCATGGATGGGTATTTCGCTCAGACAATACCTGCACACTTTCGTCTGCGGCGCTTCTTCCGCCTTTTCTTCTTTTCTGGAAAATCTGTCGTTTAGGACATTCATGCCTTTTACCAGCAGAAAGATTACAAACGCCGTAATCAGAAAATTGATGACAGCCGTGATAAAATTGCCGTATGCCAGCGCCGGGGCGCCTTCTCCCATGCCAAGCGTAACGAAGAGATTCGAAAAGTCCATGCCGCCGAATATGCCCAGGATCGGCGTTAGAATATCCTGATTCAAAGATGTTACAATCGCGGTAAACGCCCCGCCGACAATGACGCCGACCGCCATATCCATGACGTTGCCGCGCATAATAAATTTTTTAAATTCTTCCATCAGTTTTGATTGTTTTCTCATGTGCTACTCGTGCTCCTCCACTCTTTTTGTGATGTATGCTTCCATGTCTTCTTTTGGAACGCCCATGACAACCGAAAGCTCTCCATAAAGGCTCTCCTCCGCCAGATGCAGGTATTTCGCATCGCTGCTTGTCACCTTCTTGCCGGCTGCAATTCTGGACTGCTTTCTTACATACAGCGTTTTGATGATTCTGACCCATTCTTCACAATTGCAGGTGCGTATCGCTTCCTTATAAATCTGCTCCCGTTTCTTTTCATCTCCCACCCACAGCAGGTCGATTTCTCCAATTCGTCCGATCAGATCATCCGCCTCCTGTTTTGTAATGACCGGCCGCATTTTGACCTTGGGGTTGTCCACAGGCGTGAACAGACGGCATCCCTTATCATACACAGGCTCCAACGTATAGTACATTTTTCCATCCTTCGTGCCCGGCGGCGTCATCTGCGTCATCTCCGCCACTTTACATACTCCGGAATTTCCATATACGATATATTCTCCTATTTCAAACATTCCAGGCCTCCTTACTTCAATCTTCCATCCATGCCCTTCCTGTTTCCATATTATCATACTTTTTTATATTTTGTCAGTAATTTTTTTTGTGTTTTTTTAATATTTCGTCTATTTCAGCAGGTACCTGACTGCGTCGAACAGACCATCCATAAAAAAACGGAAATCTGGCGCTCTGCCAGATTCCCGGATTTTATCCTTGCACGACCGATTACTCCTGCGGAATGATTTCTTTCTTATTGTAGCATCCACAGTTTTTGCAGACTCTGTGAGGCATCATTAACTCGCCGCATTTGCTGCATTTTACTAATGCCGGAACAGTCATCTTCCAGTTCGCCCTTCTTTTGTCTCTTCTTGATTTCGAAGATTTGTTCTTGGGACAAATTGACATCCGTTACACCTCCTTAAATTGATCAAAAACATCGCGAATCGCTGCCATTCTTGGGTCAGGCTCCGTTTTGCAGCAGGAACAGGGCGCGTGATTTAAGTTGGCGCCGCATGTTCTGCATATGCCCTTGCAGTCATTGCTGCATAACACCTTAAGCGGACGGTTCAACAAAATCTCGTCGAAAACCAGTTTATCCACATCCAGACTGCATCCTTCCAGATAATCTGCGGCCCCTTCCGCTTCGCCTTCGTCTCCTTCCGGCGCTTTCAGCGGAATCTTGCGATCAATCACAAGCGAAACAGTCGCAGACGTCTCTTCCAGACATCTGTCACACGGCATGGCAAGCGTTACTTTTGTCCTGCCGGAAACGAGCAGCCATTTGTTGTCCTGATTCTCCAGATGAAGCGTAAACGGCTCTTTTTTCCGGATGGGAAAATCGCCCAGCTTCGACCGAAAAGAAACAAGATCCGTCTCCGTCAGACGTTCTTCGATCCGATTTTCTATGGATAGTAAGTCTGTAATATCTATTTTCACGTTTGTCTCCTAACCATACCTGAACTATTATACCTACACTGTTAAGATTTGTCAATAACTTCAAAGCGAAATTTATCTGCAAAATAAGCGTCCAGATCTTCAATGCGAATGCGCTCCTGCGCCATCGTATCGCGGTCGCGCACCGTTACCGCATGATCCTCCTGCGAATCAAAATCATATGTGATGCAAAACGGCGTGCCGATCTCATCCTGTCTGCGGTAACGCTTTCCAATATTTCCCCTGTCGTCAAATTCGCAGTTGTACGTTTTCGAAAGCTGTGCAAATATTTCCTGCGCGCCCTCGTTTAATTTCTTTGATAATGGGAGCACGCCGATTTTTACGGGCGCAAGCGCCGGATGAAAATGCAGCACCGTCCGCATATCGGGCTTTTCCTCCGTTCCGATGTTCTCTTCGTCATAAGCGGCGCACAGAAACGCCAGCACGACGCGGTCCGCGCCAAGCGACGGTTCAATCACGTAAGGAACGTATTTTTCCTTCTTCTCATCATCAAAATACGACATATCCTGCCCGGAAGTATTCTGATGCTGCGTCAGATCATAATCCGTCCGGTCCGCGATGCCCCAGAGCTCGCCCCAGCCAAACGGGAATAAGAATTCGATATCCGTCGTGCCTTTGGAATAAAAGCAAAGCTCCTCCTGCGCATGATCCCTTAAGCGCATTTCGTCCTCTTTGATGCCAAGCGCCAGCAGCCAGTCGCGGCAAAATCCTCTCCAATAAGAAAACCACTCCAGATCCGTTCCCGGCTCACAGAAAAATTCCAGCTCCATCTGCTCAAATTCTCTGGTGCGGAACGTAAAGTTGCCCGGCGTAATCTCATTGCGGAACGATTTTCCAATCTGTCCAATGCCAAACGGAATCTTTTTACGCGACGTCCTCTGTACGTTTTTGAAATTGACAAAAATTCCCTGCGCTGTCTCCGGCCGCAGATATACGGTATTTTTTGCATCCTCCGTCACGCCCTGAAACGTTTTAAACATCAGATTGAACTGGCGGATATCGGTAAAATTATGCTTCCCGCAGGTCGGACATGCAATCTGACGCTCCTCGATAAAAGACGCCATCTCTTCCTGTGTCCAGCCGTCAATGGAATGCGAAAGCGCAATGCCGTTTTCTTTGGCGTGCTCTTCGATCAGCTGATCTGCGCGAAAGCGCTCATGACACTCTCTGCAATCCATCAGAGGATCGGAAAAACCGCCCAGATGCCCGGATGCAATCCAGGTCTGCGGATTCATCAAAATCGCGCAGTCCACGCCGACATTATAAGGATTTTCCTGTATGAATTTTTCCCACCATGCTTTTTTTACGTTATTTTTCAGCTCCACCCCAAGATTCCCGTAATCCCATGTATTGGCAAGCCCGCCATAAATTTCGGACCCCGGATACACGAAGCCTCTCGCTTTGGCTAACGCCACAATCTTTTCCATTGTCTTTTCCATAACACATTTCCTCCCTGCCCTACTCATATATGATGTATGTATATGCCGCTTCCTCATTGGCGCCCGCGCCCGTAATGGAAACGGTATCCTTACCCTCAAGCTCCGTATCCTGCGCGGACACGTATAAAATTTTTCCCGGCACCCTGACGTTTACATTGGCTCTGATAATCGCCACTTTATTGTCATCCTTTGAAAAGATCTCTTCCTGTCCGGCCTGTTCCTTTTTTTCGGCGTCCTCCACGCTGTAAAACTCTGCGTCAAAGTCATACCCTTCCGCCCGCGCCTGCACGATCGTCCCAACATAGAGCTCGATGCCATTGAATCCGGTATACGCTTCGCAGGAATCGTATTTCATTTTCAGCCTGGCCATTTCCTCTTCCACGTCAAACGACACCTGCTCGACCGTATCCCCATGTTCGTTCGTATACTCTTCCAGATGCTGCGCAATATACTTCTCCAGCTCGTTCGCATCGTAATAATCTCTGTCCAGCTTTTCTACGTCAACGCTGACAATCGTTCCTTTCTTCTCAATAAAAACAGTACTTACATCCGCATCCGTCTTACCGGAACATCCGGAAAAAAGCCCCATGCAGAGAACCAGCATGCATGCACATAGAATTTTTTTCATCTCTTTACCTCCGTACGTATCTTCTGGAGCGCGTCCTGTGATATGGAACAAACGCCCCGGTGCAATCCATACTATTATACTATGTTCTTTTGCGTATTTCAACCTGCGATTGCCGCTAAAATATCAAGAGAGTGAAATTCATGCGGAAACTGAGAAAAAAAGCAACGGTCCAAAATCCGCTCCAGCATATGCTGCACAGCTTCTGAAACGGCAAACGTATAGAGTCCGGCCAGTTTGGAGGACAAAATATATTGCAGCGTGTAAAGCGTGGACGCATCGAGAGGCATTCCCCCTTCCGTCTCCGCGCAGTCCGCACACAGCATGCCATGCTTTTTTTCCGAAAAACAGGAAAGCTCCTCTTTTGCGCCGCAGCCCGCGCACGAAAAGAAATTCGGATACTCCCCCTGAATCAGAAGAATCCGAAGTTCAAATACCCGCCGGATCAGACGCATATCGGGCGTTCCATGCTCCAGCGCGCGCAGCGTCTGATACAAAAGCTTTAAAAGCTCCTTCTCATCGTTATTTTCCTGCGCCAGATAATCTGCGATTTCCAGAAAATAAAATCCGTAACAGGCCCGGACGGGATCCTCCGATAATCCCCGGAAATAATTGGAAATCGCAGCTTTCGTCAGATTATATGTACTGCGCCCTTCAAACAGTTCAAATTCGCCAAAGGAAAAAGGGCTGGCCGCCGCCAGAAGCTGGCTCGTAGGACGCCTTGCGCCTCTTGCAAAAGCCGTAATCTTCCCTCTTTCTTTTGTCAGTATGGTAATTCTTCTGTCATATTCTCCCATCGGCATGACATGCAGCACCATCCCCGTCAGAACCAGATTCTCCCTCATATCCGTTCCTTCCTCTTTCCGAAAAAACCGCCGCCGCGCCCGGGTTCCGAACCTCGTTTTTCATGCTCGCTTCCCGGTAAATCAGATAATCTGAAATTTTTCCGCTCATTTCAAAATTCTTCCATGCGTCCTGTATCATCTCTGCCGTCATCTCCTGTATACGTTTCTTACCCTCTTAGGTTCTCCCTCTTTCGAAGAAACATACCAGATAAAAATTGGTATTCCCGATGCGGCTTTTTCTTCTGCGTCATCTCTCATTGTTCTGATAACCGAAATTTTTCAACAGATAATCCGAATCTCTCCAGTCTTTTTTTACCTTTACCCAAAGTTTCAGATTCGCTTTGCCCTCCAGCGCGCGTTCGATTTCAAACCGGGCGTTGCTGCCGATTTTCTTTAACATCTCGCCGCCTTTTCCAATGATAATTCCTTTATGGGATTTTTTTTCACAGACGATTGTCGCTTCGATATCTGTGATTTTTTTCCCTGCGCTGTCTTTGCGCTTCCGCATCCGCTCCACCGTGACGGCAATGCCGTGCGGCACTTCTTCATTCAGGGCGTGCAGCGCCTTCTCCCGAATCATTTCCGCGACAATCTGCCGCATCGGCTGATCCGTTACCGTTTCCCTGTCAAAATACATCGGTCCATACGGAAGATACGCAAACACCGTGTCGACTACGTCCTCCAGATTATCTCCTGTCAACGCAGATACGGGTATGATTTCATCAAACTCCATAAGCTTTCGGTAATCATCAATATATTTGAGAATTTCAGGCCGTTTGAGCCGGTCTGTTTTATTGATAATCAACAGGACCGGAACGTTCGCCTGCGCAAGATCTGCGGCGATCTTTCTCTCCCCCGCGCCAATAAAACGGCCGGGCTCCACCAGCCAGAGAATCAGATCCACCTCGTGAATGGCGTCCTCCGTCACATGCGCCATATATTCGCCCAGCCTGTTTTTCGCCTGATGCATGCCGGGCGTATCCAAAAATACAATCTGACCTCTGCCATCCGTATAGACTGTCTGAATGCGGTTTCTCGTCGTCTGCGGCTTATTGGACGTAATTGCGATCTTCTGTCCGATCAGGCGGTTCATAAGCGTCGATTTCCCGACGTTTGGCCTGCCGATCAACGCTACAAATCCAGATTTGAATTGTTGTTCCATATGGTTCTCCTCTTTTGTTATAACAACGGCGTTACAGTTTCAAACATTTCCTTTGCGTCCAGAAGCTTCTCTTCATTGCCGATCACGCAAAGATTTTCCTGCGAAAGCACGGATGCAATCAGACCGGCAAGCGTCCGGATGTCTTCTGCAGTCGCCCCAAGAACCTGATCCCGCTCTCTCTGCACGTCCTCCTCCGTCGTATCCGTCAGCCAGGCCGCCACGGAACGCATGCCCTCCGCCACCGGCGTCAGCGGCGTGTCAAGCTCGCTGACCGTCCCGATAATATATTTTGTCATATCGCGTTCGTCTGCGTCAAACGAACGAATATAATCAGGAATTCCATTATAGACCGCATTCGTTTTTTCCAGATTCGGATCGCGGTAGGACATAAAATACGCGTTTCCATTGCGCAGAAATGCGCTGCTGCATCCATAAGCGCCGCCTTTAACGCGCACATTCTGCCACAGATAGTCGTAGCTTAAAATCACTTTTAAAATGCGAAGCAGCCCCGTATAAGCGAATCCAGCCCGTTTGAAATTTCCGGCTCTGGATACGTACTGCACTCTGGACGCATCCAAAAACCCTTCATTCTTCTTCGTGCAGACAATGCGCGCCGGCGTCCGGTCGCCTTCTGCCGCAGGAAGCGCCGCGTTAAGCGCTTCGATCGCCGCGGGCACGCCGGAAAAACCGGACGTTTCGCAGATGGCGCTGACCAACAGCCCGTCTCTTGTAAAAATCCGGCGCGCCAGCTCCTTTAATTTTGCGATCAGCTCCCGCTTCTTCTCTTCAAAATGCCGCTCATACTCCGAAACGACGCGGTAAAAATCAATGCCCGCCGTCAAATCGCTGAACCGGGCCGTCTCCGAAAAATAAGACGTCGCCCGATTCGCCGATATGACATTGCCAGAGGCGGAAAGGCTCATTTGCAGCCTGGAACGGACCTCGGAGAGGATTTCCCGCAGCCTTTTCTCATCTTCCAGCTTCGAATGGAACAGCATTTCATGCAAAAGCTCCATCGCGTCCGGCAGCTTATCATAAAGAACCCTCGTCCGAATCTCAAATTTGGCCGCATACGCCGCCTCGTCCTTCACATCCGGATAGGCGGAAGCAACGGATGATATGCCGCCCGTTTTGAGGTTGATTTCATTTGCGAGACGATCGTACGTATACTGCTTTGTATCGACATAGCCCAGCACAGCCTTTAAAATGCCAAGATACGGAAGCTCCTCTTCCGACAGCATTCTGACGTCAAACATCAGGTTCAGATACAGGATTCCATTTGTAAACAGCCTGGAAAACAACACCTTCGTACCGTCGCATTCCCGTTCTTCAAGCGTAAACGGATGCGCTTCTTTTTTCAGATCCGCCCGCGTAAGCATTGGAATTTTTTCGATGTCTTCTCTGGGAGAAGGCTCCTCCTGATATGCTTTCAAACGCTTCGTATCGGCAATCAGAGCCTCCAGCTCCGCTTCGCTTTTGCTGTCTTTGTATGCCGCAAGCCGTTTGGCGAGCTCCGCTTCGTTTTTGGCGTTTAAACCGCGCTCCGGTTCGATTTTCACCATGGAGACATGCGTATTGCACAGCATGCAGTCGCGGATCAGCGTTTCAAAATAGTCCGTTTCCACCTGCTCCCGCAGATATTGATAGACCGCAAGCGTCTCCAAATGCAAAAACGGCTTCGTATCGTCATACAGCCAGCTGTCAAGCATCTGCAATCCATACATCAGCCCTTTCGGATAAACGCCAAAATCCGCTTCCCGATATCGAAATTCCGCGCTGTTGATGCCGGCTAAAAGCGACTGCTTATTCAATCCGCCCGCAGCCTGTTCACGCAACACTTCCCGGATAATTTCCGCAAAGCGCGTCTCCTCCTCTGCATTGGCGTTTTTGGCAATAATCGAAAAAATCGGCTGATACGTCCCGTTATCATAGGAGCCCATAATGTCCCGTCCAATGCCCGCATCCAGCAGCGCTTTTTTAAGCGGCGCGCCCGGCGCGTTTAAAAGCGCATAATCGAGGATTTCAAATGCATGATAACGCTTTTTGTCCAGAGAATCCCCTATCACCATGTTATAGGAAAGAAACGTATGATCCGCAAGCGGCTCATTACCCGCAATCGAGTATTTCCTGCTGATATTTCGAACCTGATCGAATGGCTTTTGTCTGCGAATGGCCGAATCAACGGCAATCGCCTCATAATCCGATAAATATTCCCGGTCCAGCCAGCTCAGCTTTTCCTCGAAGTCCATATCGCCGTACAGATAAAGATACGCATTGCATGGATGATAGTACCGCCTGTGAAAATCCAGATACGCTTCATACGTCAGCTCCGGGATATGAACGGGATCGCCGCCGGATTCGTTTCCATACGTCGTATCCGGAAACAGCGAGTTTAAAATCTCGCGTTCCAGCACGCCCTCCGGCGAAGAAAACGCCCCCTTCATTTCATTATACACAACGCCGTTTAACGTAATCGGCGCATCCTTCTCCTCAAGCTCGTAATGCCACCCTTCCTGTTGAAAAATTTCCTTCCGTTTATAGATGTTCGGATGCAGAACGGCATCCATATATACATGCATCAGATTCTGAAAATCCGCATCGTTGCAGCTTGCCACCGGATAGACGGTTTTATCGGGATACGTCATCGCGTTTAAAAACGTATTCAGCGATCCCTTCACCAGCTCTACAAACGGATCCTTCGCCGGAAACCGCTCGGAACCGCACAATACCGTATGCTCTACAATGTGCGCCACGCCCGTGCAGTCCTCCGGCGGCGTGCGAAATCCAATGTAAAACACTTTGTTTGCATCGTCATTTGAAACAACGGCAATCCGCGCGCCGCTTTTTTTATGCTGCAAAAGATACCCTCTGGATCGGATATCCGTCAGATTTTTTTCTTCTATTAATGTATAGGCTTTTAACGTCTCCTGCTTCACGCCTGATTCCTCCTCACAGACCTTATGTCGCATCTTCTTCCCCTTTCAAAGACGCGCGCTTTTGTCTCTATGATATAAAAGAGGGTGTGTATACACCCTCTTTTGGTTATTCTTTTCTTTATTTCCTTTTTTATACCTTGCAGGACATGCCTGCCGGCTTTGGCCATCCGGCCCCTTTTAAAACATACTTTACGGATTTTTAAGACAGGCGGGTTACGTTCGCTGCCTGCGGTCCCTTTGTCCCGTCCACGACTTCAAATTCAACTGCTTCGCCATCCTTGAGCTCTTTGAATCCATCCATCTGCAATGCAGAATAGTGAACAAAGACTTCATTTCCCTCTGAGTCTGAAAGGAATCCGTATCCTTTCTTTGCGTTAAACCATTTTACAGTACCTTGCTGCATAATACTTCCTCCCTAAACTTTTCTTACTGTTGCGGAATAACCACATGGATTAGAATAGCATATTTTTCCAGATTTGTCAATGAACAGGGTGGAAATCCGAGAAAAAACAGACCGCCGGATATGGGCCATTGCAATCCCTCCGCAGATCCGATATAATAGACAAAAATCAAAAAGGAGAACAATTATGCCACATAAAACCATCGATCTGCACGTACATTCCACTGCATCCGACGGCACGCTCACGCCTTCCCGGTTAGTGGAGGAGGCAAAGGCAGCCGGACTTTCCGCCTTTGCGCTGACGGATCATGATACGGTAGACGGCATTGCGGAAGCAAGAGCCGCCGCAAAAGCCGCGGACATCGAGCTTGTGCCCGGCGTTGAGCTTTCGACGGAATACGACGGAAAAGAAATTCATATGGTAGGGCTGTTTTTGGATGAAACAAACGAACGGCTTGCCAGACACCTGGTCCGCTTCCGCGACAACCGTGACAACCGCAATCAGAAAATGTATCAAAAGCTCAGAGAATACGGCTTTGAAATTTCAGAAGAAGCATTGCGGGAAATGTTTCCGGACGCCGTGCTGACAAGGGCGCACGTTGCAAGGTTCCTGCTCGATCACGGCTATATCGGCTCGATTGCCGAAGCGTTTGAAACGTATATCGGAGACGGCTGCCCCTGTAATATTCCACGCGAAAAAATTTCTCCGCAGGAAGCCATTCAGCTGATCCATCACGCAAAGGGAAAAGCGATTCTGGCGCATCCCATCCTGTACCATATGAGCGACGCCAAATTGCGCGGCCTGATCGAAGACTGCCTGGCATGCGGCATGGAAGGCATTGAAGCGCGCTATTCCACCTACCAGAAGGAAGATGCGCAATACATTCAGAATCTTGCCGAAGAATACGGCCTTATGCTTTCCGGCGGTTCGGATTTCCACGGAAGCAATAAGCCGCAGATCCGTCTTGGAAGCGGCATGGGAGACCTGTTTGTGCCGTACGAATTTCTGGAACGGCTTAAACAGACAGAAACGCTTTGATCACTTCCGCAACGGCGCCTTGATTATGATTTCGTTCCGTAACGTAATCGGCCGCCCGTTTTGCGGCGGGAGAAGCATTCTGCACAGCGGCGCCAATCTGCGCCGCTTTTAACATGGAAACGTCATTCCTCTCATCTCCAACGGCTACCGTCTGCGAAACCGGCACGTCAAGCAGCGCGCAGAGCTTATGAAGCGCGGCGCCCTTATCCGCTCCAATCGGGCAATACTCCAGATATTCCCTGCATGAAAAAAACGCATGCATGCCGTCTTTTGTCCAATGCTCCTGCTCCTTCTGAAACTGCTCCAGCGCCTGGCCGCCTGCAAGATCAATCAAAAGCGCTTTATTGGGCGCTTCTTTTACTGCGTCTGAAACAGGCCCTTCCGGCGGCAGCAGACGATACGCCATGCCGGTTTTCCTCGTATAATAAGCAAGCTCTTTCGCAGCGCTTCTTGTCAGCACATGACTCTGATCGTACGTCTGAATGTAAATGCCGGCGCCTTTTGCCGCGTCAAACAGACGATCGACAAAAGGCAGCGGAATTGTAAAGCCGTATAGCACGCGATCCGCCGCGCAGTCATACAAAACGGACCCCTGAAACGCAAGAATATAAGAGATGGCCGAAGCGACGCCCAGCTCTTTCACCGCTTTTCTGGCGCTGCACAGCGGCCTTCCGGTGGCCAGAGCAATCCGATGCCCCTGCTTTAGGGCCTGCTGCATTGCTGTTTTGTTTTCCTGCGATACCGTTCCATCGTCCGATAACAGCGTTCCGTCCAGATCGGTAAACAGTATTTTCTTTTCTGACATGATCGCTCCTTTACCGGTTATACCGGCTCTGCCGGAATAAAAACGCGCTCCTGATACTTCCCTTTATCTTTTGGCTTTTTCACCTTTGCCTCTTTGCAGAACTGATCCTGAGAATTGACGAGCGTTTTTCCGCGTTTGTCAATCTTTTCATATGCGCCGTCTGCGTTGAGCACATGCGCCTTGACGTTATCCCTAAGCTCCACATCCAGAATATGATATACGCTTTTACGGATCTCCTCATCTTCTACCGGAAACAGGATTTCCACGCGCCGGTCGAGATTGCGCGGCATCCAGTCGGCGCTTCCCATATAATACTCCGGCCGGCCGCCGTTATAGAAGTAGAAAATGCGGCTGTGCTCTAAAAAATTGCCTACAATGGAACGCACGCGGATCGTTTCGCTGACGCCCGGTATCCCGACCTTTAAGCAGCAGATGCCGCGCACAATCAGATCAATCTGCACGCCGGCCGCCGACGCTTCATACAAGGCTGCTATGATTTCTTTGTCACAGAGGGAATTCATCTTTGCAATAATCCTGCCCTCTTCCCCCTCTTTCGCATGCTTCATTTCCCGGGCAATCAGTTTTAAAAATTTCTTGCGCAGCCAGATAGGCGCAACGACAAGGCGGTTCCAGGAGGGCGGCTCCGAATAGCCGGATAACATGTTAAAGACAGCCGTCGCATCTTCTCCAATCGCTTCCGAACAGGTGAATATGCCGCAGTCCGTATACAGCTTTGCCGTAGAATCGTTGTAATTGCCGGTGCCAAGATGCACGTACCGGCGAATGCCCTCTTCTTCCCTGCGAACGACAAGCGCAATTTTGCTGTGCGTCTTTAATCCCACCAGTCCGTAAATTACATGGCAGCCCGCCTTTTCCAGCTTTTTCGCCCATACGATATTGTGCTCTTCGTCAAACCGCGCCTTTAACTCCACCAGCACCGTGACCTGCTTGCCGTTTTCGGCCGCCTCCGCCAACGATGCGATGATCGGAGAATTGCCGCTGACACGGTAGAGCGTCTGCTTGATGGCAAGCGTCTGCGGGTCCGCCGCCGCCTGCCGAATAAAGTCCACCACGGGGTCAAACGTCTGATACGGATGATGCATCAAGATGTCGCCGTTTTGAATCGCGGCAAAAATATCCGATCCCGGCTCGATCTGCGCAAGCGGCTGCGGCTGATATTTTTTGTACCGCAGACTGTCATAACCGGAGATGTCATACAGCTTCATCACAAACGTCAGATCGATCGGCCCGTTGAGCTGAAAAATATCTGTCGTTTTGATTTTCAGCTCCTTTTTCAGAATGGAAAGCAGATCGGCGTTTGCGCCCCCTTCCATTTCCAGGCGGATCACCTCGCCCCACTGCCGCTTTTTCAGCTGCTTTTGAATCTCTTTTAACAGATCGGCCGCCTCTTCCTCATCAATTGGAAGATCGGCGTTGCGCATAATGCGGTAGGGATAGGCGCAGACGACTTTATAATTCAAAAACAGACGCGCAATATTACGCTCGATCATCTGCTCTAACAAAATAAACGTCCTGCCGCCTTCCGCTTCAGACGGAATCTCCACAAGCCGCGGCAGCACGGACGGCACCTGCACCGTCGCAAATTCAATGTCCTTTTCGTCGGCCCCCTTGCGCCGGATCAGCGCCGCAATATTGAGCGTTTTATTGCGAATCAGCGGAAACGGCCGGGAAGCGTCCACTGCCATCGGCGTTAAAACAGGATATGCCATTTCCTCAAACCACGCGTCCACAAACGCCGCCTGCGCCTCGTTTAAGCTTTCATGCGCGTCTATAATTTCTATGCCGCACGTTTTAAGCATTGGCACAAGCGAACGGTTATACGTCGCATACTGCGCGTCCACCAGAGCCCGCGTCTCCGTATTGATCGCATCCAGCTGTTCCTGCGCCGTCATGCCCGCGATGTCTTTTTTCTTATATCCTGCATGCACCATATCTTTGAGGGAAGCGACGCGCACCATAAAAAACTCGTCCAGATTGGAGGACGTGATGCCGATGAATTTTAACCGTTCCAGAAGCGGAATCGACTTATCCCGCGCTTCGTTCAATACGCGCCCGTTAAATTTCAGCCAGCTTAACTCCCTGTTTTCATAATTTTCCGAATTTGTGAATATCTTTTCTTTTTCCATGCCTTTCCCCTTTAATGAAACATTCGCTTTTCCCGAATCACCGGCTGCATGCCAAAGATGCGTTCAAACATCTCCGCTTTTACTGCAAACAGTCCTTTTTCCAGTATCATCTGATCCTGTGTTTCCACCGTAATCACAAGCTGTCTGCCACGAATGGCCGCTTTTACATGCTTAAATTTCTGCCTGTGACTGCGATCCATCGCATTGGACACCCTTAAAATAGCGGAGAGCTTCGCCACGGTCATGTAGCTGGCTCTGTCCAGCCGGTCCGCAAGCGCTTCATAGTCTTCCAGCGGATACGTGTTGTACAGTACGGCGCACGCCACAATCTCCCGTTCCAGATGCGTCAGCCCGATAATCTCAGACTCCATAATAATATTGTACGCGCACTCCGGCCCATGCGCCAGACTGACGTATTTGCCGCAGTCATGCAAAATAGCCGCCACGGAAAGCAAAAGCCGCTCCCGCTTCCCCATGCCGTGCACACGTTTCATCGCATCAAACACAAGCGTCGCCATCTGCGTCAGCGCGTCAATATGCGGCGAAAAGCTTTCGTAGCGTCTGGAAAGCTGCTTTGCAGCCGAAAGAACGTCTTCATCAAAATCATGCAGCGGCTTAATCAGACGCAGCCGTTCCGCATAATCATATGCCATGCCGTCGCTGACGTTTACGCCGGGCGCCCAGATTTCTTCCGCGCCAAGCTCTTCTGTAACCCTTGTATAAAACACGATATATAAGATCAGAAGCGGATCGCTTTCATTTGCAAGGTCCATTTCCACTGCGATCTGCTCCGTATTTTTCCGATATAATTTGCGCATCGCTTTGACGAATTTTTCCGCGCTTACGATTTTATTGCCTTTCTTTTCCACTTTTTTCATCAGATCCATGATATAATCGCCCATGAAAATGATGTATTTCATTTTATAATCTTTCAAATACAGCGACTTAAACACTTCCAGATCCTTATTGACCATCTCTTCAATCTGGTTCTCATAATGCGCCACCGCATTCTGAATGCCGGAAAGCTGCTCGAACAGGCGCGCCGTTCCAAGCACCATATGCTGTGTCGTCACAACCCTTCCTTTCGAAAACAGCGTCACCTGCAAATTGCCGCCGCCGATATCGACAACTGCCGCTCCCTGCTTTGTCATCTCGTCAAACTCCTGCCGGAACGCAACGGATTTATAGCCAATAAAACGATGCTCCGAATTGCTTGGCACCTGTATGCGGATGCCCGTGCGGATGTAAAGCTGGTCTAACACAAACAGCTGGTTTTTAATGTCGCGAAACACGCCGCCCGCATAAGCCGCATACGAATCGACGCGATAGCCTTCCATAATCTTTCGATATTCAAGCAACAGATTGCCAAGCTCTTCTAACAGCTCATAGCCGATATAGCCCTTCTGGTACGAATCCTTTCCGCTGTCCACTCTGGCTCTGACGCAATCAATTTCCCGAATCGGCTTTTTTGCAGCCAGCTCAAACAGTTTCAGGCTCACCTCATAAGAGCCGATATAGATTGCCGCAAATAATTTCACAGACCTTCCTCCCTTCCCAGCCGGTCGTTGATAAACTGCTGCGCCGTCCTTCCCGAACGCCCGCCGTGGTGCAGTTCCCACTGGTCCGCCAGCAAAAGCAGCGCTTCCTCTTCCATTGCAACGCCCTGCTGTCTGGCAAGCGAACGGACAATTTCATGATACGCCCGCTTATCCGGCGCGCCAAAATAAATCTGCACGCCAAACCGCGCCGCCAGAGAAAGCTTTTCCTGTACCGTATCATTGTTGTGCAGCTCGTCCGAAAGCTGCGCTTTGTCGGAAAATTTTTCCCGAACCAGATGTCTGCGGTTGGACGTCGCATAGATCAAAACGTTCTCCGGCTTTTTTTCAAGGCCGCCTTCGATCACGGCTTTTAAATATTTATATTCCGTTTCCGATTCTTCAAAGGAAAGATCGTCCATATAAAGAATAAACCGGTAGTTTCGATGCTTGATCTGCGCTATGATATCATGCAGGTCCCGAAACTGATGACGGTACAGCTCGATAATGCGCAGCCCTCTGTCATAATACTGGTTGACGATCGCTTTTATGCTGGAAGATTTTCCCGTCCCCGCATCTCCGTACAGCAGACAGTTGTTTGCAGGTCTGCCGCAGACAAACGCTTCCGTATTGGCAAGCAGCTTTTCTTTCGCCGCCTCATAACCGACCAGATCGGAAAGCGCAACCTGCGCAATATGAAAAATCGGCGCAATCTCTGCATGTTCTACGGTGCGCTCTATGCGAAACGCCCGGTGCAGCCCCAGCTTTCCTACGCCAAATTCCCGGTAAAAGCCTGCAAGCAGCTCCAGAAACGCCTCCGCGCATAACGCTTTAGAAAGCTGCACGCACAGCGCATGTATCCGGTCGCGAATGCGCCGGCTTAACACACAGGCCGCATCGTCCGCTTTCGGACACTCCATCCAGATAGACGCGCCCGCAATGCCCGGCACATCGTTCAGACGGTTGAAATCAAATCGAAACAGCTCCAGAAAGATCGCCATGTCATGCAGCGCAATCTGCCGCAGCGCCCCCTGCGCCGCCTCCCGGATTTCACACGCCCTGCTGTATGCATTTTCGTGGCTGACCAGAAGCCAGGTCAGATACGACTGCCAGAGGTTGCCGCAAAAGCCATACTTGTCGGAAAGCTCCACCAGATCATGAAAGCTTTCATAGTACAAATCTCTGATTTCCTGTTGATTGGACAAAGGCTCTTCGCATCGTGCAATCAGCGATGCAACGCCATAAAAGACGCTTCCCTCCTCCATATCCCTGTAAAGAATCAGTTCTTTTGTCCGATTCATGTCTCATCCTCCTGTCTGCGCTTAATAATTTCCAAGAATCCGAAACGCCTCCGTCCCTTCTTTTAAACCGCTTAACGCTTTCTGTACCGCCGCATCCGCCAGATTCCCTTCAATATCGATAAAAAAGCGATATTCCCACGTTCTGCCCTGCACGGGCCTTGATTCAATCCGGTTCATATTGAGATTGTTATAAATCAGATGGGACAGCGCATGATACAACGCTCCGCTTTTATGCGGCAGCTCAAAGCAGATGCTGAGCTTTTCGGATGCCCGTCTGAACTTCTTTTCCCCGGTTACAATGATAAACCTCGTCGAATTGGAGGTATTGTTCTCGATATTTTCCGCCAGTATTTTCAGATCATAAATATCCGCCGTAATCCCCGCGGCAATCGCGGCGCGGCTTTTATCGTTTTCCTCTCTGACCTTTCTGGCCGCTCCCGCCGTATTTTTTCTGCTGTGCTTTTCCCATTCTTCATGCGCCTCAAGATACTTTGAGCACTGCATCAGCGCCTGCGGATGCGAATATACGTCGGTAATGTCGGAAAGGGAAGCGTCCTTTAAGCCGACCAGACAGTGGTTTGTCTTTATGATCTGCTCTCCAATGATGCAGTTGTCATATTCCATCAAAAGGTCATAATTTTCGGATACGATGCCGGCAGATGAATTTTCCAGCGGAAGCGCCGCATAATCCGCCTTTTTTCCCGCAATAGCCTCCATCGCGTCCCGCCAGGAATCCACATGAAAGCTTTTCGCCTCCATCCCGCAGAACTGAAGCAGCGCCTGCTGGCTGTACGCGCCCTCCACTCCCTGAAAGACAACCCGCTTCCCTCTGAAATCAAATTCTTCTACTGGCGCAAAGCCATACATCTCCTGTCTTTCGCTCATACTTTCCTCCGTAAAAAACCTCTTTTTTCTTATTTCTTATCATATAACAATCCGTATCAGATGGCAAGATTGCCTTGCAACTTCCCGTTTGAAAAGTTATAATAAAAAAAACGAATGGAAAAACAAGGAGTGATGATGTATGAAAAAAGCCCTGCGGATCATAATCCCGGTCGCGCTCATTCTTGCAGCCGCCGGATACGGACTCTTTTACTATGTTTCAAACAAAACAAAGTGGAACGACTACTACGTCAACGGCAATACGTCCGGCAACCTCTATAATAACGGCCTGTTCTGCGAGCACAACGGCAAAATTTACTTCAGCAACCCAAACGACAGATTCTATCTCTACTCCATGAACACAGATGGAAGCGATGTAAAAAAACTCTATGGAGACGTCGCCTCGTTTATCAACGCCGATGACAACTATGTCTACTACGTCCGCAACAATGTCAGCAAAGACTGGAAATTCGCTTTTCTGCACTTTAATACAAACAGTCTCTGCCGCTATGACCTTAAGACGGGCAAAGTCCTTATTCTGGACCCCTCGCCTTCCATCTATGCGTCTTTGCTCGGCAATTATATCTATTACGTACACTATGATACGGAAACTGCCTCTACCCTCTACCGGGTAAAGATAGACGGTTCCGAACTGGAGCAGGTGGATGAAAATCCTTACTTTACCTGTTCCGCCAACGGCCAGTATTTTTACTACAACGGCATGAAAAACGATCACAATATCTATCAGATGGACACGGATACGGGCGTTTCGCAGACCATCTGCCAGGGCAATTACTGGATGCCGTCGGCAGACAATGACAACATCTATTTTCTGGACTGCGAAGCAAACTACAGCCTGGTCCGCCTCTCGCGCTCCCAGACAGAGCCTGTTACCGTTGTAAGCGACCGCATCGAATCGTATAACGTATACGGCGACACGATCTTTTTTCAGCGGAACAACCTAAACGGCGACGCCGCGCTCTGCCGCGTCGGAACGGACGGCAGCAATTATCAGGTGATCACGGAAGGCAACTGCACAAACATCAACGTTACATCGGATTACGTCTATTTCAGCAGGGTCGGACAGGAAGGCACGTTTTACCGCATGCCGGTAAACGGTGGAGAAATTACGACATTCAACCCCTGACCATCTTCTAACGCATGTAGTCCTGTCTAACGTCCAATTTGACAAATAGGAATGCCCGGGCGCTGTTCCAATGACGCCCGGGCATTCCTTTTTATTTTATCCGTATTTTTATCGTATCCTTCTTTCCACTGCCATCTGTGGCCCTTGCCATAATTGTTACGGTCTTTCCTTTTCCGGCTTTCTTTGCCGTTACGATGCCTTTGGAATTTACCGTTGCATAATTTTCATTGGACGTCTTCCACTCCAGCGTCCGATTTGCCGTTTTTCCGGAGGTCTTTATCGTCGCCTTTATTTTCACTTTCTTTCCTGCCGCAATTTTCTTTTTACTGCTCTTTATAATAATCTTTTTTACGGAATGCTTTACAACCTGAATGGCATACGAGCCGGATACGCCGGAGCCATCGACCGCCGTCGCCGTTATGACAGCTTTGCCGGCTCCTTTTCCTGTTACCATGCCGCCAGAATTCACTTCGGCAATGCTCGGATTCGAAGAGCTCCAGATCACGCCCTTATTTGTCGCATTCGGTTCCAGCACTGTCAGCTGCAAATCTGTTTTTTTACCTCTTGCAAGCGTTTTTATTGTTCCGTTTATGAATATCCTGCTGACTTTCACAACCGCCGGAACTGTTCCTTCGTCCGCAGGATTTCCCCCGCTGCCCTGTCCGTTTCCGCTGCCTGGATCTGTTGGATTCGGTTTTTCCGGTTCCGGCTTCTCGGAATCTGGTTTTTCCGGTTCCGGTTCCTCCGGACTCGGATTTACAGGATCGGGTTCCTCCGGACCTGGTTTTTCCGGTTCCGGTTTTTCAGGACCTGGCTCCTCCGGACCGGGTTTTTCAGGACCTGGCTCCTCTGGATCTGGTTTTTCAGGACCTGGCTCCTCTGGATCCGGTTTCTCTGGATCGGGCTTCTCTGGATCGGGTTCCTCCGGACTCGGATTCACCGGTTGCGCCGGTTTCAATTGACCGAATGCTTCCCGCAGGCTCAAAATCACCGCATTCATCTCATCTTCCGTATAGCCGCCCTGCGTTCTTAACTCCTGCGCTTTTTGCAAGGCACGTTCATAAACACTCCAGGATGTTTCTTCATAGCTATCCTTCCCGGATTGCGTCTGATATGCATTCAGCGCGTCATCGAATACATCTTTCAGAAGAACCAGCGCATTACGGGCCATTTGCAGCGCATCTGCCGCATCGTCCACCTCTTTCTGCACCGCCGTATCCAGCATATCCATCAGACGGTTTGCCGCATCAAGCGCCTGCTGGTATTCTTGCCATGACTTCGCCGTATACTCCTGCCGGATTAACTTTTCTCCTTCTTCTATCTCCTTCTGCAGCATGCCGGCATCCGGCAGCTCTGGCAGCTCTCCATTGTACCTCCAATCCGAAAGCGCTCTTAACGCAACCGGATTCTCCTTATCTTCCAGAAACTCAATCGGAAGCCATATATGTCTGCCAAGCCCAGCCTCGCTCCAGCTTCCGTTGTCGCCCATATGTATATATCTGACTTCATCATCTATATGAACCGGGATAATGCCACTGCTCTGAATCTGGCCGTCGATTACACTCATCTTCTCCCCATCCCAGAGCATCAGCTCCTTTTCTTTCCATGCTTCATCCAGACTGTTTGTCACAGCGTATTTCTTTTTGCCGGCATTGAACATATAGTAAGCGTCTCCATATCGGAATACCGTCCCTACATCACCCATACGGATTTCCTCTTCTGTGTCTCCTCCACCTTCCGGCGCGCCGCCTTCTTCCTCATTCATGAAAGCCATTTTCTGTCCGTCGCCGGCAAATAACGTATAATCCCCCGCTTTTAACTCAGAGCGGAACATCTCAATCTCTCTTTGCGCTTCATGATATCCCAGACTGTAAATCAGGTAAGCTTTGCCATCCGCATCTTCCAGCAGATCGAGATCCAGAAGAATACCGTCTTTTCCCCCCAGATCATAGGTTTTTACTAAACGATACGGACCTTTTATGCTGTCTGCCACGGCAACGCCCGCCGCGCTTTGATTTTCCATCGTTACACCGGTAAACCAGATCACATACTGCCGTCCGTCGTATATCATCTTCGGACGGTTCAAAAGCGCTCCTTCTTTCTTCAGATAAGAAAACATTTCGCCCTGTTCCTCTGCGGAAAGACCGCCATAGAGATTCTGAAAATACGGATCCTGAAAATCCTCTTTCGTCTCCATCGTTCTTAACACGACGCCTTCGTCTTCCCATTCATACAGATCTTCTGAACTGTACATATGAATGCCATTGTGCCGCATCGTATAGCTGCTTTCGTCCGGCGCCATCCCGTCTTCTCCAATCCAGTACCATCTGGTTTTGCCATCCTCCGTATACGAATGAATCTCTCCTCCATATGCACGGATATCCATCCCCTTCGTATCGTATAAAAGCTCGCCCGAAAGTCCCGGTATCACATCCCGTTTGCTTTTCAGCGCGCGGACCCTGATATAATTTATAACAGGATCTTCTTCTGCATTTTTTCTGTCGGGATTTTTAATCTGTACATTTAAAATACCGTCTTTCACCTGCGTCGTAAAGCTTCTGCATTCCCACTTCTCAGAGGTGATCGTTACGCCCGATACGACAGGCTTCCCTTCCAGAAGAATCTGAACCGGTCTGTCCTTGTATGGAGCTCCCCATGGATTCGCCATACTCCCCTCTTCCATCAACTGGAATCCGACCGTCACTTCATACGCGTCGGGCAATATGCCGCTTACCGTCTGTTTTGGCAATTCAAACGCATATCCCAGCGTATTTTTTGCATTCGGGTCAATGGATTGCTGTAAGGTAATACAGGAATTTCTGACGTCTTCCATTTCTTCCGGCGTCACATTCCTCCTGTATCCCATCGTCTGGCCATTTTCTCCCGTCTCATCGCAGCCCCACTGATATCCTGTCGCCCTGTCTTTTTCCAGCTTCTGATCAAACGCAGACTGAAGCAGTCCAGGCCGTTCGCCTTCCGGTATCCAAAAATGATTATCCGTTCCGCAGTTGACCGTATAAAGCACATAATCGTTCTTTTTCAGATCTTCCGCCGTAATGTTTCTCTGTTCCAGATTTTCTTCCGCTTTCCGGATCTCCTCTACAGCCTTATCTGCCTCCTCCTGCGTCGTAAAAGGTGAAAAGAACAGTCTGTGCCCGGCCTCTAACGCCATTTTTAATTCTCCCAGCCTCTCCTCATCCAAAGCAGAGCTGTCCATCATCAGATATCTGCGCAGCGTATCCCCCATGCTGTTCTTCAATTCCGACAAATCCAGCTTCTTCTGAATCTGAATAAAAGACACTGCCGGGTCCGGCGTCATCGATGACGGCGTCAGAAAAGAGAAATGCAGTTCTTCCTTCTCCTCACAGGAAACTGCAAGCTCTATCGTGCCGCGGTAATTATTGTCCGCCGACAGCTTTACGCTTTCACGCGGCCCGGCCGCTCCGGCGCCTGGCTGCTGTAACTGCGGACAGTCCAGCTCTATTGTCTTCTCCTTCTTATCCCAGGAACAAAATCCAAACGTCGCTGTATACTCTCCCTCTCCCAGGGTAACGACATATTCCAGGCGGTCTCCCGCGCCGCCCGTACCTTCTTCAACGGCATCCGGACTTACTTCCCATCCGGTCTCATACATATCATACGCAGCGTCCTCTCCCGTATAAGCGTGCGCGCGATACGTTCCCGTATATCCCCACGTGCCGCTCTCATGATGGAACGGCTGATCCGCCACCGTATTTTGCAGATTCGTATAATGCTTAAATTCCGGCGAATCCGGCGCGCCGCAGTCAATCATGTATACCATGTTCTCCCTGACCAGAAAAACGTCCAGCAGCGCCTTTTCAGATGTCCCTTCCACATCGCCTTCGATCTGATACGCCTTTGTGTTCCTGTCCTCCGTGAAAAAACCTTCTCTGAAATTCCATTTCACGCGCCGTTCTTCCGTTTTTCCTCCGACTTCCACCTGCACGGTTTTCGGCCAGAGAGGATCGATTCCCTCTACGGTATAAAGGGCGTCGCAGGGCAGAATCTTTACCGCTTCTCCGGATGCATCGCGCTCATCCATGCCGCCGGAAGCGGCATGCAGCGGCAGCGTCTGACACATTATGGCCGCGCTCATCAGAAAAGCCATTATCCTCATCCCTGCGCCTTTTCGCTTCTTTTTCATGAACCATTCCTCCAATCTTTTTTATATAGATAACGTTATTATAACGCCTGCCGAAAACGATCGCAACAAAATAAAAAATATAAACAAAATCTTTCAAAACCCTCTTGACATTTCTCATTTTTTCGATAAAATATTTCTTGTTTGTTTATAATCAGTAAACTTTTAATCTACTATTAACAGCACAAAGGAGTCCGTCATGGATATTGGAAAAAGAATGAAAGAGCTTCGCGTATTTTACGGCCTGACCCAGCAGGAGCTTGCCGACCGCGCAGAGCTGACAAAAGGCTTCATTTCTCAGCTGGAACGCAATCAGAATACGCCTTCGATCAACACGCTTCTTGACATCATTCAGTGTCTTGGCACGACGCCGGCGGAATTTTTTGCCGAATCCGGCCCGGAGCAGATTGTGTTTCGAAACGAAGATTACTTTGAAAAAACAGACGACGAACGACGCTCCATCGTCGAATGGGTCATTCCCAACGCACAGAAAAATTCCATGGAACCCATACGGCTCACCTTAAAGCCCGGCGGCGTCTCCGAAGAACTGCCGCCGCACGAAGGAGAAGAGTTCGGCTACGTGCTCAAAGGCACGGTAAAGCTTACGTTTGGCACGCAAAAATATACGCTGCATTCCGGAGAATCCTTCGCGTTTTCTTCCACTAAGAAGCACCGTCTGGAGAATCCCGGGCGCTACGACGCCGTCGTCCTCTGGATTACTACGCCCCCCAGCTTTTAACCGCCCAAAAGGAGGAGTTTTACTATGGAAAAAGCATTCATCCACCTCTCTCACATTTCAAAATCGTTTGACGACAACCTCATATTAGATGATCTGGATTTAAACATCCGGGAAAATGAGTTTTTGACGCTGCTTGGTCCTTCCGGCTGCGGAAAGACGACGACGCTCCGTCTTCTTGGAGGCTTTGATACGCCGGATGAAGGGCAGATTTTTTTCAACGGGGCCGATATTACGGCGCTTCCGCCAAACGAACGCAAATTAAACACGGTATTCCAGAAGTACGCGCTGTTTCCGCATATGTCAATTGCGGAAAACATTGCGTTTGGCTTAAAAATCAGCAAAAAAAGCAAAGCCTACATTGCAGATAAAATCAAGTACGCCTTAAAGCTTGTCAATCTGGAAGGCTATGAAAACCGAAGCGTCGACTCTTTAAGCGGCGGACAGCAGCAGCGGATCGCCATTGCAAGAGCCATTGTAAACGAACCGAAGGTCCTGCTTTTGGACGAACCGCTTGGCGCGCTTGATTTAAAGCTGCGGCAGGATATGCAGTACGAGCTGATCCGGCTGAAGGAAGAGCTTGGGATTACATTCGTCTATGTGACGCACGACCAGGAAGAGGCGCTTACGATGTCTGACACGATTGTCGTCATGAATCAGGGCTACATCCAGCAGATCGGCACGCCGGAAGACATTTACAACGAGCCCGTCAATGCATTTGTCGCTGATTTTATTGGCGAGAGCAATATCATAGACGGCATCATGGTGCAGGATAAGCTCGTTGAAATCCTCGGCGTAAAAATCCCCTGCGTCGATACGGGATTTGGCAGCCATCAGCCGGTAGACGTCGTCATCCGTCCGGAAGACGTGGAGCTGTCGGATTCCGGCGAAGGATTTTTGAAAGGCGACGTCACTTCCATTATCTTCAAAGGCGTCCACTATGAAATCGAAGTCCGGGCGGGCGGCTATGACTGGCTTGTGCATACGACCAGAATGTATCCCGTCGGAACCCATGTAGGCATTCACGTGATTCCGTTTAATATTCAGATTATGAATAAGCCGGAATCGAGCGACGAAAAGGCGGTGGAAATCGATGTTTAAACTGAAACGGCAGCTTCTCTGCGGCCCTTATATGATCTGGATCATCGGATTTATCCTGCTTCCAATCTGCATGATCGCATACTATGGCGTGACGGACGCTTCCGGCAGCTTTACCTTTTCCAATATTTCCGCCATACTGGAGCCGATTCATATCAAAGCGCTGCTTCTTTCGTTAAAGCTTGCGTTTTTAAGCACCGCGCTCTGCCTGCTGCTGGCTTATCCGCTGGCTATGATTTTAAACGGACTGCACTTAAAGAAGCAAAGCTTTATCGTCTTTATTTTTGTGCTGCCGATGTGGATGAATTTCATGCTGCGTATTCTTGCCTGGCAGCTTCTGCTTTCCAACAACGGCATTTTCAATACGATGCTAAGCGCCGTCGGACTGCCGAAGCTTTCCCTTTTGAATACGCCCTCCGCCGTCGTGTTCGGCATGGTATATGATTTTCTTCCATTTATGATTCTGCCGATCTACAATTCTATGAGCCGCATCGGAACGGACGTTATCGACGCAGCCAGAGATCTGGGCGCAAACCGGATGCATGTGTTTTTTAAAATCATCCTGCCGCTTACGACGTCCGGCATACTGAGCGGAATCATTATGGTATTTGTGCCGGCGCTGACTTCGTTTGTCATCTCAAATCTGTTAGGCGGCGGCAAGGTACTGCTGATTGGAAACGTCATCGAACAGGAATTTATGCAGAATATGAACTGGCACATGGGCAGCGGACTGTCCATTGTACTGATGATATTTGTAATTGCAAGCATGGCGTTTATGAACGCGCGCAATACAGAAGGGGAGGGAACTGCGGTATGGTAAAAAAATATGCGGGCAGACTGTATCTTGCCCTGATTTTTCTTTTTCTGTATCTGCCGATCCTCGTTTTGATCGTGCTCTCATTTAACAATTCCAAATCCAGAGTTTCCTGGGGCGGCTTTACCATGAAATGGTACAGCTCCATGTTCCAGAACGAAACGATTATGGAAGCGTTTCGCATGACGCTTGAGATCACGCTGACGGCTTCCGTGCTTGCCACGCTTATCGGCACGCTGGCGGCTATCGGCATCCACGCCATGCGGCGCAGGGGAAAAGCAATTCTGATTGGCGCAACGAATATCCCATTGCTCAATGCAGATATCGTAACCGGCATTTCCATGATGCTTTTATTTGTACGTTTTACAAAGCTTGGCTTTTCCACCGTGCTGATCGCGCATTTAACATTTGACATTCCCTACGTCATTTTAAACGTGCTGCCCCGGCTGAACGCGACCAGCCGCTCCGCCTATGAAGCCGCTCTGGATCTTGGCGCAACGCCCCTGTACGCCTTTTATAAAATTGTCTGGCCCGATATTGCGCCCGGCGTATTTTCCGGCTTTCTGATGGCGGTCACAATGTCTCTGGACGACTTTTCCATCACCTACTTTACCAAAGGCGCCGGCGTCAATACGCTCTCTACCATGCTGTATACGGAGCTTAGAAAAGGCATCAAGCCGGAGATGTACGCGCTCTCCGCACTCATGTTTGCCATTGCGCTGCTGCTGCTGCTTTTGATGAATTTTCGTTCTCTGAAAAAAAACGAGGGCGCGCACGCATCTTAACCTTCCGGCAAACGAAGCCTGTAAAACACATCCTGTAAAAAAGAAAAAGGAGAATACACATTATGAAAAAAAGACTGATTGCACCAACTGTCCTGCTCGCTGCCGCATCCATTCTGACCGGCTGCGGCTCCCCAGACAGTCAGGAGACGCTTACCGTATTAAATTATGGCAAATATTTCGATCCTGACGCGCTGAAGCTGTTTGAAGAAGAAACAGGCATCCAGGTCGAATACGAAGAATACGAAAGCCCGGAGGAAATGTACACCAAATACAAGGCCGGATCGATTGACTACGACCTGCTCTGCACGTCCGACTATATGATTCAGAAGCTGATCGAGGAAGGCGAAGTCCTTACCATGCAGCATGAAAATATTCCGTCCTATCAGAACATTGACCCGGACATCATTGACGCTTCCGCCTCTTTTGATCCGGAGCACAACTATACGCTGCCCTATTTTTACGGCACGGTCGGCATTTTATACAACACAGACGAAGTGGACGCCCAAAAAGCGGAATCCTGGAGCATCCTGTGGGATCGGGAATACGAAGGAAAAATCATTATGGAAAACAGCGTGCGCGACTGCTTCCTCGTCCCGTTAAAGCAGCTTGGCTATTCTTTAAATTCAACCGACGAACAGGAGCTGGACGAAGCGCTCGCTATGCTGATGGAGCAAAAGCCTTTGATCTACGCCTACTTTGTCGATGAAACAGGCGATGAAATGGCGGCTGGCAACGCTTCTCTCGCCGTCGTCTATTCCGGAGAAGCCGCATATGCGCAGTCTCTTGCAGACAACCTTGCATACGTCGTTCCGAAAGAAGGCTCCAACCTCTGGATTGATTCCTGGTTTCTGCCAAAAACCTGCAAAAATAAAGAAAATGCGGAAAAATTTCTGGATTTCCTCTGCAGGGAAGACATTGCAAAAATGAATTTCGACTATGTATACTATGCAACGCCAAATTCCGCCGTATACAACAGTCTGGATGAAGAAACGAAAAATGACGCTACGATCTTTCCGGATGCGGCCACGCTTTCCAACTGCGAAGTGTACCTGAGCCTGGATGAAAAAGGCACAAATCTTTACAATCAGCTCTGGAAAGAGCTGAAATCAAATTAAACAGGCAAAGGCGGCAGGGTAAGAGCCAAACCGTGCATCCATGCACGCTGCGGCCTATCCTGCTGTCTTTGCCTGTTTCCTTCTGATCCCGGCCGGCCGCTCTCTCTTTTTCCCAAATACCCCTTGCATCTTCCTTTTAAACATGCTATAGTATCTCCACACAGAACATCTTATTCTGTATCTTTTATCTTTTTCTCAATTACAGTCACATTCAGATCCCCATACGCTTTACAACAAAGGAGAACGCTTATGAATTACGAAACGTTTAAATCTTCCACGCTTACATCCATGCAGCAGCGCTTTGGAGACAATTTTCATATTTTTCTGGAACCCGTACGGAGAAATAACGACATCCATCTGGACGGCCTGACGATTCTGGACCGGTCGCGCAACATTGCGCCTACCATATTTCTGAATCATTATTATGAAGAATATCTGGACGGAAAGCCTATGGCAGACGTTATGGATGAAATCATTGACGCCTGCCAGAGCGACCTTCCCGATGAGAATTTTGACTTTACTTTTTTTACCGATTACGAAAAGGTAAAATACCGCTTTATCTACCGACTGATCAGCTACAGCCAGAATACAAAGCTGTTAAAAGACGTTCCGCATTTTCGCTTTCTGGATCTTGCCGTCGTCTTCTGCTGCTATCTGCCGGACGCGCTGGAAGAGAACGCGACGATTTTAATCTGCAACGAGCATCTTGACCACTGGCAGATCACGTCGGAGCTTTTGTATGAGACTGCCCTGAAAAACACGCCCATGCTGCTGCCCTTTGACCTCTGTCCGATGGAGGATCTGCTGCATGCGCAGGAGACTGTCTTATTCGAATCGGACAAACTGGAAAAAACCATTATGTATGTACTGTCCAACACGCAAAAGCTCTACGGCGCATCCGTCCTGCTCTATCCCGGGCTGCTGTCGCATTTCGCAGAATTGATCGGCAGCGACTTTTACGTTCTTCCCAGCAGCGTCCATGAAGTCCTGTTGTTCCCAAAAGACGCCCGCGCGCACGTAAAGGATCTGGACTGCATGGTGCAGAGCATAAACCGCTCGCATCTGATGAAAGAAGAAATCCTTTCCGACCACGTATATTTGTTTGAACGCGCATCGGGATTCCTTACTTCATAGTCTGTAAAAGATCTTCGTAGAGCCTTTCGTACTCTTCTACCGAACCGGCCCAGGAGAAATCACGCTGCATCCCACGCCGCATCAGGCCCTCCCACGCCGGCTTTTGCGTCTTATACAGATCCATGGCCATCCGTATGACTTCTGTCATTTCCTCTGCGTTGTAATTCGCAAAAGAAAAGCCTGTGCCCTCTTTGGTATATTTATTATAAGGCTCTACGGTATCTTTCAGTCCGCCCGTTTCACGCACAATCGGAACGGTTCCATACCGGAGCGCGATCAGCTGGCTCAGTCCGCAGGGTTCAAACAGCGACGGCATCAGAAAGGCATCCGCACCCGCATAAATCCGATGCGCCGCAGCCTCGGAATAGGAAATGTCCGCAGCCAGCCTGTCCGGATATGTTTCGGCATAATGACGAAACATCGATTCATAGCGTTCTTCGCCTGTTCCAAGCACGGCAATCTGCACATCTTCCTTCGACAGAAATGCATCCAGCATATACGCGACAAGATCAAATCCCTTCTGTTCCGACATTCTCGATACCATTCCAATCAAAAACACATCGGCGCGCACCGGCAGTCCCATTTTCTTTTGCAGCGCTTTTTTATTGGCGGCTTTTTTTGCAGGCGCGTTTTTTGCATCAAAGGGCGCCGAAATCAGACGATCCTTTTTGGGATTGTATACGGTGTAATCCAGGCCATTTACAATGCCGAATAATTTATAGCTGTAGCGGCGCAAAACGCCGTCTAACCCTTCTCCCCCTTCCGGCGTCATGATTTCCATGGCATACGACCGGCTGACCGTCGTCACAGCGTCCGCGTACACAATGCCGCCTTTCAGGTAATTCGACTCTCCATAGCTTTCGATGCCTTCCGCCGTAAACACATCCTCCGAAAGCCCCAGCACGTCTTTGACCTCATGCAGCTTCCATCTGCCCTGAAATCGTATATTGTGAATCGAAAATACAGTACGTATCTTCTGGTACAGCGCCTGCGACCGATATGCCTTTTCCAGAAAGACCGGTATCAGCCCCGTCTGCCAGTCGTTGCAGTGCAAAATGTCCGGCACAAAATCGATCGCTCTGATCGCTTCCAGCACGGCTTTTGAAAAAAAGGCAAATTTTTCAACGTCCTGATAGATTTCACCGTAAGGCTTTTCTCCCGCAAAATAAAACGCATTGTCCACAAAATAATACTGTATGCCATCCGCTTTTGCTTTTAAAATTCCGGCGCGCTGCTTCCGCCAGCCAAGCTCCACCGTAATCTCCGCCACCGGACAAAGCTTCTCCAAAAATTTCCGGTCCATGCATGCATATCTGGGCAGTATAATCCGCACGTCATATGTTTTTGGATCAAAGTATTTTGGCAGTGAGCCGACAACGTCCGCAAGCCCGCCCGTTTTGATATATGGAACGGCTTCCGATGACGCAAACAAAATTTTATTCATAAAAACAGACCTCCCATATTCATATGTCAGGTCTATTATACCCCATATGCCGTACAATAAAAAGACTAAACCGCCGTATTATGTTTATAATCCAGACGAATTTTATCCGCAATCAGCGCAATGAACTCCGAATTTGTCGGCTTGCCCTTGCCATTGTTGATTGTGTAGCCAAATAATTCGTCAATCGTATCCATCTTGCCTCTGCTCCATGCCACTTCAATTGCATGGCGAATCGCACGCTCGACTCTGCTTGACGTCGTCTGATATTTCTTTGCAATCGTCGGATACAGGATTTTTGTAATGGAGTTGAGCATCTCGATCTCGTCTACAGACATCATGATCGCCTCCCGCAGATACTGATACCCTTTGATATGCGCCGGCACGCCGATCTCATGAATGATATTCGTTACATCCGCCTCCAGATTGCGCGGCGCCCCTTCTTCACGTTCATACCGCTCATACGCGGTTATTTTTCGGATCTCCGCATTCCTGAACTCTTCCAGGGATTTGTTCACCTGCTTGATCTTCTTGATCACCATGTCATTGTCAAACGGCTTCATAATATAATAATTCGCGCCGGATAAAAATGCCTCTTCCGTAATTTTTTCATTTCCAATTGCACTAATAATGATAAAGGACGGAAGCTTTTTGATCGTCACATCATGATTCACCTTGTCCAATACGCCAAGTCCGTCCAGTTTGGGCATTACAATATCCAACAAAACGACGTCTGGTTCCGTATCTTTTATCATTTTACAAGCTTCTTCCCCATCTGTCGCCAGCCCAACCACTTCAAGTTCCTCGTCTGTGCTGATAATATCTCCCAATAACCGCAGCATTCTTTCATTATCATCCGCAATCGCTACATTTAATTTCCCCATACAAACTATTCCCTTCCTAATACGATTTGTTCGATTTCGTTCCACAAAACTTTCTGACGTCTTATGGCTAAAATCGAAACTATTTGTATTATAAGCATCCTGCTTCCCTGATTCAATCATAATATTTCGCAGTTTTCGACATGCCACGTCGCCTCGTCTCAATCACTGTCGATTCCCGTCCCGGTCTCTGCCGCATCTCCTGTTTCTGACTGGTATTCTGTCGACCACTGTCGCGAAATTCCTTTTTCATTAAAAATTATACAATAAAAGCAGCTTGTATGCAAGAAATCTGAATTCTACAGGCTTGTCCGCACCTGTTTTGGCTTATACTGCGCCTTTTCCAGCGCTTTGATAATCTGTTTTTTATGATCCGTGCCAAAGCATTCCATTGTAATGCGAAGCTCAACGGCCGCATTGCGGTTAATGCTTACAAACTGATTGTGCTCCAGCTTGATGACGTTGCCCTGCTCCCTGGCAATCGTATCCGCCACTTTTGACAATTCTCCCGGCTTGTCCGGCAAAAGTATGGATACGGTAAAAATCCGGTCCCGCAAAATTAAGCCCTGCTGCACGACGGACGACATCGTGATCACATCCATATTGCCGCCGCTCAATATGCACACAATCCGCTTTCCCTTTACGTTTAAGCGCTTTAAGGCCGCAACCGTCAGCAGACCGGAATTTTCCACCACGATCTTGTGATTCTCCACCATATCCAGAAACGCTACGACAAGCTCATCATCCTCTACGCTGATAATATCATCCAGATTCTTACGGATATACGGAAAAATCGTCTCTCCCGGCGTTTTAACCGCCGTTCCGTCCGCAATCGTGCTGACCTGCGAAAGCGTCGTCACTTTTCCGGCTTCAAACGACGCTTTCATACAGCCGGCTCCCGCCGGCTCCACCCCAATCACCTTAATCTTTGGATTTAAAAGCTTTGCCAGAGCGGAAACGCCGGTTGCAAGTCCGCCTCCGCCGATCGGCGCCAGAATGTATTCCACCAGAGGAAGCTCTTTGAAAATCTCCATTGCGATCGTGCCCTGCCCTGTTGCAACCGCAAGATCGTCAAACGGATGTATAAACGTATAGCCGTGCTTTTCCGCCAGCTCACAGGCGCGGGCGCATGCTTCGTCGTACACATCGCCGTATAATACAACTTCCGCTCCATAGCTTTTTGTCCGGTTTACTTTGATCAGAGGCGTCGTCGTCGGCATAACGATCACCGCTTTTACGCCATAACACTTTGCCGCATAGGCGACGCCCTGCGCATGGTTGCCGGCCGACGCGGTAATCAGCCCTCTCGCCCGCTCTTCTTCCGAAAGGGTGCTGATTTTATAATATGCGCCGCGCACCTTGTACGCTCCGGTAAACTGCATATTTTCCGGCTTTAAATAAATTTTATTCCCTGTCTGCCTGCTTAAAAAATTGCTGTAGATCAGCTTCGTCTCAAGCGTAACCTCCCGGACTTTTTCACTTGCCTCTTCAAATTTATCCAGCGTCAGCATGCTGCCTCCTCCTCTCTGACCGCAAACAATGCGTCAACAAACGTATCCGAATCAAATTTCTGTAAATCGTCTATCGTCTCTCCAATTCCAATGTATTTTACGGGTATGCGAAGCTCCGACTGAATTGCAACCGCAATGCCGCCTTTTGCCGTGCCGTCCATCTTCGTTAAAACAATGCCCGTAACGTCTGCCGCCTCCTGAAACTGCCGCGCCTGTGACAGCGCATTCTGTCCCGTCGTAGCGTCCAGCACGACAAGCGTCTCCCGGTAAGCGCCCGGATACTCCCTGTCAATGATGCGGTCGATCTTTTTCAGTTCTTCCATCAGGTTTTTCTTATTGTGCAGCCTTCCGGCCGTATCGCACAACAACACGTCCGCGCCTTTCGATTTTGCCGACGCAGCCGCATCGAAAATAACGGAGGCCGGGTCCGCCCCGCCCTGTCCGCCGATCATTTCCACTCCGGCGCGCGTCGCCCATGTAAAAAGCTGCTCTCCCGCTGCCGCGCGAAACGTATCGGCCGCCGCAATCACGACTTTTTTTCCCTGATTTTTCAGTTTCCCGGCAAGCTTTCCAACCGTTGTCGTCTTCCCCACGCCGTTTACACCAATCACAAGCACGACAGACGTTTCTTCCTCAAATCGATACGCCGTCTCTTCCACGCGCATCTGCTCCTTGATGCTGTCGATTAACAGCTGTCTGCATTCTGCCGGATCTTTGATCTTCTGCTCTTTTACTTTTTCCTTCAGATGTTCCAGAATCTCCTCCGTCGCCGCCACGCCAAGATCTCCCATAATCAAAACTTCTTCAAGCTCCTCATAAAACGCGTCGTCAATACTGGAAAATCCGCTGAAAATCGAATCTATTCCAGATACGATATGATCTCTCGTTTTGCAAAGCCCTGCCGCCAGCCTTCCAAAAAATCCCTTTTTTTCTTTGCCCATGCCACGCTCCTCCTTCTACTGATCCAAATCATGTTCAATCAAATCGACCGATACCAAAGTCGATATGCCTTTTTCCTGCATCGTAATGCCATACAGACGGTCTGCGGACGCCATTGTGCCCCTTCTGTGGGTGATGACGATAAACTGCGTATGCTTCGTCAGCTTATGCAGATAATTTGCAAAACGGCCGACATTGGAATCGTCCAGCGCAGCTTCGATCTCATCCAGCAGACAAAATGGAGAAGGCTTCAGGTTCTGAATGGCAAACAACAGCGAAATCGCCGTCAGCGCCTTCTCCCCGCCGGATAAGAGAATCATGTTCTGCAATTTTTTTCCGGGAGGCTGCGCGATGACGCGTATGCCGCATTCTAATACGTCTTCTTCTTCCACAAGCGCAAGCTCTCCCCTGCCGCCGCCAAACAACTCCTGAAACGCCCGGTCAAATTCCCGTTGAATTTCTGCAAATTTTTCCAGAAACTGTCTGCGCATGCCCGTATCCAGCTCTTCAACAATGCCCACCAGAACGGCCTCCGCTTCGACCAGATCATCGTGCTGCGCTTTTAAAAATGTATATCGCTGCAATACGTCTTTGTATTCTTCAATCGCGTTGACATTGACGTCGCCCAGCGCGCGGATCTCCTCTTTCAGCGATGCAATCTGCCTTTTCAGTTCTGCGGCCCCCTGCGCCGTTTCTTCTTTCCATTCCAGCGCGCCATGCGGCGTCAGTTCATACTCCTCCCAGAGATAATTGATCTGACGCGTCCTCATTTCTTCCAGCTTTTCTTTCTGGCTGTTCAGGCGAAACGCTTCTTTATCCAGATCTGCCATACGGTCTGCAATTTCTTCTCTTTTTCCGAAAAACTCTTTCTGCTTCGCCGCCAGACGTTCCTTTTCTTCGACCCGTTCCTTAAGCGCCGCTTCCAGGCGGCCGTACGCATCGTCCGAAGAGAGAATCGTCTTTTTCATTTCCTCGATCTGCTCCCGCTTCCGGCGCGCCTCTTCTTTTTCCGCATCGTCCTCTTCCCGAATCTCCAGCGCCTGTGCGTCGCATTTTTCAAGCTCCGCCGCAACGCGCGCAATGTTTGCATCTGCGAACTCGCTTTTCTGCTGTACGTTCGCCTCCTCCATCTGCGCTTCTGAAAACGCCTGATTGACGCTGCTTTCCAGATGCATCTGCTCGTCCAATGCTTCCTGCACATTTCTCCCACGCTCTGCAAGCTCCGCTTCCCTTTCAATCACGTCCTCAAGCTCTTTTAACGTGCGCGCTCTTTTCTCTTTCAGCTCCATAAGCTCACGGTCCAGCTTACCGCTTTCGGCATACAGCTTTTGCGCCGCATGCCCGCTTTCCTCTTTCTGCTGCATGCTGCGCTCTAAGTTCAGCTCCTCCGTATTCTCAAGCAGACGCTGCCGCTGCAACGCTTCTGCAACCGTTTCCAGCTCGCCCGCCCGTATATCCAGCGACGCGCGCAGCTCCTCTTTTCTGGCCGCGTGCGCCTGCAGCTTTTGCTTTTTCTGCTCCGTCTGCGTCTTTAATTCCTCAATTTCCCGGTTTCTGCCCAGCAGATTGCTGCTGTTTTTAAATGCGCCGCCCGTCATGGAACCGCCGGGCCGCAGCGACTCGCCCTCCAGCGTAACAATCGAAAGCGTATACTGGTATTTTCGCGCAAGCTCTGCGGCATGGTCAATATCATCCACCACGACGACTTTTCCAAGCAGCTGCCCAATCACGCCGTTATACGCGTCGTCGCATGCAACCAGCGTATGTGCAAGGCCAATCACGCCCTCTTCCCGCAGCGCCTCCGGAAATCGAATGCCTCCTTTTCCTTTTACAGACGTCAGCGGCAGAAACGTCGCCCTTCCAAACCGGTTTTGCTTCAGATAGGCAATCATCCGCTTTGCCGTCGCGTCATCCCGGGTCACAATATTTTGGATGCTGCCGCCAAGCGCCGTTTCAATGGCCGTTTCATATTTCTTTTTTACGCGAATCAGATCCGACACAACGCCAAGTATGCCCGGCTCTTTTTCTTTCCGCTCCATGACTTTTCGAATGCTGTTTCCGTATCCGTCATAACGCTCCGCAATGTTGCGCAGCGATTCCAGTCTGGAAGACGCTCTGTGATACTGCGCCGCATCTTCTTCCATGCGCCGCATAACCTCTGAAAGCCTGTCCTCTTCTTCTTTCTGAAGACGTAAGAGCGTCTCTTCTCTGCTGTTTAACTCCTGCATCGCGCGCCGCGCCGTATCCAGCTTTTCCCGCTGCCCTTCTATTTGCAGATCCAGATCCGATTCATCGCTTTTTCTCTGCAATAGGCGTTGGTTTACCTGCGCTTTGCGAATATTGACCTGTTCCGCCATCGTCTTATATTTCTGCCCGTCCGCCTGGAGATGCGCTTTCCGGTTCAACAGATCCAACAGCTCGTTTTTATCGCTTTCAATGCCGGCATTGCAGCTTTTGATCTTCTCCTGTAACTCCAAAAGCTTCCGTTCGGCATTCTGACGACGAACGGCTATCTCCGAAAGCTGTTCCAAAAGCCCTGCCTTTTCCGCTTCATAGGCCTCTTTTTGCAGCGTCTTTTCCGCTTTTTCCGCCTGAATTTCCTCTGTACGGCTCTTTCTGCGTTCCCGGGACAGCTCCGCCGCCTTGATCTGCTCGTTTAACACATTGATCTGGCCTTCCAGTCTGCTTTTGACGACGGCAGACTGATTTCTCTCTTCCCTTGCCGCTTCAATCTCCCGTTCCGCCGCTTCAATGGCCGACTCCACGCTCTGATAGTCGCGTTTGATCTGTTCCTGAAGCTTCGCCGTCTCCAAAAGCTGTCCCTGTGCAATCGCGCTGCTCTCTTCCGTTTCCTTCAGCTGCGCTTCCATGCGCTCCGCCTCCAGAAGAAAGAGGCTTGCATCTTTCTTTTTTAAGGCTTCTCTTTTTGCCAGATACTGCTTCGCCTTTTCCGACTGGCGCTCCAGAGGCGTTACCTGACGCTCCAGCTCTGATAAAATATCCCGTATCCGAACGAGATTCTCCCGTTCGCCCTCCAGTTTTTTTAACGCCGTCGCTTTCCGTCGCTTGAACTTTACAATGCCCGCCGCTTCGTCAAACAGCTCCCGCTTTTCTTCCGGCCTTCCGCTTAATATTTTCTCGATCTGCCCCTGTCCGATAATCGAATATCCCTCTTTGCCAATCCCTGTATCATAAAAAAGCTCATGGACGTCTTTTAAGCGGCAGGGCGTGCCGTTCAACAGATATTCGCTTTCACCGGAACGATAGACCCGTCTGGCCACAGTCACTTCGTGAAAGTCAATATCCAGCATGCGGTCGGAGTTATCCATCGTAATCGCCACGTAAGCATAGCTGAGCGGCTTTCTGTTCTCCGTCCCGGAAAAAATAACGTCCTGCATATTGGAGCCGCGCAGCTGCTTCGCGCTCTGCTCTCCTAAAACCCAGCGCACCGCGTCGCTGACATTGCTCTTTCCGCTGCCGTTTGGCCCCACGATTCCTGTGATGCCATTGTGAAAATCCAGCGCAATTTTGTTTGCAAAGGATTTGAATCCATGCATCTCAATACTTTTTAAATACATACTTCCCCCTGCATTACCGGCTCACTTCCAGCAGCAAAAGCGCCTGATACGCAGCCTCCTGCTCCGCTGCTTTTTTGGTATGGCCTTCTCCGCAGCCAACCACCCGCTCGCCAACGACGGCTTCTACCGTAAAATTTTTATTGTGATCCGGCCCCCATTCCCGAACCAGCCTGTACTTCAGATTTTCTTCGTAATGCTTCTGAATAAACTCCTGCAGGATAGTCTTGCTATCAAAAAAGAGCTTCTTATGTTCAATATCCGTCAGTATATACTTCAGAATAAACTCTTTTGCGCTAGTAAAACCACCATCCAGATAGATCGCCCCGATGACCGCTTCCAGCGCGTCGGATAAAATCGATTTGCGCGCTCTTCCTCCCGTCATATCCTCGCCTCTGCCCAGATGGATGAATTCTCCCAAACGCAGTGATGCCGCGCAGTCCGCAAGCGACGGCTCGCACACCAGACTGGCCCGAAATTTTGTCATATCGCCTTCGGAAAGCTGCGGGTAGTTCAAATAAATAAACTCACTGGAAACCAGCTCCAACACCGCGTCTCCCAAAAATTCCAGACGTTCATTGTCCATGCGCTTCCTGTGTTTCTCATTGGCATAAGAGCTGTGCGTCAGCGCCTGTTCCAAAAGCTTCTTCTCCTTAAATTCGTAATCCATATTCTTTTGAAATTCTTCCTGTCTGTTCAACGTTCCATTCTCCCGTTCTTCCTTTTCTTTCACTTCGCATAAACACAGAAAAAGCCCCATCCGATCAGGGCTTTTTCTGTATCAGATTATGCATTGGACGCCGTCTTGATTTTTTCTACCGCATCTGCAACCGTCGCAATTTTTTCCACTTCTTCATTCTCGATCTCAATGTCAAACTCTTCTTCGATTCCCATAATAATCTGAAAAATATCAAGGGAATCTGCGCCCAGATCGTCTACAAACGTCGTATCCATCGTAATTTCTTCCTCATCCACATTCAGCACGTCGGCAATAATCTGTTTTAATTTTTCCAGTTCCATACATTTCTCCCTTTCTTTCGTCTGCAATGCGAGACGCTTATAATATAATTTTTATTTTTTCATTGATCTCCTGCTCTTTGAAGGTTACGCACTGGAGTATGGCATTCTTCACTTCAACCGCAGTCGAACTGCCATGCGTCTTTACAACCAGTCCGTTCAGCCCCAGAAGCGGCGCCCCTCCATAGACGGAAGCATCAAATGATTTCAAAGTCTGTTTCAGAGCCGGTTTGACAAGCAGCGCTCCGACCTTGCTGCGCAGGCTGCTCAACATGCCTTTTTTGATCACGTCAATCAGCGTGCCGCTTAATCCTTCGTATAATTTTAAAATAACGTTTCCGGTAAATGCCTCGCAGACAATCACATCCGCCGCTCCGTGCGGAATTTCCCTTGCTTCAATGCTTCCGACAAAATGGATGTCCTCACATGCTTTCAGCAATGGAAACGTCTCTTTTACCAGCGCATTGCCCTTTTCCTCTTCTGCGCCAATGTTTACAATGGCTACTTTTGGATTTAGAATGCCAACGACATGCTCCATGTAAACCGATCCCATCCGGGCAAACTGCAACAGATGCGAGGGCCTTGCATCGACATTCGCGCCACAGTCCACAAGCAAAGACACGCCCCGCTCCGTTGGAATCAGCGGCGCAAGCGGAGGTCGCTCAATGCCTTTGATCCTGCCGACAATCACCTGGCCGCCGACCAGAATGGCTCCTGAGCTTCCCGCGGAAACAAACGCATCCGCTTCCTTCTGCTTCACCATATTCATCCCAATGACAATCGATGACTGTTTCTTTTTACGAATGGCCATAACCGGAGGTTCTGCCGTTTCGATGACTTCCTGCGCGGGCACGACGACGATCTGTTCCGCCGGATGCGCATATTTCTTTAATTCCTCCCGGATCGCATCTTCATATCCCACCAGAAAAACCTGTATGTCGCCTCTCGCCTTGACCGCGTCTACGGCGCCCTTTACAAGCTCCTGCGGCGCATAATCCCCGCCCATCGCGTCTACGGCAATCCTGCTGTCGTATTGCATTCTCTTCCCCTCCTCGCATGCCTTTTGCATAGCTGCTTAGAACTATGCCATACGCCTTTCCGCTTAATAAAACTGAATGATATCGGACACGTCTTCGTAACAGCTGTCCCAGTCTCCGCCTCCCGGAAGCCCGGAGATGCGGCCTGATATCGTAATTGCGCCGTCTTTGCCGACTTTATGCTTTAAAGTCTTGTTCATTTTGAATTCATGCCTGTTCCACTGCCTGTTTGGATCGTATTTTTTGCCCTTTTTGCATTTGATGTTTTTGAATACGGCTTTTACGTTGTCCCCGTTTAATCTTGCGCACCCTTCCACGCGCAGCGCCAGATCCTGCTTTGCAAGCATAGAATTGGAAAAGCTTCCGATCTTTTTATAATCCAGATAAACAGAGCCTCTCCCCTTCTTATCAACGGCAAGCAGCATATGATACGTCTTCCCGCGCGTAAGCGATCGATTGCCCGGTCTGTCGTATTTTTGTCCGCCCGGATTGTTCGACGCTACGTTTTCAATCAGCGCCATCGCTTTGCCCGTATAAGGAGCCGCTGCATACTGATCAAACTGAATGCCAAACGATACGGCAGATGTCGGCGTGCAAAGCACCAGCTTGGCATGGTATCCTGTCCCGGAGCCTGTCAGCGTAATGTCCGCCTCGATTGCCGTTTCTGATTTGACATTGACGATCGTGCTTCCTTTTTTTGTCTTCTTTTTCTGAACTGCGCTCCATGCTCCAAAGCTTTCCGTCGTTTCGTCATAGCCGCGCATCCGCACATAACTGACTTTGCCCGGCATCAGATCCGTCAGCTCCAGCGAAGAAGTTCCGCCCTTCGCTTCCGCCTTCCCCGCATTTTTAAAATTTGGATTCGTGGCATACTCAATTTCATAACGGCTGGCCTGGCTGACTCCGTCAAATGTAATCTTTAAGCTCCCGGGCTTTGTCGCTTTTAATTTTCGAATCGACGGCGCGAACATGCTCCACTGCGCATATAAAACCACGCTGCGCTTCTTTCCAAGCGAGGCAAGAAGCGGCGCCGCATCCGCCTGATCCGCATAGACATCTCCCGTGCCGTTCGCTTTCGTATTCCAGCCCGTGAAGGAAAAGCCCTCCCGCGCAAATGCATTTGGCGTCAGAAGCGCAGAGGCGCCCTCTTCCACCACAAGATCCTCCATAACGCCAACGCCGCCATTGGCCTGAAAGGAGATCGTCACGCTCTTTGCTGAAGGCTCTGCTTTTTCTCTCGTATCCACGCTCTGCGCCCGCATCCCGGCCGCATATGCCGGCTGTACGCACAAAAGCAGCAGCATTGCTGCAATCCATAAAGATAATTTTCGTTTCATCGTTCTGGTTCCTTTCCTGATTTTAATCCCCGCATCCTGACAGCTGCCGGCCGGATGCCGTATTCTTTTTATCGGTCTGTTCCTAATTATAATAAAAAACATCCGGCATGTAAAGTCTGACGCTGTGCATTCTGTTTTCTTACACTTCAAAAATCAGATCTCCATAGGACGGCATCGGCCACATATCTTTATCGACAATCATCTCAAGCTTATCAACCGGCTCTCTCAAAGCCTCCATTGCCGCCATCACCTCGTCTCTGTAATAGACGGCCTGCGCCCTTCCCTCCTGCATTGCCGAGCCGCGCTTTGTGACTTCCTTTAGCTTTGACCAGGCGGCCCTTGTATCCGCCAGAAGGTCCGAAACTTCCACGAGAAGCTCCGTCTGCACGCTGACGTTTGCATCACATGCCGCCTTTACCGCCGTAATGGACGCCGCAAGCATTGTCGTATAGCGGATGACGGCTGGAATAATCTGTTTTCCCGCAATGTCGATCATAGATTTCGCTTCGATGTTGATCTCTTTTGCATACGTCTCATATTCAATTTCCACACGGGAATCCAGCTCTGCTTTTGTGAATACGCCAAACATTTCAAACAGCTTTATGGACTTCTCCGTATTCAGGGATGGAATCGCATCCACCATGGAGTTGATATTTGGCAGCCCTCTTCGCTTTGCTTCTTCCACCCATTCCTCAGAATATCCATTGCCGTTGAATACAATTCTCTGATGATCCGTCGCATATTTTTTAATCAGATCATGCACGGCCAGTTCAAAGTCCTCCGCACGCTCCAGAAAATCGCACGCCTCGGCAAACGCTTCGGCTGCAATCGTATTGAGCACGATATTGGGCTGCGCGGTGGAATCCTGCGAGCCGGGCATACGGAATTCAAATTTGTTGCCGGTAAACGCAAAGGGCGACGTCCGGTTGCGGTCCGTAGCGTCCTTCATAAAATCCGGCAGCGTCTTCACGCCCGTTTCCAAAAGGCTTCCTTTGATGCTGTGCGTCGCTTCTCCCGTGCGGATTAACTGCATCAGCACATCCTGAAGCTGCTCGCCCAAAAATACAGAGATAATGGCGGGCGGCGCCTCGTCCGCGCCAAGCCTGTGATCGTTGCCAACGTCCGCCGCGGATTCCCGCAGCAAATCCGCATGTATGTCAACCGCTTTTAACATGCAGGTTAAGATCAGCAGGAACTGAATGTTTTCATGCGGCGTAACGCCCGGGTCTAAAAGATTGATTCCATCGTCCGTCGTAATCGACCAGTTGTTGTGCTTTCCGGAGCCATTGACGCCCGCAAACGGCTTCTCATGCAAAAGACACTGCAGTCCATGCCGCCCCGCCACTTTTTTCAGCGTCTCCATAACGAGCTGATTGTGGTCTGCCGCTATGTTGGCCGACGCATAGATCGGCGCCAGCTCATGCTGCGCCGGAGCAACCTCATTGTGCTGCGTTTTGGCGGACACGCCAAGCCTCCAGAGCTCCTTATTGACGTCGCGCATATATGCCGCAATGCGCTCACGAATCACGCCAAAATAATGATCGTCCATTTCCTGTCCTTTTGGCGGCATGGCGCCAAACAGCGTGCGTCCGGTAAAAATCAGATCTTTTCTTTTCAGATACTTCTCTCTGTCTACGATAAAATATTCCTGCTCCGCGCCAACCGACGCCGTCACTTTTTTAGAAGTCGTATTTCCAAACAGGCGAATCAGACGAAGCGCCTGTTTACTGACAGCTTCCATGGAACGTAAAAGCGGCGTTTTCTGATCCAGCGTTTCGCCCGTATAGGAACAAAATGCCGTCGGAATGCAAAGCGTCGCGCCCGCCGCATCCTGCCTTACAAAAGCCGGAGACGTACAGTCCCATGCCGTATATCCTCTCGCTTCAAACGTCGCGCGCAGACCGCCCGATGGAAAGGAAGATGCATCCGGTTCCCCTTTAATCAGTTCTTTTCCGGAAAAGCTCATCAGCGCCCTGCCGTTTTCCATCGGTTCCGTAATAAATGCGTCATGCTTCTCCGCCGTAACGCCCGTCATAGGCTGAAACCAGTGCGCATAATGCGTCGCTCCCTTTTCAATGGCCCACTCCTTCATCTCATGCGCAATGACGTCCGCCGTTGCAAGATCCAGCTCTTTTCCTTCTTTTAACGTCTGCTTTAACTTCTGATACACTTTTTTCGGAAGACGTTCCTGCATGACGGAATCGTTAAATACATTTTCTCCAAAAATCTCCGCGGCATTGAAATACTCCGCACTTCTCTCCATACTGATACATCCTTTCTGCAAAACGGCCCTGCGATGAAAAAAGGGCATTCCAACTATCGGAACACCCTTGTTCATCCATACAACAGACGTTTCAAACGATGGTTCTCTCATTCGAAACGTCTCTTTCGTGATCTGGCCTTACGCCTTATTCACGGAACCGAACAATTCCATCTTTTCTTTTACTGTCGCCTTAATCGCTTCCGCGCCCGGAGCCAGTAATTTACGGGGATCAAAGCCTTTTCCTTCCTGATCCTTGCCCGCCTCGATATATTTGCGCGTCGCATCCGCAAAGGAGAGCTGACACTCTGTATTTACATTGATCTTCGCTACGCCAAGCGAGATTGCCTTTTGAATCATGTCCTCCGGAATGCCCGTGCCTCCATGCAGCACCAGCGGCATGTCGCCGGTCAGCTTCTGAATCGCGTCCAGCGTTTCGAAGCTTAAGCCCGCCCAGTTTGCAGGATACTTGCCATGAATGTTTCCGATGCCGGCCGCAAGCATATCAATGCCAAGATCTGCAATCGATTTGCATTCCTGCGGGTCCGCGCATTCGCCCATGCCTACTACGCCGTCTTCTTCGCCGCCGATGGAGCCTACTTCCGCTTCTATGGAAATGCCCTTGTCATGCGCAAGCGCCACAAGCTCTTTCGTCTTCGCAACATTCTCATCAATCGGATAATGCGAGCCGTCAAACATAATCGAGGAAAATCCCGCTTCCACGCACTTTAAGCAGCCTTCATACGAACCATGATCCAGATGCAGGGCAACCGGAACCGTGATCTTAAGCTCTTCGATCATCGCCTGTACCATTGCGGAAACGGTTTTGAATCCCGTCATATACTTGCCGGCGCCTTCGGATACGCCAAGAATCACCGGTGAATTCATCTCCTGCGCCGTCAGCAGGATGGACTTTGTCCACTCCAGATTGTTGATATTGAACTGTCCGACTGCATAATGGCCGGCTTTTGCTTTGTCAAGCATTTCTTTTGCTGATACTAACATAATGCTATCTCTCCTTTTCTAATTTTTTCTAATTTATAGTATAGCTTAATCCGTTTAAAAAAGAAAGACCCAAATCTTACATTTTATTCCGGACCATAAACGCAAGGGCCTGCTGTATATTGCAAACCGTCGCTTCCCGCACGCTGCCGCCAAACTCACCGTCCAGCGTCCAGGAGACGTTTTCCTCGGATGTAAATTCCACATGGTCGCTTTTAAACGAATAAATCAGCTCCGTATTGTCGATCAGATTCGTCAGAGACGTTAAAATCGCGCTCAGCTCACCGACGTTTTTGGGCATGCGAATCAGCGTCACCTCAAATTTGCCATCGTTTAAACGCACGTTTTTCCCCGTCATATTTTTAAATCCGCCAACCGAGTTGGAATTGGTAATCATGCCAAAAATAAATTCATCCTCAATGACCGCCTCACTGCAGGATACGCGCATGTGATACGACGTAATCTCGGGCAGGCTTTTCACGCCTTCCAGAAAATAGGCCGCATGGCCAAGAATGTTTTTCCAGTTCTGGCTCGTCTTATACGATACGGCGGTAAATATGCCAAACGCCGCGACATAGACAAACGGCTTTTCATTGAACATTCCTATGTCACAGTAAAACGGCCGGCCAGATACGGCGATCTCCGCCGCCTTTACCATATCCTTTGGAATTTTAAGCGAACTGGCAAAATCATTTGTGCTCCCGGCCGGAATATAGCCAAGCGGAATTTTATGGCCGGAAAGCATCATGCCGCTTACCGCCTCATCCAACGTGCCATCTCCCCCGCTGCAAACGATCAGATCGTATCCGCCCGCGTTTTGTTCCACAAGCGAACGCGCTTCCCCGGCCGCCTGCGTCGGATAAATGGTTACTTCATATCCCTCTTTTACCATAATGTCCACAATTTGCAGCAGCTTGTTTTTAATCTGCGCTTTCCCCGCATATGGATTCAATATAAATAAGAGTTTTTTCATCGTATCCTCACACCTTTACTGCTCCGCCCGAATCTTCTCCGCCAGCTCGGAAATCCTTCTGAGCCTGTGATTGGCCCCCGATTTGCCAATCGGAGGGTTCAAATGCTCTCCCAGCTCTTTTAAAGGCACGTCTGGACTTAAAAGGCGCAAAAGCGCAATTTCCCGTAAATGCTCCGGCAGGCTCTCAAGCCCCTTTTTTTCCTGAATCAGACGAATGTCCTCTATCTGCCGGACGGACGCGTTTACCATCTTACTGATATTTGCCGTCTCGCAGTTGACCTGCCGGTTGATGGAATTGCGCATTTCTTTGACGATCCTGACGTTCTCAAGGCTCATCAGCGCATGATGCGCTTCCATCACATTTAAAATATTGACAATGTCTTCGCCTTCTTTGATATAAACCACCTGGCTTTTTTTGCGCGGCACGATCCTTGCATCCACCTCAAAGCTGTGAATCACGTGCAAAAGCTGTTCCGCCAGGCGCTTCGAACGGCAGACGATTTCAAAATGATACGCCTTATCGGGATTGCTCATAGAGCCGGACGCTAAAAATGCGCCGCGGATAAAGGCGCGTTTACAGCAGCTCTGCTGAATCAAAATCCCGTCAACCGCCTCCATGCAAAGAAACCGGCCGCTTTGCCCATCCCACATTTTCAGGCTTTCCAATACCCTGCATGCGTCTTCCCCCACAAGCTCCGGCGCACTGTCCTCTGCTTTGGACAGAAGGGATACGATTGCGCAAAATTTTTTTAAAAGCATTGGATTCGACGTATCCAGCTTCAGACGGATGCTCCCATCCGCCGCACAAATATGCCCCGCACAGCTTACGATTGCCGCAAGCTCCGCTAAAAGGCAATGTCTCGCGCCGTTTGTCTTCGCCGCAAGCTCTCTTTTTACTTCGCCTGAAAATGACATCTTACTTCCTCAACACATCTTTTTCAATATCCCTGTGCTCAACCTGCATGCCATATGCCCCATTCTCTGCAATCCGCTTATACAGTTCATTGGCAAGCGTCACCGAACGGTGCTTTCCTCCGGTACAGCCAATGCTGATTACCAGCTGATTCTTACCCTCTGCAATATAATTTGGAATCAGAAAATTCACCATATCCGTCAGCTTTTCCAAAAACACATGCGCTTCCTCGTATTGCAGCACGTAATCCTGAATATCCCTGTCATTGCCGCTTAACGCCCGAAGCCCCTCCACATAAAACGGATTCGGCAAAAACCGCACGTCAAACACCAGATCGGAATCCGCCGGAATGCCATACTTAAATCCAAACGACAGGATCGTAATAAACAGACTTTTATAATCCTGATGGCTGACAAAAATCTTCTCCAGCTCCGCGCGCAGCTCCCTTGTCAGAAGCCGGCTCGTGTCAATAATATAATCCGCGCGCCGCCTTAAAAAACGCAGACGCTCGCGCTCCTCGACAATCCCCGCCAGCACGCGTCCGCCGCCGGAAAGCGGATGATTGCGCCGCGTCTCCTTATAGCGCTTGACAAGCACGGAATCCACTGCGTCCAGAAATAAAATCTCCGGCGCAAGCTTGCGCGCATCCATCCGGTCCAGCACGGCATGCAGCTCAGAAAAAGAGCTTCCGCTGCGAATGTCAATTCCAACTGCAAATTTCTGCAATTCCTCTCCGCTTGTCTCCGACAGTTCCACAAATTTCTCAATCAGAGGAATCGGCAGATTGTCCACGCAGTAAAATCCAAAATCCTCCATCATTTTGAGAGCCGTGCTTTTTCCGGCTCCCGACATTCCGGTTAAAATAACAAGCTTCAAACCGGCATCCCCCCTGTCCCATTCTTTCTCTGTCGTTCCTTCTAAAATTCACCCAAAAGCTTCACTTCCGTTTGCAGCGCGACGCCAGACTGCGCGAAAACCGTCTCCTGCACATGCCGTATGACGGCCAGAATGTCCGCCGCCGACGCGCCGTCCCGGTTGATAACAAACCCGCAGTGCTTCGCGGAAACCTCGGCGCCGCCAACCGCATAGCCGGCAAGCCCCGCCTCCATAATCAGCTTCCCCGCAAAGTATCCTTTGGGCCGCCGAAACGTACTGCCGGCGCTTGGATAATTCAGCGGCTGCTTTGCCAGGCGTCTCTCCTTCAGCTCTTCCATATTCCGGCGAATCGCATCCGGCTCTCCTCTCTTAAGTCGAAATTCCGCCTCCAGCGCAAGATAGCCGTTTTCTTCGATGCAGCTTCTGCGATAGGCAAACGCCATTTCCTCCGCAGACAGCCGAAGCAGACTTCCATCCGGCGCAAGAACCGTCACCGCTTCTGTAATGTCTTTCATTTCTCCGCCGTACGCGCCGGCGTTCATCACCATCGCGCCGCCGACGCTGCCGGGTATCCCGGCGGCAAACTCCATACCGGAAAGGCCGGCCCGGCATGCGATCCCCGCCACAGAAGAAAGCAGAGCGCCGGCCTGTGCCCGGATAACTTCTCCCTCTACCGATGCCTCCGCCATCTGTCTCCCGATTTCAATCACCGCGCCGCGAATGCCCCGGTCTGAAACAAGAAGATTGCTGCCATTGCCAATCACGGTTCGCTGCACCCGATGTCCGGCTAATGCGGCAAGGACGGCGGGAAGCTCTTCTTTCGACGGCGTCAGATACAGGTCTGCCGGACCGCCCACGCGAAACGTCGTATGGCGTTCCATCGGTTCATTTCGAAAAACCCGCTCTTTGCCTACTATCTCTTCCAGTTCTCTTTGTACCTGTTCCACCCTGCATCATGCCTCTTCCAAAAATGCTTTGTAACCCAACAGCGCTTCATACAAATCCACTTTGCTGATAATTTCCCACGGCGCGTGCATATTCAAAACGGCTACGCCGCTGTCGATCACCTGCATGCCGTAATTCGCCAGAATATAAGCAATCGTTCCGCCGCCGCCCTGATCGACTTTTCCAAGCTCCGACGTCTGAAACGCGATGTTTTGTTGATCCAGTATATTGCGGATCTGCGCCATATATTCTGCATTTGCGTCATTCGAGCCGCTTTTTCCTCTGGAGCCCGTATATTTATTAAAGACCAGCCCTTTTCCAAAATAGGCCGCATTGCGCTTTTCCGTCACTTCCGGATAATTTGGATCGTATGCCGCGCTGACGTCGGAAGAGAGCATTTTCGAATTGCGCATCGCGCGCCGGAGGGAAAGCTCTGAAAAATCTCCGGAAAGATTCAGAAGCTCCGCTACGACGTCTTCAAAAAACCTTGAATGCATGCCCGTCGCTCCGACGCTTCCGACTTCTTCTTTGTCCACCAGAAGGCACACGCCCGTAAGATCCGGCTCCTCCATCGCAAGCAGCGCCTGAAAGGACGGATACGCGCAGACTCTGTCATCATGCCCGTACCCCATAATCATGCTGCGGTCAAAGCCGTAATCTCTTGCCTCGCCTGCCGGAACGACCTCGATTTCCGCAGATAAAAAGTCCTCCTCCGAAACGCCGTACGTTTCGGAAAGAATGCGCAGAATATTGGCTTTGACCGTTTCTTTTTCCTTTTCCTTCTGCTCCTTTGCGCCAAACGAAGGAATGCTGCCCACAAGAAGATCCAGCTTTTCTCCTTCAATCACTTTGGCCGCTTTCTTTTCCATCTGTTCCCCGGAAAGATGAATCAGAAGATCGCTGATTCCAAAAACCGGATCGTCCGGCTTTTCTCCAATATTGACCGAAACGGCCGTCCCGTCTTTTTTTATAAATACGCCATGCAGCGCAAGAGGCAACGTAACCCACTGATACTTTTTTACGCCGCCATAATAGTGCGTATCCAGCATAGCCATCTGCGTGTCTTCATACAGCGGAACCTGCTTTAAATCCAGACGCGGCGAATCAATGTGCGCGCCCAGAATGCGCATGCCCTTCTCAAGCCCCTGCTTTCCGATCACAAAAAGCGCCATCGCCTTTCCCATGCAGGAGGCGTAGATTTTATCGCCCGCCTTTACGCGTCTTCCCTCCGCCATCAGCGTGTCAAGATTCAAAAACCCCGCCTGTCTGGCAAGCGTTTCAAATTCCAGTATGCATTCCCGCTCCGTCTTGCATCTGGAAAGGAATCTGCGGTAATCTTCCGCAAAATTCATTACGTTTTCTCTCCTGGCTCCTTCGGGATATTTTTCCCATGCATTTTTATTTTCCATATTTTTTCTTTCCTTTTATTCTTCTTCATTTTTTGCAAAATTCGCCTGTACGCGGCGATACAGCTCCTCCGCGGCATTGTAGCCCATTTTCTTCTGACGGTGGTTGACTGCGGCCGCTTCACAGATCACAGCAAGGTTGCGCCCCGGACGAATTGGCAGAGAATGGCAGACGACCTTGTTGCCCAGAATCTCCGTGTATTCTTCTTCCAGTCCGAAACGATCGTAATTATTTTCTTTTTTCCAGTCTGAGAGCTTAATAACCAGATCAATGCTCTGCTTCTCCTTGACGCTTTCCACGCCAAAAAGGGTCTTGACATTGATAATGCCAATGCCGCGCAGCTCGATAAAATAGCGGGTGACTTCCGGCGACGTCCCAATTAGCGTATGATCGTTGATCTTGCGAATTTCCACGACGTCGTCCGTTACGAGGCGATGTCCTCTTTTGACCAGCTCCAGCGTCGCCTCGCTCTTTCCGATTCCGCTTTCTCCCATAATCAAAAGGCCCTCGCCGTATACGTCAATTAAACCGCCATGAATCGTAACGCAGGGCGCAAGCTCTTCTGTCAGAAGATTGATCAGCTCCGCCATAAATCCTGATGTGGCGCGCTCTGTGCCAAGCACAGGAATCCCGTTGCGGTTTGCCGCTTCTAAAAACATCGCGTCCGGCTCAAATCCACGGCAGAAAATTACGCATGGTATGTCAAAAGAAAGGAACGCGTCATACAGCTCTTTTCGCTCATCTTCTGTCTTCTTCTGTAAATTCGCATACTCCACCATGCCGATAATCTCTACGCGGGACTGTTCAAAGTGCTCAAAAAATCCGTTCAGCTGCAGCGCCGGCCGATTGACATCGGAAAGCAGAATGCGGTGCTCTTTCAGATCAATGCCCCCGGTGAAATTATTCAGATCCATTTTTTTTGCTATTCTTGCTACGCTAACGCCCTCCATAACGCTTCTCCTTCCTGTGTCTCTCCTTGTATTTACTGTTTTTTCCAGTATATCATACTTCCTTCTTTTCATCAACCGAATGAAAATGGTCATATACGGCTTTTGCAGCCCGCATATTCATGGAAGGCGTCTGCGCCAGCTCTTCTGCGCTGGCCATGCGAATTTCCTCCAGCGAAGAAAAATGCATCATCAGCGCTTTTCTTCTGGACGGTCCGATCCCCGCTATTTCATCCAGTACGGAATGCACCTGGCCCTTGCTTCGCAGCGATCTGTGATATTCGATCGCAAACCGGTGCGCCTCGTCCTGAATGCGCGTAATCAGCTGGAATCCCTCGCTGTTTCTGTCAATGGGAATCTCTACGTTATTGTAGTATAACCCACGCGTCCTGTGATTATCATCTTTTACCATGCCGCAGACCGGAATCGAAAGCTGAAGCTCTGCAAGTACGCGAAGCGCAATATTGACCTGCCCTTTTCCTCCGTCCATCATAATCAGATCCGGAAATCTGGAAAAGCTTCCGTATGCGTCTTCCAGCGCCTTTTTTTTCAGCGTCTCCTTCTCCTCCATGCCGTGCGTAAACCGCCTTGTCAGCACTTCCTGCATCGATGCATAATCGTCCGGGCCGGACACGGTTTTCAGCCGAAACTTCCGGTAATCGCTGCGGCAGGGCTTTCCCTTCTCATACACCACCATAGAGCCGACCGACTGAAAGCCGCTGATATTGGATATGTCATACGCTTCGATGCGCACAATGCCGTTTAAGCCCAACAGCCCCGCAACCTCTTTTACCGCGCCAATCGTCCGTCCCTCTTCCCGTTTCAGCCGCTCCTTATCCTGCGTCAGAACAAGCCGCGCATTTTTTGTGGCAAGCTCAACAAGCTTTTCCTTCATGCCCTTCTGCGGCGCTTTGATATACGCCCTCTGGCCCCGTCTGCCGGAAAGCCACGTTTCAATCACTTCTTTCTCTTCGATATCTGACGGCAGCATAATCAGGCGGGGAATAAACGGCGTTCCCGCATAGTACTGCTTGAGAAAAGCCGTCAGAATCTGATCGCCCGCATCTTCCGCCGCGATTTTCATGTAAAAATGCTCTCTTCCGATCAGCTTGCCGCCCCGGATGAAAAACACCTGCACGACTGCGTCTTCCCCCTCCTTTGCCAGACCGACCACGTCCCTGTCTTCTTCGTTGGCATCCGTTATTTTCTGCTTTTGCGCAATCTGCTTTACACTGTTTTGCAGATCTCTGTATTCAGCCGCTTTTTCAAATTCCATTTCTGCGGAAGCCGCCTGCATTTTTTCTTCCAGCTCTTTTAAAATCGGCTGGTATTCTCCATTTAAAAAGCGAATCGCCTTCCCGACGCGCGTCGCATAGTCTTCTTCTGAAATATAATCCTGACAGGGCGCGTCGCACTGCCGGATATGATAATTCAGACAGGGACGCTCTTTTCCAATATCCCTCGGCAAAATGCGTCTGCATGTGCGCAGCCCATACAGCCGGTTTAAAAGGTCAATCGTGTCCTTGACCGCCCCTGCGCTTGTATAGGGGCCAAAATACCGGGACTTGTCTTTTTTTAACTGACGCGCAAAAAGGACTCTTGGATACGCTTCTCCCAGAGTCACTTTTATGTACGGATACGTCTTATCGTCCCGCAGCATGGTATTGTATTTCGGCCTGTGCTCTTTAATCAGATTGCATTCCAGCACGAGCGCCTCAAGCTCCGAATCCGTTACGATGTACTCAAACCGGGCAATCTGGCGAACCATCTGCGCTTTCTTAAGTCCCTCGTTATGGCTCGCCTGAAAATACTGATGCACCCGTTTGGTCAAAGATACGGCTTTTCCGATATAGATGATCGCGTCCTTTTTGTCGTGCATAATATAAACTCCCGGCTGATCCGGGAGTTTTTTCAGTTCTTCTTCCAGTTGAAACATGCTTACTGTCCGTCCTTACTGTCCTGCTTTTTTTCCTCCGGCTCCGGCAATCCTTTCAGCTCGCGGAACATCTTCATAAATTCCTTACCCGTAATCGTCTCATGCTCAAAAAGGTATTCGGAAATCTGATCCAGCACGTCTCTGTCAGCCGTCAGAAGCTTCACCGCCTTTTGATAACAGGAATGAATCAGCTTTAAAACTTCCTTATCCACCTGCGCCGCCGTCTTTTCCGCACAGTTCATTGCGGGCCGGCCGTCCAGATACTGGCTTTCCACCGTAACAAGGCTCATCATGCCAAATTTCTCCGACATGCCAAACCGGGTAATCATGGATTTCGCAATATTCGTTGCACGCTCAATGTCATTTGCCGCGCCGCTTGTCACCGAATGAAAGACGATTTCCTCCGCTGCGCGCCCGGCCATAAACGTCGTGATCTTGGAAAGCAGCTCTTCTTTGGTATCCAGAAACTTTTCTTCTTCCGGCGTCTGCAGCGTATACCCAAGCGCGCCCATTGTGCGCGGAACAATGGTAATCTTCTGCACCGGTTCGGTATTTTTCTGCAGCGCAGTCACCATCGCGTGGCCAACCTCATGGTACGCTACGATCTTTTTCTCTTTCTCGCTCATAACGCGGTCTTTCTTCTCTTTGCCGCCGACCGCCACCAGTTCAAACGCTTCAAACAAATCGCTCTGATTGACGAACTTGCGCCCGTTCTTTACGGCATTGATCGCCGCCTCGTTAATCATATTGGCAAGATCCGAGCCTACCAGTCCGGCCGTCGCAAGCGCAAGCGCTTCCAGATCGACCGTTTCATCCATCATCACGTCTTTGGAATGCACCTTAAGCGTTTCCAGACGACCCTTCTGATCCGGACGGTCCACAATAATGCGCCGGTCAAAACGCCCCGGCCGCAGCAGCGCCTTGTCTAAGACTTCCGGACGGTTCGTCGCCGCCAAAATCAAAAGCCCTTTGGAGGTGTCAAACCCATCCATTTCCGCCAGAAGCTGGTTCAGCGTCTGCTCTCTTTCGTCGTTGCCGCCAAATCTGGAATCGCGGCTCTTTCCGATCGCGTCAATCTCATCAATAAAGATAATGCATGGCGCCTGCTTCTGCGCTTCTTTGAACAAATCCCTTACGCGGGACGCGCCGACGCCGACAAACATCTCTACAAAATCTGAACCTGCCAACGAAAAAAACGGCACGTTCGCCTCTCCCGCAACGGCTTTCGCAAGCAGCGTCTTACCGGTGCCCGGAGGCCCTACCAAAAGCGCGCCTTTGGGCAGCTTCGCGCCAATGTCGCGATATTTCTTCGGATTGTGCAGAAAATCCACGACCTCCTGCAGGGATTCCTTTGCTTCATCCTGTCCCGCCACGTCTTTGAACGTCACGCCGGTGGATTTCTCCACATATACTTTGGCCGTTGACTTCCCAACGCCCATAACGCCGCCTCCGCCGCCCATGCGCCGCATCAGAAACGCCAGCAGAATCCACACCATGACAAGCGGTATGACAAAGCTTAAAATATTGTAAATCCAGGTGGACGTATTATCCGGTATATAGCCGTGAATCTCCACCTTGTGCTCCTTAAGCAGAGGAATCAGGTCATAGTCATTTACCATGCCTGTGTAAAACGTCTGCTGAAATCTGGAATTCTCTTTTGACTTCTGTATGATATTGATCTGCGTCCCTGTAAATTCGATGCTCTCAATTTCGCCGGACTGAATCTTTTCCAGAAATTCCGTATAGGAAATCTTCTGATTAAACTGTCTCGTCATGCGATTGGATATCATACTCGTAAAAAACAGAACGACAAGGGATACGATGATAAATGTCAGAATCATCTGCCCGTTTTTATTGTTACGGCTGCCGTTTGGTCTGTTTGGTTCCTTATTGTCCATAATCTCCTCCGTACGGAAGCGGCATCCGCCGTCTGTAGACGATGCCGCATATTTCCACAGTAACTGCCGCTCCGACAGACTACTATCCCTTATTATATGTGTTCCATCTCTTAAAAGCAATACAGAAGTTCATGAACTTTTCTTGTTTTTTCTAAAGATTTTGTAAAAAACGCTTCATATGCTTTTCTACTGAATTTCTGTTACGGCATATTCTTTTTCTTCAACCGCCTGTTTCAAAACCGCATCGGAAACTTCTTCGCTGAGTGAAACAACGGCTGTCCCCGCTTCATGACTGACGTCTGCCTCTGTTACGCCCGCAACGGCCTCCAGCGCTTTCTTTACGCTCGCCTCGCAGTGTCCGCACATCATGCCTTCAATTTTGATTGTTTTTTTCATTGTCATACCCTCCGTTTTTTTCTTATTTTTTTCACTGGCCGCGCGCTTTACGGGCCTCAGCTTTTTATCTTTTCCTGCATCATGGATGGAAAGCAGATTCAGGCGCAGCGCATTCGTTACGACGCAAAAGCTGGACAGGCTCATAGCCGCCGCGCCAAACATTGGATTCAGCTTCAGGCCAAAGATCGGAATCCATACCCCGGCCGCCAGCGGAATTCCAATGATGTTGTAAATAAACGCCCAGAACAGATTTTCATGAATATTCCGAAGCGTCGCCCTGCTTAAACGAATCGCCGCCGGAACGTCGCTCAACCGGCTTTTCATCAATACAACGTCCGCCGCGTCAATGGCCACGTCCGTCCCGGCTCCAATGGCAATCCCGATATCCGCCCGCGTCAGAGCCGGCGCATCGTTGATCCCATCCCCGACCATCGCCACCTTGCCCTGCTCCTGTAAAGAACGAATCGCCTGTTCCTTTCCCTCCGGCAGCACGTCTGCAATGACTTCATCCACGCCGGCCAGACTGCCGATCGCCTTTGCGGTACGCGCATTATCGCCCGTCAGCATAACGACGCGAATTCCCATGTTCTTCAATTCGCTTACCGCTCCCGGACTTTCCGCTTTGATCTGATCCGCGACGGCAATCACCCCAAGAAACCGCCCTTCTTCGGAAAAATACAACGGCGTTTTCCCTTCGTCGGAAAGCTGCTGCGCCCGCTCTTTCATGGAATTTGGAACAGCCGCATGCTTCTGTGCATACGATGCGTTTCCACCCCACAGGCGCACGCCGTTTAACGTTCCGGTCAGACCGTTTCCGGCGACTGCGGCAAAATCCGACACCTCCTGAATCAGAAGCTCCTTCTCTTTTGCATAACGTAAAATCGCAGACGCCAGAGGATGCTCGCTCTTCTGCTCCAGAGAAGCCGCCGCATGCAGCAAGGCGTCTTCTGTGACGCCTTCCGCCGGTATGAGATCGGTAACGGACGGCTCTCCCGTCGTAATCGTTCCCGTCTTATCCAGCGCCACAATCTGCATCTTTCCGGCTTCCTCCAGCGATACGGCCGTCTTAAACATAATGCCGCTTTTGGCTCCAACGCCATTGCCTACCATAATCGCTACGGGCGTCGCAAGGCCAAGCGCGCACGGACAGCTTATGACAAGCGCTGAAATTCCTCTTGCCAGCGCAAATCCAATGTCCTGTCCCGCAAGCAGCCACACCGCCATCGTCACAAGGGAAAGGACGATTACGACAGGCACAAATACGCCGGAAACCTTATCCGCCACTTTTGCAATCGGCGCTTTCGTCGCGGCCGCATCGCCAACGAGACGGATGATCTGCGAAAGCGTCGTATCCTCTCCGACCCGGACCGCCTCGCACTTTAAAAATCCGGAGCTGTTGATCGTCGCAGCGGACACGGCGTCCTGCGGCGCTTTGTCCACCGGAATGCTCTCTCCCGTCAGCGCAGACTCGTTTACGGCGCTGTTCCCTTCCAGAACGATGCCGTCCACCGGAATATGCTCGCCCGGACGCACAACGAAGATATCGCCTTTTTTCACCTGCTCGATCGAAACCTCTGTTTCTTTTCCATCGTAAAGCACCGTCGCTTTCTGCGGCGAAAGACGAATCAGATTTTTCAGCGCGTCCGTCGTCTTGCCTTTGGAGCGCGCCTCCAGCATCTTGCCAACGGTAATCAGCGTCAGAATCATCGCCGCGGATTCAAAGTAAAACTCGTGCATATACGACATCACGCCCGCCGCATCCCCGTTCAGCTGCGCATCCGTCATGGCAAACAGAGCGCATACGCTGTATCCAAACGCTGCCGCCGCCCCAAGCGCCACAAGCGTATCCATATTGGGCGAAAGATGAAACAGACTGCGGAATCCATTGATAAAAAACTTCTGATTCACCGCCATAATCGCTATTGTCAAAAGCATTTGCAAAAGCCCCGCCGCTATATGGTTTTTCGCAAGGATTTCCGGCAGCGGCCAGCCCCACATCATATGGCCCATCGACAAGTACATCAAAACGATCAAAAATCCGACGGAAGCAAGCAGCCGCTTTTTTAACGCCGGCGTTTCGGCGTCTTTCAGGAACGCTTCCGCGTCCGCCGTTTGCTTTCCTTTCGCATCTGTTTCCTGCGCATCTTTGCGGGACGCTCCGTATCCGGCGGAGGAAACCGCCGCAATGATTTCCGCCGCATCCGCCGTCCCGCTCACGCCCATGGAATTCGTCAAAAGACTGACGGAACATTCCGTTACGCCCGGCACCTTCTCCACGGCCTTCTCCACGCGCGCGCTGCACGCGGCGCAGCTCATTCCCGTTACCGTATACTGCTCCATGCCATCACCTCTGTCTGCTTTCTGTCTGAATCTCTTCAGACACACTATTTCATCAGTTTCCGCAAAACGACAAGCAGCTCTTCTACCGTCTCTTCTCTGCCTTCCCGGATGTCGTTTGTCACGCAGGTTCGGATATGCTCGGATAACAGCGCGCAGCAAAAGCTGTTTAAGGCCGCGTTTGCGGCAGACGCCTGCATCAGAATATCCGTACAGTACGCATCCCGCTCTACCATGCCTTTGATGCCGCGGATCTGTCCTTCAATGCGATTTAAGCGATGAAGCAGGGCTTTGCTTTCCACGTTGGAACGTTCCTTTGTCTTATGCAAACAGCATTCCCGTTCTTTCTGCATTTTTATACCTCCGATCTGCTTTGCGTATGGTCAGTATATACCCTATGGGGGTATATGTCAAGCATAAATTTCAGGATGCAAAAAGGAAAGCGGCGTAATTTGCAAGGATCGGGGACTGTCTTGAGATTTTTATAATCGAAACAAAAAGACAACATATAACGCAATTCATATATGCAGACTGAAAATATTCGATTCGCGAATCGAGAAAGTAAAAGAAGCTGTACAGATCGGATTTTGCGCTCATCCTGTATGGATTTTGAATTCAGGATTCCTTTATTTCTAACAGATCGACAATGTCGCATTCAAAATACTCACACAATTTCAAAATAAGATTTGCATCGATTCTTTGAAACTCATCTCTGCAATATCGATTGAAATTTCCTCTCTGTAAATCCAAATCTTTACAAATTTTTGTTTTGCTTATCTTCTTTTCCTGTAGTAACTCCATGATTCGGATGTGTAACTGCTTCATAAATATACCTCTTCTATTTTCATAATTAGTGTCTGCTTGCCAAGTGCTTAACCCTTAGTTTTGCTGACTTTGAGTG